>CAJQMK010000081.1 GCA_905479415.1 uncultured Flavobacteriaceae bacterium | reverse complement strand
GAATAAGTAGACCAAAGATAATACCTGAAATTATTAAAAGAATACTGGTTAAACCAGAAACTGAAAATGAAAGTCTAAGTAAAATTGTTGAGATAATAAATCCAGTATTTCTGATTAATTGACTGTATCTTTCAGTGTATTGAAATGAAAGTAAAAGTATAAATACATCAGCTAAAATTAATATTGTGAAAAATTCATTAAAGAAAAGATTATTTAAATTTTCGTCAAATGTTTCCTCTATAAATACTCCACTAAACCAATTAACAAAACTCATAATACATATTCCAAATAGAGTCGGCAAAAGCACAATGCTGACCAATTTTTTTGATGCAATGAAACGATCTAGTTTATCGGATACAGTTTTAATGGGGAGTCTTTCTTTAGTTATTTTAAATAAATAAATCAAAAAGAAAATTATTAATACTCCAACAAGGTCAAAAATTAGTTGCTGATTATTTGAATTTTCTATCCAGTTTGCATTTAAGTCAACAAGAGGAATATCTTTAAATATTTTTCGAATTACTATTAAGGATATTATTTGATATTGTTTTCCAACCGCAGTTGTAAAAGACCTTGGGATATAATAAATAAGTAAAAAAGCTTCGTAAACTAATATAAAAGAAAACGGAGTGTACAATGCTGAAATTGGGTTTGAAAATAAGTTAGTTCCAACAACAGATAACTCTATTAGATTGTAGTTGTTTAAAAGAATTACAGTTAAGTGAATTACAAAGCCTAACGACGCTAGATATAGAATATATTTTTCAAATTTTTTAATTACTTTTTCAGAAAAAATTCTTGAAAACAAATCTTCTATCCTTTTTTGAATATTCATAACCTTATGATTATTAATTACTTAAAAATAACTCTTTTATTTTTTAATTAAGTTTTTTTCTTTAGTTGTTTGATTTAATAATTAAATGCAATAAATTTTAGATGAGTTAAAACTATTTTTTTACTTGAAGTTTTATCTTAAATTAGATAATTATCATAAAGAGTGTTAGCATTATGTCTGAAAATTTTAACAAATTCAAATCTAGATTTATTCCTAGTATTTTATTTTTAATTGTATTTATTATTTTTTTTCAAATTGAAAAATTTCAAAACTTCTTGATTGTCAATTTCGTAGCTCAACTTTCTGTTTTTTTAATTGCAGCTTGTATTCCGGCTCTTCTAACTAAAAGAATGTCATATGTCGATATTGCTTGGCCTTTCGGATTAATATCAATTGGGATAATAGCATTATTTTTTGGTGAAGGCTATACGCCCAGAAAAATTATTATATCATCTCTTTATTTAATAGCTGGACTTAGAATGGGTTTAGGAGCATTGGTTTTATTAAAAAAAGGATATTTAGACAAAGAACTTCCTAGATATCAATTTCAAAGAATTAGATGGAAAAAAAAAGGTTTCACAAACAATAGAATTTCTATACAATTTGAGATTCTTTTACAATGTTTTGCTAACATAACTTTTCTTGCTATCCCGGCAATTTTAATTTCTAATAATAGTCATGAATATTTTTCAATTTTTGAAATTATTGGATTTGTTTTATGGATAGTTTTTTTTGTATTGGAGCATATAGCAGACATTCAAAAACAAGCGTTTTTGATTAATGCAAAAAAAAATAATTTAAAGAATAAAGTTTGTAATGTGGGCTTATGGAATTATACAAGACACCCAAATTATTTTTCTGAGTGGATGATTTGGAATGCCCTTATTCTGGCTAGTTTTTCATCTCTTATATTCAGTGAAGAAATCTATATTTTTATTGGAGTTTTGATTTCTCTTATTTATATTTCTTTCTTGATGTATCAAACTTTAGTGTTTTTAACAGGTGCTGTACCCTCAGAATATTATTCTTTAATTAAAAGGCCAGATTATAAAAAATACCAAATGACTACAAATATGTTTTTCCCTAATTTATTTAAATGAGCTTAAAAACAGTTTTATTGATAGTATTATTTATTTGGGGGATACCAAGCTCTTTTATTAGAAGTAAGTTTAGAAAAATTGTATATCAAACTAACGATTGGAAAATTAATATTAAACCATTGTTTGTTAAAGAAATAATTGCACTTTTCTCAAACATGTTCCCTGAAAATTCTAATTACACAAAGACAAGAGATTATTATAGAATTTATTTATTAATCTATTTAATTTTATTTTTAATTTATTATAATATATGAGTAGGACAGGACTAAAAAATATAAATTATTTTCTGATTTTAATCATATCTCTGTTTTACCTTTCTTTTTATTTAAAGCTAGATTATGTTATGGTTGGCGTTATTGGGGAGCTTGTATTATTACCAAGTATTTTAGGTCAATTAGGAATTTCAATTTATTTTTTGGTCAAAGTTTTAAAAAGACAAATTAAAATTAGTTTTCAGTTATTATTAATTTGGGCGTTTTCAGTATTACTAGTTCTTTCTTTTTTTAATTGAGAATAATCAAACGCCGTAATGCTTTTTACAAACATTTATGTGGTGAAGAGAGTGGCCAATTATAATAAATCCTAAAGCATTAACTGAAATTATTTTGTCAACAACCTTGCCTGTTAATATTTTTTCTTTATTGTTAAATGAATCATAAAGATGGTTTGTGGACTTTCTTAGAAAACGAAATTCATTAATCATTGATAAAGGATCTCTGTTTTTGGCATCTCCATTTTTGGCATATTCATTTTCATTAAAGCTCATCAAAGGATGAGGTTCTTTTCTAGCGATTGATAACGCTCTAAAAGCTAAAATTCTTTCTGTATCAATAACATGTTGAAATAATTGCTTGATTGACCACTTGTGATCTGCATAAGAATACATCCATTTTTCAAAGGGAATTTTAGTCCAAAAATCGCAAATAATTTCATCATGATTTTTTATTAATTCATTGTAATTATTTCCTGTTGTTAGATTTATATAATTATTAAAAAACGAAGTATATTCCTCTTGTTTTGGTCTTGACATTGAAGTTCAAGATACAATTAATTGTACTTAGTACACCAATCTTTGTAGGATATCGTTTTGTAATCGTCTGATGGATTTATTTTATATCTAATTTCATTTGTTCCTTCGTTACGTTGTATCTCATAAACAGAAATTATTTCGCGAGAACATAATTCATTACAATAACAAAACAAAGCTTGTTCCTCAGTAACTCCAGAGCTTAAATATGCTTTTTGGGATCCACCACCAGTATTTTCGTTTGTTAAAGTCATATAGTTAATATATTTAAACTGGGTACTTTCAGCAACTTCAAATTCTTCATCAGATGAGCTACACGAGACAATAATTAATGACAGTAATAGAGTTAATTTTTTCATTTTATTATGTTTTTAATTTTTAATTCTTTTTTACACTTTTTCCAATAACTGAAAAAAGATTTTATGTTTTCATGACTTTCAAATATCCAGTCTCTAGAATCTTCAATTCCTTGATAATTATTTAAGGGGTGTTCTTTATAGAAAGTATTTTTGATATCATATTGTTTAACTAAATCAAAAAATGAGCCAACATATATTTGAATGCCTTTTATGTTTTTGGACAATTCAATTGCAAAGTCTATACATTTTGAAGAAACAGGGTACTTTTCAAAGGTCTTAGGTTCTAAAAGAAAAACTCTGTTATAGTTTTTTTCTTGTCTCCATTTAGGATCTAAATTGTAGTAATTATAAATTAGAGTAGGATTGTTTTTATCGATTTTTAAAATTTTATTTTCGGGTAATTTGGTTGATAGTTTTAAATTTTCAGTTTCTTTTAGATTCTCTGGAATTGGTAGTGATTCAAACTTAGAATAATCTGTATCAAGAAATGTGTTTCTTTGAACAGTGTAGCAATATTTGTTAATATTTTCCTGATTAGCATAGTATTTTTTATTACTGTTACTTCCGCAAACCCACTGCCAGCTAAGAGCATTACTTCCCCAATCCCCATCAAACAAATTAAAGTACATCCATTTCGCGGGATTTAGCCAATGACTTTTTGCAACATTACAAGCTATTGAGGCCAAATACATTCGGTTATGATTGTGCATATAGCCAGTTCTATAAAGTTTATTTATACTGTCATCAATAGCCTCAATACCGCAATTAGCATCAACAATTGACTTTGAAATTGAATGATTAGTTACTCCAACTTGAGTTGTTTTTAAGTCAGAATCAATTCGGCTTCCTTCACGTTTCCAAATTAGCTGCCAATAATCTCTCCAACATAATTCTTGTATAAATTTTTCTATTTTCCAAAATGGAATTTCTTTTTCAAGAATTTTTTCAAATACATATTTAGTTGAAATCATTCCTCTTGAAATGTAAGGTGATAATTTAGTTACTGAACCATCAACAAAATTTCGATTTTGTGAATATTTAACAGGGTCTATTGATTCAATTTTATCAATGATTTTCGAATAATTTAATTCCATATTTTAAAAAAAATTAACTTTTATTATTAGGTTTTTATATTCGTCTATTTTATTTTTATCATTATAAATAACAAAGCTTTTAATATTAAATACAAATAACATGCAAAACGATTCTAATTCATCTGGAAAGTGCCCATTTATGCACGGTGCAACCTCGACTCAAGAAAATTCAGTTACAAAATGGTGGCCAAAATCATTGAATTTGGATATACTACATCAACATGATACAAAATCAAATCCTTTTGGAAATGATTTTAATTATAGAGACTCTGTTAAAGATTTAGATTTTAAATCACTTGAAAAAGAAATGCATGATTTAATGACTGAGCCACAAGATTGGTGGCCAGCCGACTGGGGACATTATGGTGGATTAATGATTAGAATGGCATGGCATGCCGCTGGAACATACAGAACTGGAGATGGAAGAGGCGGAGCTGGAACAGGAAATTTAAGATTTGCTCCGCTCAACTCGTGGCCTGACAATGGTAATTTAGATAAAGCTAGACGCCTACTTTGGCCAATTAAAAAGAAGTATGGAAATAATATTAGCTGGGCTGATTTATTTATTTTGGCCGGTAATATTGCCTATGAAAGTATGGGGCTTAAAACTTTTGGATTTTCTTACGGAAGAACAGATATATGGCATCCAGAAAAAGATATTTATTGGGGTTCTGAAAATGAATTTTTAGCTCCAAGTGAAGAGCGTTATGATAATTTAGAAGACCCTTCAACACTAGAACAGCCATTAGGAGCTACTCATATGGGTTTAATTTATGTTAACCCTCAAGGAGTTAACGGTATGCCTGACCCTTTGAAGACTGCCCTTCACGTTAGAGAAACTTTTGCAAGAATGGCTATGAATGATGAAGAAACTGTCGCGCTTACTGCCGGTGGACACACTGTAGGTAAAGCTCATGGTAACGGAGACGATAGTCTTTTAGGTCCTGAACCTGAGGGGGCTAATATTGAAGACCAAGGATTTGGTTGGATTAATCCTAAAGGTAATGGAGCTAACACAATAACTAGTGGTTTGGAAGGAGCATGGACAACTAACCCAACAAAATGGGATAATGGTTATTTTGACATGCTATTTAGTCATGATTGGGAGTTAAGAAAAAGTCCAGCTGGAGCTTGGCAATGGGAACCTGTTAGTATTGATGAAAATAAAAAACCTGTTGATGCAAACAATCCTGAAATTAGACAAAATCCAATAATGACGGATGCTGATATGGCGATGAAAGAAGATCCAATCTATAGAGAAATTTCATTAAAATTTAAAGATGATCAAGAATATTTCTCAGAAACATTTGCTAGAGCTTGGTTTAAGTTAACTCATAGAGATATGGGTTCTAGAAATAGATATATTGGGCCAAACTTTCCGTCTGAAGATTTAATTTGGCAAGACCCGATTCCTACTGGAAAATCAGATTACAATATTGAGGATGTGAAAACTAAAATTACGGCATCAAATCTTTCTATTTCTGATCGAATTACGATCGCTTGGGATAGTGCTAGAACTTTTCGAGGATCAGATTTAAGAGGAGGCGCAAACGGATCTAGAATTAGACTCTCACCTCAAAACAATTGGGAAGGTAATGAACCTAAACGTTTAGCGACAACTTTGTCTGTCTTAGAGCCAATTGCATCTGAATTTGAAATTAGTTTAGCAGATACTATTGTTTTAGCAGGAAACTCTGCACTCGAGGAAGCTGCAAAAGCAGCTGGATACAATATTAACGTGCCTTTTAAATCTGGAAGAGGTGATGCTACTCAAGAAATGACAGATGAAAATTCTTTCGGAAATCTTGAGCCATTAGCGGATGGATATAGAAATTGGGTTAAAGAGAATCACAAAGACAATACGGAGGAAATGATGCTGAACAGATCACAACTGTTGGGACTTACAGCTCCTGAAATGACTGTACTTGTAGGCGGAATGAGAGTGTTAGATACTAATTACGGAGGTAGTAAAGATGGTGTGTTGACAAATCAAATTGGTGTTTTATCAAATGATTTCTTTGTTAACTTATTGGATATGAATAATAAGTGGAGTGTTGTGGGTAATAATAAATATGAGATAATTGACAGAAGTTCAGGAAATGTGAAATGGACCGCTAGCGCTGTTGACCTTATCTTTGGATCTAATTCCATACTTAGATCTTATTCTGAAGTTTACGCTCAAGATGATAATAAAGAAAAATTTGTAAATGACTTTGTATCGGTATGGACCAAAGTTATGAACTCAGATTTAGTTTAATATATTATTTTCTTGAATTTAATTTAGCAAGTAGTCTTAGGATCTCAAGGTAAAGCCAAACAAGCGTAACTAAAAGGCCAAATGCACCATACCATTCCATATATTTTGGAGCCCCTCTTTCTGCGCCTTCCTCAATGAAATCAAAATCCATTACAAGATTTAAAGATGCGATTATTACTATAAATAAACTTATTCCTATACTCATTAAAGAACCATTAGTTGAATCTAGAAATGAAAAGTTAAGCCCAAAAAACCCTCCAATAATGCTAAACAAATAAACTAACGCTATACCACCTGTAGCAGCAGCAACTCCAAGTTTGAAGTTTTCAGTCACTTTAATAAGCCCTGATTTATAAACAAATAGGAGTGAGATTAAAATAGAAACTGTTAAGATTACAGCATTTAGAACAATACCTTCAAACATCTGACCATACATATAAGAAATAGATCCTAACAAAAGCCCTTCAAGCATTGCATATAAAGGAACAGTGATAGGCGCCCAAGTTTTTTTGAAAACTGTTATTATCGCGACAATGAACCCTCCTAACCCTCCAATTATCATGAACATTAATCCATTAGGAACGTATGCAAAGTAACCGGCAAATATTAGAAGCGCTAGTGAAATACCTGTTTTGTCTACAGTTCCTTGAATGGTCATCACATCATCACGAATTAGAGGCCCATTTTTTGGTCTTTCCAGGTTTTCAAAAACTTTTGAATTTAAAGATGGATTTCCAGATCTAAGCATTGAGCGTGTTCTCATTTTTATATTTTTTTCAAATTTAAAAAATGTTTTTTATTTTAATTATAACTTTAAAAAAAAATACTATTTAAAAAGATTGATTATGGATTACAACTCGATAGAAATTAGTAATAAGTATAAATTATTTAGTGAACAATGGCAGCCAAAAGTCATAGCTGAAATGAACGATTATCAATTTAAAATCGCAAAAATTGAAGGTGAATTCATTTGGCATAGTCATAAAGAAACTGACGAGACTTTTATAGTTATTAAAGGGGAAATTGAGATCGAATTTAGAGACGGGTTTGTTAAAATTAAAGAAGGAGAAATGTTTGTAGTCCCTGCTGGAGTTGAACATAAACCTAAGTCCAAAGAAGAATCTCAAATTATGTTAATTGAACCAAAAGGGGTTGTTAATACAGGCGAAGAAGATTCAAATAATTTAACAGCTAAGAACGATGTTTGGATTTAGGGTTTGCTACTAATTAATTTTTTTGTTAAATAATTAAATCTTAAATAAAGTAAAATTGAGGCTGCAAATAGACCCGTGAAAAGTCCGATCCATATTCCTATACTTTCAAGTGATGTATGTAACCCCAGAAAGTAAGAAACTGGAAAACCGATAATCCAATAAGATACAAAAGTAATAAAAGCAGGAATTTTAACATCTTGTAGTCCTCTCAGCGCTCCTAAAATGGCTACTTGTAGTCCATCAAAAATTTGAAAAAATGCAGCTACTAATAATAATTTGGAAGCAATAATAATAACTTCTTTATTGTCATTTATATTTACAAGGGTGTTTTGATCTAAGTATAATGTTGGAAGCCAGTCTCTGAACACCAAGAAAAATGATGCAAAAATAATTTCAATTAAAAAAGTTAAAAAGAAAATAGAAAACGCAATTCTTCTAAGCGAAACAAAATCATTTAATCCTTTTTGATTACCAACTCTTACCATAGCGGCAACCGAAAGACCTATTCCTATCATAAAAGTCATACTCGATAAGTTTAGGGCTATTTGATTTGCTGCTTGTGGATTTTTTCCTAAAACTCCACTTAACCAAATAGCAGCAGTAAAAATCCCAACTTCAAAAAACATTTGAAGAGCAGATGGAAATCCTAAATTAAATAGTTTATTAGTGATTTTTTTTTCAACTTTTCTAAAATTAAATCCAGTTATATAAGGTTTAAATTTTTCTTTGTGCTTGAAAATCATCCATAAAAAATAAACCATAATAATTCTTGATATAAGAGTTCCTATAGCCGCTCCAGTTATTCCTAACTTAGGAAAACCAAATGTTCCAAATATTAGAAAGTAATTTAATGTTATGTTTATTACGTTAGCCAATATTGTGGCATACATTGGGTATTTGGTATTAGAAAGTCCGTCAGAAAATTGTTTTAATGCCTGAAATACTATCAGAGGAATTAGTGAAAGAGAAACAAAGTTTAAATAAGGAATAGCCAATTCTACAACCTCTTTGGGTTGATCCATATAATACATTACAGGTTTAAGTAATATAATAATTAAAAAAAGTAAAACGCTTAAAATAGTACAAAGAAGTAAACCGTGTTTGAATGCATTCTTGCCTTCTGAAATGTTATTGGATGCATCAGCTTCAGCAACAAGCGGAGTAATAGCAGTTGAAAATCCAATTCCTAAAGACATTGCTATAAACACAAAACTATTACCCAAAGAAACTGCAGCCAGTTCTGCTGTACCTAGTTGACCAACCATTACATTATCGGCAAACGCCACAAATGTATGCCCTAACATTCCAAGCATTACAGGAAATGATAATTTTAAATTATAGCGAAATTCTTTAGTGTAATTGGCAATCAATTTTTTTAAATTTTCACAAATGTAAGTCAGTTTTAATTAGTATTTTAATAAAAAATAATTTCAAATGAAATCTAATTTTTCAAGAATTATACAAGGTTGTATGAACTGGGGCAAATGGGGAAGTTCGCTTTCTCAAAATGAAATGGAAAGATTAATTCATTTTAATTTAGAAAAAGGGATTACTTCGTTTGATCATGCCGATATATATGGAGATTATACAACTGAAATGGAGTTTGGTAAAGCTTTTAAAAATTCGAGTATTAAACGAGAAGAAGTTCAGTTAATTTCAAAATGTGGTATTCAATATGTCGGAGAAACTCGATTAAATAAAGTCAAACACTATCAGTATGACTCGGATTATATAATATTTAGTGCCGAAAAATCAATCAAAGATTTAAATGCAGATTATTTAGATATATTTTTGTTACATAGGCCTAGTCCTCTAATGCACCCTGACGAAATTTCTAAAGCTATTGAAACTTTATTGTCTCAAGGAAAAATAAATTCATTTGGAGTTTCAAATTTTACGGATATTCAAACTGATTTAATTTCTACTAAATCTAAGGTTAGTGCTAATCAGATAGAGTTTTCTTTATCCCATAATAAACCTTTGTTTGATTCATCATTAGACTATATGTTTGTTAATGATATAATTCCTATGAGCTGGAGCCCTTTAGGGACGATATTTAAGGATAAGGATGAAAATAATAAAAAAATTCATTTTTTATTAGAAGAGCTTATGAAAAAATACAATGCTTCAAAAGATCAATTATTATTGTCATGGATATTAAAACATCCATCAAAAATTCATCCTGTAATTGGAACCGTAAAAACTGAAAGAATTAATGCTGCAAAAAATTCTTTAAGTATTGATTTAAGCGAAATAGATTGGTTTAGAATGTTAGAAACCTATTTAGGCCATAAATTGCCTTAATTTAATTTTTTAAAAAAAACCATTTTTAATGTTTTTTTGATCAATTTTCCACTTTTTTGATTGTTTTTGCTAAATTTTTGATGATTTTAGACCTTTTTTATTAAAAAAATGATTTTAATATTTTCTAAAAAAATTATTAATTTTTAAGAAACTTATATTTTGATCGTTTTTGATCGTTTTTGATCGTTTTTGATCACATTTTGATCATTTTTGATCACATTTTGATCATTTTAGCTATTTATTACTCATTTTTTTTGTAAAAAACTTTTTCTTCAATCGATTTCCAAAGTAAAAGTGAGGCAATTGTATTATAAGGGCTCCATTTTTTTATAAGATTATCCAGTTTTTGATCTGAAAGTTGACTTATATTATAATTAACCTTTATACTATTGATTAGCGCTAAATCTCCTTTAGAAAATATGTTTGTTTTAAATAGAATAAAGATTAAAAACATTTCTGCTGTCCATTTTCCAACCCCTTTTATTTTAGTTAATTCTTTTACTACTTCATTTTGACTTATTTTATAATAGTCCGTTTTATTGTTTAAAAAAAACAAATACGTGTTTTTGATATAATCTACCTTTCTGTGAGATATTCCAATAGACTGCATTTCATCATTTTCAATTTCAAGAATCTGATTTGAATTTTTATTATTTATAAGGCTTAAGAATCTTTTTTTTATTGTAATTGCTGCTTTAAAACTTACCTGCTGCTCTATTATCAGTAAAGCAATAGCTTTAGGAAAATCAGTTTCGTATCTGTCAATAAGTGTTATGTCTTTTTTGAATTTGTCTATCAAAAAGGACATTATTTCATCATTTTTTAAATGATTAAATGCATCATCAAATTCCATTATTTATCGTGTGTATCGTATAAGTACAGCGGAAAAGCTAAAGAAAATCCAACTAAGCAAAGACAAATTATATATTTTGTGATTTTAACTTTTTTTGTAATTGATTGGTATATTAAAAAAACAAGAAAAGTAGATGCTGCTACTGTGAGGTCCATTGCAATCATTGAAACTGAATGTGTTCCAAAAAAAACATCATTCCAGAATCCATCCATTGACCATTGATTGTCTAATAAAAAATTTATTAAGTGATAGTAAGGAAGAATTATCCCTAATACACATAAAAGTAAATACAGTTTTTTCATTTTTTTTTCTTTCTTGAAATAATCTCTTTAATATGTTTTTTTATTTTACTTATTCGCATTTTTCGAAATTCTACTTTCTCGGTATTTCCACTAATTTCTGTTCTAGAAATTCTTTTTTTTAACTGATTAATTTTGTGTCCTAATTTTGAAAGATCATCTTTTTGTAATTTCCCCATTTTATATAAAATTAAGTGTTATCACTTAAAGTTAGTAAATCAATTACATACATCACAAGAATTGCTATATTTAATTAAACAACAAATATTATGGCCTTTATTAAAAAAACATATTCTGATGGGTTTTTTAATGTTAGTAAAGAAAATGGTTTTTTACCACAAAAAATTCCTTTAGAAAGACTTCCTCAAACTTATTCTGTACTTCAAAATATTTTAGAAAGAATGCCAGTAAAAATTAATAATGAATCTGGTTATTTGGATAAACCTGGTGCTATTCATAAAGCCGTTAAATCTTTACCTAATTATTTTGAAAAAGTTTCTAGTGAAACAGATATTATGTTAATACAGGCTTTATATAGGGGATACTGTTTTTTAGCTTCAGCTTATACTTTAGAACCTTCATTTCAGCATTATAGAAAAACTGGAGATTATGGTAAAGCTCAAAATATTCTTCCTATTCAAATTGCTCAACCTTTCGTAGCTGTTTCAAATAAATTAGACGTATATCCTTGGTTAGATTATCATTATGCTTACTCTCTTGGAAATTATAAAAAAATAAATAAATCAGGAGATCATAAATGGTCAAATTTAGAAATGTGTGTACATTTTTCAGGTCAGCCTGATGAAGTTGGATTTATTATGCTACATGTAGACATTAATCAACATTCTCCAAGTTTGGTAGGATCTGTTATTAATGTTTTACATGCATTAAAAGAAAGAAATTTAACTAGTTCAGTTAATTATTTGAAAGAAAATTACCAAACAATGAAATTAATGAACAGTAGAAGAAAAGAGATGTGGAAAGCTTCAAGATGGAATCACTATAATGATTTTAGAGTATTTATTATGGGAGTCAAAGGAAATGAAGAACTATTTGGTAGTGGAGTAACATATGAGGGTGTCTGGGATGAGCCTAAACAGTTCAGAGGACAGACAGGTGCTCAGGATGATATAATTCCAATGGAGGATATTTTTAGCGGTGTAATAAAACACTATCCTAAAAACGAGTTGACAAAGTATTTAATTGATTTAAGAAGTTACAGACCCAAATGTATTCAGGAATTTTTTAAAGATTTAGAAGATACTGTAAATGAACTGAGTGAAGAAGGAATTTCATTTGTATTGTCTAAGCAAAATAATTCTGAAGGCTTGTGTTATTTGTTAGGTGTCTTAGAAGAAATATATCATTTTAGAAATGGACATTGGCAGTTTGTACAAAAGTATATAATGGCTAACACTAAATATGCAAAAGCAACTGGCGGCACACCTATAATAAGCTGGCTGCCAAATCAAATGAAAGCAGTAATGAAAGAAATGAATAATGTTATTGATCTAATTGAAATTAATAATTTAAGTTCAGAGGCATCTGATTTATATAATAATATCAAAAATAAAATTGACAAAAAAGTAGAGTTATTAGATCACCAACTCGACTTAATTAATAAAAAATCTTTCTCAGCAGACAAAGTTTTTGAACTTAATAAAAAATATAATCTATCAGACAAAAATGATTAATTTATTTTTTCAAAAATTCCTTTATGTTTATTTTTCTTAACGTTATTAGGAAAAAAATATTGGCCTTGCATTGTAATGTAAACACCGCTTGAAAGAGATTGAGCAAAAGATAGTGCACATCCTAAATTAAAAAAACCATCTGACGAACTTCCAAATGCGTATGGAATCATTGCGCCAGTAAGAATTATAGTTTTTTCTAAAAATTTAGCTTTTTCAAGTTCTTGGGCACTTTTCACAATTCGATCTGTTCCATGAGTTATAATAATTTTATTACACTTAGAATTTTTACACTTTGAAATTATTTGTTCAATATGAGTTTCATTCATTTCCAAGCTGTCCAACATCATTAGTGTTTCAACAGAGACGTTTAATCGACATCTGCTTCTTTTTAACATTTCTGGAAGGTGTGTCTTTTCAAAATACAAACTACCATCTTTATAATTATAACTCTTATCAAAAGTGCCTCCAGTAATAAAAATTTGTATTGAATTATCCATTTTATAGTTCTTTTGCCAGTAGCATATATATTGGAAAATGATCGCTGTACCCATTTAAAAACTTTCCTCCTGCAAAACTTCTAAATGGATAACCTTCGTACTTACCATCTTGATTAATTAAATATTTTTCATTGTAAATACCTGCTTTTAAAAAGAAGTTGCCATAATTTTTTAAAAGTTCGCTTGAAATCATAAACTGATCAAGCATATCCCATTTCCCCCTGTAATTATAACTTCCAAATCCTTTTTTATATAATTTTTCTGTAGGATTAAATAGCTCATTTCTTTTAATTTTTGACTTATTAGAAACAGTTTTTAATGTGGGTTTTATGCTTTTATCAGTTGGATTGTCATTAAAGTCACCCATGTTAATAATTTTGGCTTTAGCATCTGTAGATAATATAGAATCTATTATTTTTCTATTTAATTGACCAGCTAGAATTCTTCCCTTTTCGCTTCTCATTCTTCCACCAGATCTGGATGGCCAATGATTAACAATAAAATGAATTAGTTCATTATCTAAATAACCTGAAACCAATAAATGGTCTCTTGTAAAATCAGTTTCTCCATTATCTCTTTTTAAGTATAGTGAGTATGCTTTTGTAAATATTGGTGTAAATCTGCTTATTCTGAAAAGTAAACCTACATCAACACCTCTTTCATCAGGAGAATCAAAATGAGCAATACCATATCCTTGATTTTTTAATTCTTCATTATTAATTAAATCAATTAATACTTTCTTGTTTTCAACTTCACAAAGACCGATAATAGAGGGTGAAGTTCCTACAATGTCTTTTCCAATTTCAGAAATTACTCTTGCAATATTTTTTGATTTTTTTAGGTAAATTTCTTCTGTCCATTTGTCCCTTCCGTTTGGTGTTCTGTCATCATCAAAAGTTTTAGGATCGTCGATTGTATCAAACAGATTTTCAACATTATAAAAAGCAATAGTGTTAACACTGTATTTTTTAGAGGGATCTAACTGCCCCAAGCATAAAAATGGAATTAATGAAATTAATATTGTAACGAGTCTAAACATGAATTTTTATTCTAAAATTACAAACATTTAAATTGAAAACCTTAGGTAATCAAAATAAACTATATTTATGTTAAATATATTAACAATGATGAAATCAAACTGTAATTGCGAATGCGACACTTGTAAAAAAGGAAGCTGTATAGGATGCACTTGTCAAGCTTGTACATGTGAAAATTGTTCCTGCTGTTAATTTTTTCGTTTAGCACTTTATAATTAGTTTAGCACCTAATTTATTATAAATGAAAAACACTATTGTAAAACTAGTTAGAATAGGACTTAGGATACATTCTCTATTTCATTTATTGGAATTTATTTCTGCTTTATATGAGCAGGCTTATATAACAGCAACAATAGCATTCATTGCTATGTTTTTAGAGCTTTTAGCTAGTTTTTTAATTCCAAAAGAACATATTCATATAAAACCTTTCATTTCTGATGTTCACGAATCTTGTGAAAAACAATAAACATGCTTTTTAGAATGTTTATTATTTTATAGATTTGTAACCATAACTTTAAAAATATTTTTATGAAAAAAATTAACTTATTAATTACACTTTTATTTTCTGTAATTACATATTCCCAAGTGATTACCTACACATCTGTAAGACTAGAAGAAGGGCAGCACGAAGCATATTTGGATTTAGAAAAGTTTTGGTCAAAAATACATGAGCAAGCAATTAAAGATGATTTAGAAACAGGATGGCTGATTTTTGAAGTAGTTCCTGTTGATGGTGATGAAAATGCTGAAAATCAACCTGATTTTTTAATAATGAATTTTTATCAGGATTCAATCCAAATGAACAAAGAAGTCGATTTTTATAAATTAGGCAGAAGTGTTTACAGTAAGTTGTCCAAGAAAAAATTTGATAAAATTTGGGAAGAAGGTCCATATGGAACAAGAAATTTTTATCAACTTGAAAGATTAGATAATACAACTTGGCTTTTTGGAGATCTTGAAATCGGTACAGTTCTTACGTTAAATGCATTTAAACAACTTGATGAAAATTACGAGCAATATGAAATGGATTTTTATAAAAAATGGCATAATAAACGAATTTTAAATGGATCCAGAAAGTGGTGGGAACTAAATAGAGTTTTGTCCTCTAGTGAAAATGGTAATAAAGATATTACTCACGTTACTTTAGATATGATGGGAAAAGAATTATCTGATTCAGAAAGAGAGAAATTTTGGAATGAAGTTACTTTTACTGATAGAATGATGTGGAGTAATGGAGCTAAAACTCGAGAAATGATTAACCAGGTGAACCTAAAGTTGGTCATGTACAGATTTAAATAAAATATAAATTATTAAATTTTAAATAAAAAAAGCCTGCTTGTATTACAAGCAGGCTTTTTAATTTTTGGTTAATAATCTATGATTATTTTCCTTTTACAAATGGTAATCCAGTTTTTGGACTTTCTACAACTTGCTTTCCAGCAGGTAAGTCACATGCTTCTGGTCTTTCGTCTTTTGCGAAATAGTAGATAGTTTGATTTCTACCTCCTTTTAATTCTACATCCTTTGAATGTAAAAAGTAAGATTTTCCTTTACTGTTTGTGTGTTTGTATCCCATTGTATTGGTTTTTAGTTAAACATTAATTTACACTAATCTATAAAAAATAATTCTTATCTGGTAGAATATTTTCTTCTCTGGGAAATAAATTTGTTAATTACTTTTTTTCTTTTTTAATTTTGTGATTTTAAAACTAAAAAATTAAGAGAATAATTCAAATGCAAATTAAAATTTAAAACACTAATAATCAGTATTTTAACTACATTTAAAATTTAAAATTTAAATTTTTTTAAATTCGAAATTTTATAGAGGTGTGCCAGAGTAGAAAAAATAATATTTTTTCAAAACTGTTGACAACTATTAGTTTTTAATTATATATTTTTGGTTAAAATCAGGGAAAAACCTCTCGATCTAATCTATTATTCTATGTTTTCTAAGACCTACCTATTTCACTTTTTTTCAATACTATTGATATTTGTTTCATCAATTATTTACTCTCAAGAGTATTCTGAAAAAAACACAAAAGATGTTGCTAATTCTATTTTAAATAATTTTAATTCATGTGTTTTTACCACACTAGACTCAAATAATAATCCAGTATCTAGGCTTATGGATCCTTATATTTATAATAATAATTTTGAAATTTATTTGGTCACTAATCCAAAATCGAGAAAGGTTTCTCATTTAATAAATAATGATCGTATTTCTTTAACTTTTATTTCCAAAGATTCAAATAGCTACGTTTCTATAAATGGTTCAGCTGTGCTTATTAATGAACTGAGTCAAAAACAAAAGTATTGGAAAAGCAGCTGGACACCATATTACAAAGATTTGGATAACGATTGTATTCTAATTAAAATTAATATTAAATCATTAGAAATAGTTAGTTCTTTAAATGATATTTCAAGCAATCCTGTTACATGGGAACCTACAACTATAATTTTTTAGATTTAATCTTTAATTTCTGTTATTGTATCGGTTAATTGTATATTTACTTTAATATGAAAATACTAAAATGGTTTTTGTTTGTAATTTTTTCAATCCTCTCAATTGTAAGTTTTGTTGTTGTTTATTTGATGCACAGTAATTTATCTTTCATCGATTATCCTTATCTTATTTCAGCATTTGTTTCAGCTTTAGCTGCTGTTGTGGTTTATAACTACAAACTAAAATAAATTTAGTAAATAATATTTTTTATTTCCTTCCAAGTAACTAATTTGATATTGTTGTCTTTTAATGCCTGTTTAAAGTTTTCACTAGAAACTACTTCCATATCCAAGTTTCTCCATTTACTACCATAATTAGGATGCTCAACGGTAATTTGTTGCATTTCCTTGTCGTCATAACCTAAATGAACTATGATTTCACTAAGCCCTGGTTTTAGATTCTCAATTATATTTATATAATAATTGTTCCAATCTTTAAATTCTAAACTTGGAAGAGCCATATGAAAATTTTCAACTATCACCACATTTTCAGGTTTAGGAAAACTTTTGTCAAAGTGCACAGCAACATCACTAGGCACAAAAACGGGAAGCTGATTTTCTTCTCCAACTTCTAAATAAGTTTTAAAAATATTTTGATCAAAGAATAAGGCTCCTTCGTGGCTATCAATATGAGTTGGTTTAATTCCAATCGATTTTGCTAAATCAATTTGAGCTTGTAATTCTTTTTTTAAATCTTTGGTAGAAGCATTTAAGGTGAACTTTTTTTTATTTTCAAAAAGATTACCTTTTTTATCAATCATTGAAGAAATTAAATTTGATTTAGCTACCCCGTCCCATTTATAATCTCTCCATTCACTGGTTACCGTTAAATGAAGTCCTAAATCAATTTCTGGATTATTAACAGCAAAATTACCAACATCACTAATAAAATCACATGGCATCATAACACTACCTGAATTAACTAATCCTTCTTTAAGAGCCTTGAAACTGGCCTGATTTACTGACTTAGACAATCCAAGATCATCAGCGTGAAGAATCAATAATTTGTCTGTTTTTAAATAGCCTAGCTTTTCAGCTAAATTTTCATATTGAGTATAATTAGTTTTGCCTAATATAAATTTATATGCAACTTTTGGATTATAAATAGGGATCTCATTCAATTCAAAATATATAAAAATTGTAAGGACAAATGCTATAAAAGCAAAGATGCTCCATTTTATAATTTTCAGAATGTATTTTATAATTTTCAGAATATTTAATCTTTAGTTCCAGGCAAGTTTACAGGCTCTATTTGTTTCCAATTAAATTCTGCTTTTACTTGTTTGGGATATATTTCATCTAAATTATTAGCATCGTATAATCTCCCATCTTTCATTACCATATTCACTGAATTGGAATTTCTTATGTTGTCCAAAGGATTTTTATCTAAAATAACTAAATCTGCTAATTTCCCTTTTTCAATACTTCCTAAATCTTTTTCAAGACCTATCGCTTCAGCTCCTATAATTGTAGCTACTCTTAGCGCATCATGTAAATCAAGTCCTCCAGCTTGCATACTCCAAAGTTCCCAATGGTAACCAAGGCCTTGTAGTTGTCCGTGAGAACCAACTCCAACTATTCCACCTTTTTCAACTAAATCCTTTATAAATTTTCCTTGCTCTTCAAAAACATACTCATCTTTATGAAACCATCCGTCATTTCTTCTTCTTGACTTTGCATCTAAATGTGCTTTTGGGGTAAAGTAGTTTAATTTTTTATCACCTTGAACATCTTCTGTGGCATAGAAATAATTTTCAGCCCATGGACCACCATAAGAGACCAATAAAGTTGGTGTATAGGCCATTTTTGATTTAGCCATAACTTCAATTAAATCATCATAAACTGGGTAAATAGGAATATTATGTTCTTGACCAGGATATCCATCCAGCATTTGGTTTATGTTTAACTTAACATGCAGTGCTCCTTCTGTTGTAGGCATTAGTTTTTGCTCTTTAGCAGCCATCAATATCCATTGTCGATGTCTTCTATTGCCCGTTCTATACATTTTTATAGTCTTAGTGTTATAGTACTTAGAATACTGTTTAAGAACATCTTTTGTTTGTTCTAAACTCTTTAAATTATAACCCCAATAACCAACACCAGGCCCAGTTGAATAAATCCTTGGACCATGCATTAAACCAGCATCAACCATATCTGCATAAGATAATACATCAGTAGTTCCAGTTTGTGGATCTCTAACTGTGGTCACGCCATATGCTAAATTAGCTGCAAACGACCATGTTTCTGCTTTGTGAATGTTTCTAGAAACCCTTACATGGGCATGGGTATCAACAAATCCAGGAACTATTGTTTTTCCACTTAAATCAATAGTTTTAA
>CAJQMK010000080.1 GCA_905479415.1 uncultured Flavobacteriaceae bacterium | reverse complement strand
GCAATTGCTTTAGACGAGGAGCTAATAAACGTTTTGGACTCTGAAAAGCAGAAAATGATTGAATTAATTAATCCGGAATACCTAATATTAAAACCTAGCCTTTTAGGAGGGTTAAAAAAATGTGAAGACTGGATTACTATTGCAGAAAATAGTAATGTAAAATGGTGGGCGACTAGTGCGTTGGAAAGTAATATTGGACTTAATGCAATTGCTCAGTGGGTTTACAAAAAAACAACTAACATGAAACAAGGGCTTGGAACAGGGAAGCTTTTTTCTAACAATATTTCATCGCCTTACGTTATTAAAGAAGGACAGTTAAAATACTCTACAGAAAACAACTGGGATCTTTCGTTATTTGATCATCAAAAAAAATTATTACTATAATGAGTTCGCATTTTTACGATACTAATTTTAAATTAAATGGTGTTTCTTACTCATTAGAATCTTTATTGTCAACCACAAAAATTAACCACAACTATTTTTTTCAATTTCTAAGAAAATGGACTGACAAAAGTTCAACTATAGAGTTACAAACTTCTGGATCAACAGGCGTTCCCAAAACACTACACATGTCTAAAAGCAAAATGATTCTATCAGCCAAAAGAACAGGTGCGTTTTTAAATTTACAGTCTGGAGATAAAGCTCTTTGTTGCTTGCCTTTGGATTATATAGCGGGAAAAATGATGGTAGTAAGAGCTCTTGTTTTGGGGCTAGACCTTTACTTAATAAAGCCTTCAAAGAATCCTTTGAAAACATTTTCTTTTAGATTTGATTTTGTAGCATTTACACCATATCAATTGGAGCATTCTATACAGCACTTAGATAAAATTAAAACTCTTATTGTAGGTGGAGGGCCAATAAACGAAAAAACAAAAAAAACTCTCTATAAAAAGAAAACCAATGTTTATGAGACTTACGGTATGACTGAAACAGTATCTCATATTGCCTTAAAGCATGTCAGCCAAGGGGAACAAGAGTTTAACGCGCTCAAAGGCGTTCGTTTTGAAACAAAAAATAATTGTCTTAAAATATTTTGCGATTCTATTTTAACAAAACCAATTATAACCAACGACGTTGTAAACCTAATCTCTGAAAAAAGATTTGTTTGGAAAGGAAGAGTAGACTTTGTTATTAATTCAGGTGCAATAAAAATTTATCCTGAAGAATTAGAAAAAAAACTAAGCCAAGCAATTTCAGTTCCTTTTGTTATTATGGGGGTGCCCGATGAAGAATTTGGAGAGAAAATTACAATTGTGTTTGAAGGAGAAACGCCACACAACTTTAAAGATTTGATTGAGGGCCTAGACTTTTTTGAGAAGCCAAAAAAAGTTTTTAATTTGGATGTCTTTCCGAGAAATAATAACAAGGTGTTAAGAAGAAAAATTATTACAAAAATATTGAAGTTGTATGGATCAAACTAAAAGAGAAGAGTTTTGGAATACATTAACTCACTTTATAGGAATAGTTTTAAGTCTTGTTGGCCTTCCGTTATTAATTTTTGCTAACAACAATTTATCTTCTTTTAGTCTTGCTAGTATTTTGTTTTTCGAATTTGGTTTGTTGTTTGTTTACATTTCGTCTACTCTTTATCATTACGTAGAAAACGTCGAACTTAAAAAAAAATTAAGAACATTAGACCACATAAGTATTTTTTATTTAATCGCAGGTTCCTACGCCCCTATTTGCCTAATCACACTCTACAATGATTCTGGAATTGGGGTTTTTGTAGCGGTTTTAGCAATAATGTTTATAGGAACCTTTTTTAAGTTGTTCTATACTGGTAAACATGAAAAGTTTTCTCTTTTTTTATATCTAGCAATGGGATGGTTAATAATTTTTAAAATTAATACCCTTATTGATTTAATAGAATTTAATGGCTTGGCATTGATAGTAACAAGCGGATTACTTTATACTTTTGGAACTTTTTTTTATTCATCAAAAACAATAAAATATTCGCATGCCATTTGGCATTTATTTGTTCTTGGAGGTAGCGCCACTCACTTCTTTTTTGTTCTGTTTTTTGTTATATAAATCTTGTACCTTTAATTATGACTATGAGAAACTCAAGACGAAATTTTATAAAAAAAGGTGTTTTAGCAAGTGTTGCTTCAACATCTTCACTTTCTTTTACTAGCAATCTTTTAGATGACAAAATTATTGGTCACGGAGATTTTAAATTTAAATTAGACAAAAAGTGGAGCTCTCAAGACATCTATAAACATCCTGTTAATCATTGTCATGAAATGGTAATTGACCGTCGAAACAAGCTTTACATGACTACTACTCATGTTAAAAACAATATTTTAGTCTACAACAGAGATGGAAAAATTTTAGACTCTTATAATCTAAATCTGCCTGGCGCTCATGGCTTAACGCTTTCAAACGAGGGGGGAGATGAATTTTTATATGTCACCGATCCCGACAATAATAAATTTTGTAAAACAACTTTAAAAGGAGAAAAAATATTTGAATTTGAAGCCCCTAAAGAAATTTCAAAATACACATCAAAATCCATGTTTAAGCCAACAGAAATTACAGTGGCTTCAAATGGAGATTTCTATGTAGCAGACGGATATGGCTTGGATTATATTATTCAATATGATTATTCGGGAAATTACATTCGTCATTTTGGTGGTCGCGGAGATAACGATAATCAATTCGATTGTTGCCATGGCGTAACTATTGATACTAGAGATTCTAAAAATCCTTTTTTACTGATCACCTCAAGATCAAAAAACGAGTTTAAAAGGTTTACGTTGGATGGAAAATGGATAGAAACAATTAAGATGCCTGGGTGCTATATTTGCAGGCCTGTAATTAAAGACGGTTATTTGGCTTTTGCTGTTATAGTTACAAAAGACTGGGGAAGTTATGACGGAATGTTAGCTATTCTAGATAACAACTATAAGGTTATTTCTATGCCTGGTGGAAACTCTCCAAAATATATTGGCAATTTACTTCAACGACCAGTACACGATAATGTAAGTTTTAGAAATCCGCACGATGTTTGTATTGATGATGATTGGAATGTTTATGTTCCCCAATGGAACTCGGGAAAAATATTTCCAATTAAATTAACAAGAGTCTAATTATGATCAAATATTTATTTTTATTATTATCAATCGCTATGTTTTCTCAAGGATACGAAACCCAAAAATATGAAGTCGTCAAACAAATAGAAGATATCGAAATACGCTTTTATCCCCCATCGTTAATGGCAAAAGTTAACTCAAGAGGTGGGTTTTCAAAATTATTTCAATATATCAGCGGAAAAAATGATAAAAGTGAAAAAATTGCAATGACAACACCTGTTCATATGTCTAGTGAAAACAACAAGTCTACTATGGAATTTGTATTGCCTTCCAAATATTCATTAGAAAATATTGCTATTCCAAATGATAAAAATATCGAGGTTTATAACTCTAAGCCTGGTTATTATGCGGCAATAACATATGGCGGTTATTCCAACTCAGAAAAAATTAAAAAAAATCATTCTAGCTTATTAAATAAGCTTCAAGCTGAAAATTTTAAGATTTTGAACAGTCAACCTGTAGTGCTTTCTTACAATAGTCCTTATAAAGTTTTCAACAGAAGAAATGAAGTTTTAGTTGAGGTTGAGTTTTAGACCTCTGAGTCTTTAAAATTTATTTTTGGATCCATAATTTCACTAATTAATCCTTCTAGTTCTTTCTCAAAACTAACGATACTGGAACTGTCTATTAAATCTGTTTGTGAATTTTTAATTTTTAATTTCATAGTTCCATTGCTTAAGTTTCTAAAGGAAATTATTCCTGCTGAAATTTTTTCACATCTAGTGCTTTTATGATACATCCAAACATAGCACATTAACTGCATTGCTTTTGTTCTTAAGGTGTCACTACAAATCAAGCCCATGTCTTTAATTGTCAGATTACTGGAGCTAACTAATCCTGTTTTATAGTCAATAATTCGAACTACTCCGTTTTTTTCATCAATTCTATCAATAACTCCAGTAATTGAAACCTTTGTACTGTTTTTCAGATTTAAGGTTCCTTTTATTGGCTTTTCAAGAGCAATTATTTTTATTTTGCTTCCACTGTTTAAGTCGTTTAATTCGTTTTGAATTAAAACCCGTATCCCGCTTTTAATGACTTCAAAAAGTATTAAATTCTTACCCGAATTAAACAATTCATTGTTTGCAGAAAATGAGTTTTTAAGAGTTTTATTAATGTTTTGTAAAACTTCTTTTAAATCTTTTTTCTCTAAATATTTCCCGATAAAAGGTTTGTATAAAGATTCTATTGTTTCATGAAAAATTAAGCCTATTGTTTTATGATCTGCAGAACCTTCATTAGTTTTTTCCTTTTTTAATTTTAATAGCTTTTGAAAATAGTACTCTTTTGGGTTTTTTATATACGTTTCTAAAGAAGATGGGGAAAATCCTTTTAAGGAAATTTCTTTTATTCTTTTTAAAGCCGAGGGAGTTTTTTTAAAGTAATTTATTGTCACTTCATTTTCAAAATTAGATTCAGCCTTATAATATTCTATTTTGTGATTTCTGTTTTTTTCAAGCTGAAGTTGATATATAAACCTACTTTTTTCTGCTTTTTTCAATCCTTCTTCCTGTGAATTATAAATCAAAAAAATATTTTTTGCCCTTTGTATTAATCGATAAAAATGATAACTATAAACTCTATCTTTATCGTTGTGAGTTTGTAGATTGTATTTAACTTTTAAATCAAAAGGAAGTAGCGATTCATAGTCTCTCCCTTTTGGCATTACACCTTCGTTAACTGAGGTAAAAATAACGGTTTCAAAATCTAAGCCCCTAGACTCTAAAAGTCCCATAAAATTAATTTTAGAATCTTTATTTGGCTTATGTCTTACGCTGATTTCTTTGATAAAAGAATTTATCAGATGTTTAAGTCTTAATAGATTTATTGTTTTTTTACTATTTAGTTGTTCAATTTCTTTTAACTCTAATAAAACTAAAGTTAGTTCTTGGCTTTCAAACTCGTTAAGCTTTCCCTCCTCAATCAGAAATTGTAAAATAGTGTTTAGTTCAAATAAAACTTCGCTACTGTCTTCCCATTTTTTTAATGAAATACTATAGGCAACCCTCTCTGTTCTTGTCTTAATAGAAAATGGTTTTTTTAAAAAAGACCGCTTGGTTGGCTCTGGAGCTTTATTTCCAAAGGTTTTTTTCAAAACATTGCTATTTAAAATTTTGTTAATTAGTGTTATTGAATTGAAGTTTCTTTTTTCTGTTTTTAAATCTAACAAACTAGAAATTAAATTTTTTATTCCTGATTCTTTTACTGGAACTGAAAAACTGACCGAGTCTTTATTTAAGTTTTTAGGAAAATATTGTAAAATAGGTGACATTAAATTTTCATCACCTAACACAACCGCCGTCCCTACTGTACCATAATTTTCTGGCTTTGAAAGTATTCTTCCTACTTCTCTTGCCTGCCCAACATTACCTTGAGCTTCAATTATGCTTATGTTTTTTTCTGAATCAAAGTCATTATTTAGCCATTTGAATTTGTTTTTGGAATAGAAATTCCATTTTTTTCTGTACTTTCTGATATGAAAAGAACCGCTATGATTGTTGTTTTTAAAACTAGCAGAATCAATGTCCCAAAATATATCCCCAGAATTAATCTCAATTAATTCTTTGATGATAATTTCTTCTGCTTTTGAAAGTGCGTTAAGACCGATGAAAAAGAATCTTTTATTTGTATTCGCTTTTTTATAGTGCTCAAGATTAACGACCGCTTCACTGTAACACATTCCTTTTGTGCCAAGCCCTTGTGTGTTGAGCTTCTGTTTAAATTCCTGGTAAATGCTTGTAAGGGATTTTAAAAATTCTTGTTTAATGTTTATGCTTGGATTGTTTTCTCCCCAGTGTTTTATTTTATTAAACTCAATTAATTCGTGCATTACATCTTCGACATTTAAAAGGTTCTGTTCAATTTCTGATGAATCTTTTAAAAAAGAGTTAACTACAGCTGTGTCATAATTCCGTTCCTTATAGCCAGGTATTTTTGCTTGATTATAAAGTTGATATACTTCATTCTCTAGGTAGCTTTTTTTAATTTCTTTTAACCCTGATATTTCTTTAATTAATGAATCAATAGAGTTAATCTTTGGAGCAAAAACAGGCTTTGTTGTTGATTCAGATAAATATTTTTTAAGCTCATAAGAGGATCTTTTATTGGGCAGAATAAAACAAATTGATTTTAAATCTGATTTCTCTAGATTAATATCGTTTATTACTTTTTTTAAAAAATACGTCATCCATATAAAAATAAAAAAAGCGTCTGAAAAATCAGACGCTTTTTGTTATTAATAAGAAAAAAAGATTTTTACTTAGAAGGTGGTGGAATTACTTTAAATTCAACTCTTCTATTTTGTATTCTTCCTTTTCTTGTGTTGTTTGAAACGCTTGGTTTGTCTTCTCCATAACCAACAGTCATTAATCTTGAAGAAGTAATTCCGTTTTCAACTAAATATTCTTTTACAGACATCGCTCTAAGCTCTGAAAGTTTTTGATTGAAAGCTTTTGGACCTGATGAATCAGTATGACCTTCAATCATAAATGGAATTTTAGGGTAATTGTTCATGATTCCTATAACATCTCCTAGCATTCCCTTAACCTTTGATCCTAGTTCTGCTCTATTTAATTCAAACGGTATCATAGCTCCAACTGAATTAAGTTGTGCCATAACTTCTTTAGCTGGGACTGGACAACCGTTATAAGCTGATAAACCTGCTGCATTTGGGCACTTGTCGTCTTTATCAAGAACACCGTCTGAATCTGAATCAGGCCACGGGCAACCGTTGTTATCCGCTGGACCTGCTACATCAGCACAATTATCAACATTGTCTGCTACACTATCTCCATCAGAGTCAGGGCAACCATTCATTTCAACAGAACCTGCTTCGTTAACACAAGCGTCTTTAGTATCTGGTACTCCATCTCCATCTGAATCTGGACAGCCATCAAATTGAGCTAAACCTGCAACATCAGGACAAGAATCTTTACTGTTTTCTATCCCGTCTCCATCATTATCTGGACATCCGTTAAATGCTGGCAAACCTGCTGTGTTTGGACAATCATCGTATTGGTCATAAACACCATCTCGATCAGAGTCTTTGCCTCCAAAATTAATGGCTACACCAACATTATGCTGAAAGTGAGCTTTTAAAGCTTGCATATCGTTGAAAGCGTGCTTGTAAGTTGTGTTAATTTTAATTGACATTTTTTCAGAAACTGGAATATTTAGTCCATATCCACCGTTTAGAGTGTGTGATCTT
The DNA here is from genome assembly GCA_905479415.1 of uncultured Flavobacteriaceae bacterium. Taxonomy (GTDB): domain Bacteria; phylum Bacteroidota; class Bacteroidia; order Flavobacteriales; family Flavobacteriaceae; genus MAG-121220-bin8. The sequence continues at coordinate 29,424 of CAJQMK010000080.1, read as the reverse complement.
TCTTTCCCAAACCAAGTGTAACCAGTCCCTCCTTCAATAAAAGTATTCATTTTAACGCTACCAACTTTTAATGTTAGGGGTAAATTATAGTTTACAACGGCATCAAGACTTCCTAAAAAAGTAGGGCTAATTCTTGCTCTCTGATCTCCAAGGCGAGTTATAGAATTTAATGATGCTCTAAATCCGTATGAAACGTTTTCGGTTCCATATCTCATTAAGCTTACTGTGTTTACAGGTGTTGACGGATTGTTCCAATTTTCGTCGAAATTGAAATACTCACTAAACAGTCCGCCAGTTGGATTGTCAGACGAGTCAGTTCCTACGGGATGAAAGTCAATTGCATTGACTCCTATACCGAACTGCCATTTATTGTTTTTGTCTTGAGCTAGCATGGTGCTAACTGAAAAAATCATAACAAAAACTGATAATACTTTAACTAATTTTTTCATTGAATAATATTTTTTATAATTCTGTAGTGCAAACTTAATGAATTTATAGGATATAGGCGTTTAAAAAAAAATTTTGTTCTATTTAACTTTTACTATGTCTATCGAATTTTCTAAATAAATTAATACAGAAGCTTCTAGTTTGTAGCCCATTTTTTTTAAAGTTTTTTGATATTTCACAATCTGTTTTTGATCTTTTGTAGATTTTTCTCCTGTTTTATAATCTATAATAACTACTCTGTTAGAATCCAAAAAAACAAGCCTGTCTGGCTTAATTATTTTATTAGACTCGGTGAAAATTTCTTGTTCGCAATAAACTAAGTTGTTTTTTGAAAAATATTCTTTTAAGTCAGGGTGATCAATAACGCTTTTTGATAATTTTATAACCTTGTTAGCGATGGATTTATCAACTGATTTTGAGAGCATTAGCTCGTTTTTTTCTTTGATATAGTCGGTTTCAAATTCAATATTTGACATGAATTCGTGAAAAACATTGCCAAAAACAATTTTTTCATTTAAAAACTTAGTGTCCGGGGTGGGTTGAAAAAATCTGGTTTCATATCCTTTAAAGCAAGGGGTTCTTTCGTTTTTTTTCAACTTTTCTTTATGAACTGGTTTTCCCCAGTTGAACTTGTCGAGATCCTCTTTCCATTCTCCCGAATTTTCTAAAAAAGCTCTGATTATTTGATTGTGAGAATTAATAGTTTTTGTTTTAGGATATTCTGAAATCAAATGAAGTTCGTCTACCGCTCTAGTAAGGGCAACGTACAATAAATTTAAATTGTCTAACTCCTCATTTGAGCTTATATTGTCGTATTCCTTTTGGAAAGAGTCAGAGTATTCTCTAAAATTTTCGTTGAAAGGAATTAAAATTTTTTTTGAAAGATTTTCTTCGAAAACAGGAAGCCAGTTTCTTTTTCCAGCACTTCTGTGAGTCACAGAGTCAACAAAGGGATAGATAACGACTGGGAATTCTAAGCCTTTTGCTTTATGAATAGTTAAGACCTGTACTGCGTTTTTTGAACTACTTGAGGGTATTTTAATTTTTTTGTTGTTTTTTTTCCAAAAAATCAAAAACTCCTTTTCATTATTTTTGTTTTGAGAAACTTGTTCGAATATAACCTCTCTTAAAAATAAAATATATGGGTCAGTGTTGCTCAAATCCATATTAAGCTCCTTGATGAAAAAATCTACAGATTCTAAAAAAGACATTTCAAAAGCCCTGTAAAGGCTGAAAATGTTTAAGTTTTTAAGAAACCTTTTAAATTCGTTTTTTAAGTTTTCTTTATAAAAAACAAACAAATCTTTAGGTTGAACTAATGTGGCAAATTTTCCAATTAGTATAGCTCTAGCTTCTTGATTGTTGTTGTCAACTTTTAGTTTAATTAAATTGATTAAGAGCTCTATTTTTTTAGAGTTGTTTATTGAAAGTGAGTCTTGGGATAAAACAGAAACATTGTTTTCAATTAACCACTCAGATACTTGAGACGACTGTTTGTTGTCTCTGACTAAAACTGCTATTTCTGACTGTTTAAACCCCCTATAAAGACAATTTTCTATTTGAGATAATGTTTCTTTTAACACACTCGCCAATTGTTGTTCTTTTTTAAAATCTTTATTTATAAAAGTTATTGACACGTGTCCATTAGAAAAGTTATTTTGTTTCTGGTTTGAGCCCTGTAAAAATATTTTTTTATGATAATTTGTGTTCAATAGCCCTGATGCATGCTTAAAAAGCGAATTGTTAAATTTTATTATTTCATTTCTGCTTCTAAAATTTACAGGAAGATTTGTTATGTTTTTTTGTACACTAAATGGAGTTTTTTTATTTAAAAGAAGTGATACAAATATTTTTGGATCTGCACCTCTCCATCTGTATACCGACTGTTTTGGGTCTCCAACCAAAAAAAGAGATCCTTGGTTTTCGTTTTCCTGTAAAGACTCTAGGGCATGAGAGATTAATGGTATTAAATTTTTCCACTGTAAATTAGAGGTGTCTTGAAATTCATCTATTAAATAATCATTAAACTTTACTCCTAGTTTTTCATATAAATATGGTGTAGGTTGATTTGCTATTTCTTTGTAAATAAGCTTGTTAAATTTAGAGAGTAAAAGTTCATTGTTTTCTTTTTGAATATCTTCAGAATTTGATTTTATTATTTTAAGAAGAATTGACGGTGTTAATGAATACAAAAAAGAGTTCAAAACTTTTATTTTAATCAGAAGCTCTTTTAGTTCTAAAAACAATTCAAAAAGATTTGCTACAAAAACGTTTAGCTTGTCAGGGCTCTTTTTTAAACAACTTTTATTTATTAATGTGTTTTTTTCAAATAGAGTTGAGATGCTTTTTATTGAGCTCCATTTAAATGAGTTGTTTTGTACAGATTTAATAAATTTTGGAAAAGAATTTCTTGAAAAAGCAATTTCTAAATCTTGATTTGAAATATTTTTCTCAATGTTTATTAATAAAGCCTTGAGTTCGCTGTTTAAGCTATTTAATTTTACTTCTATCTTGTCTTTTAAAAGTTTAAATTCCTTTAAAGAACTTTTTTCTATTTGCTCAACATCACTAATCTCATTTTCTTTTAATACAGATTGTGCAAACTCTTTTAAATCAAATTCAACATCCCAAGACTTTCCTTCCGAGATTTTTTTTATTGAAAAATTCTTCACAAGACTACTAATTTCTACATCGTTTTCTATGTTTTCAAAAATTCTTGAAACGGATTGGTCTAAGATCTCTTCTGAATCAATTACTACTCTAAAATCTGGATCTAAATTCAATTCTTTATAAAATGACCTAACAATATGATGGTTAAAACTGTCTAAAGTTTCTATTTGAAAAAAAGAGTAGTTGTGAAGTAAAAGATTAAGTCTTTCTTTAGCCAGTATAATAATTTGCTCACTTGAAAACGCCAATACTTTTTTTACTTGCTCAAACATTTCTGTCGGGCTGTCTTTAATCTGAATTTCTGAAAAATCTTTTAAGTTATTTAAAACCCTGCTTTTCATTTCAGCTGCCGCTCTATTAGTAAAAGTTAAAGCAAGTATTCTTTTAAAATAATTTTCGTCTTTAGACTTAAGTATTTTAATTAAAATTCTTTTGGTCAAAGCAAATGTTTTGCCCGATCCAGCAGAAGCGTTTATTATGTCAAATCTAGAATTCAAAAAAAAATGTTAGTTACTAGTAAAAATACACGATTATTAATTATTTTTATGGTATCTATTTTTTAATTTAAAACTATACAACATGTCTTTTGAACTACCTGCATTAAAATATAACACTGATTCTCTTGAGCCTCACATTGATACTAGAACAATGGAAATTCATCATGGCAAACACCATGCAGGATACACAAACAATCTTAACAATGCTATAAAAGGAACTGATCTAGAAAGCAGCTCAATTGAAAATATTTTAACAGGACTGGACTTAAACAATTCTGCTGTTAGAAACAATGGTGGCGGGTTTTTTAATCACTCTCTATTTTGGAATATCATGAGTCCAAATGGTGGAGGTGAACCCAGTGGTGAATTGGCAAGCGCAATCGAGTCTTCTTTTGGGAGTTTCGCAGAGTTTAAAACACTCTTTTCCAAAGCTGCAGGAACTAGATTTGGTTCTGGCTGGGCTTGGTTATGTGTTCATAAAGGTGGAAAGCTTGAGGTTTGCTCTACGGCCAACCAAGACAATCCGCTAATGAACGGTATTGGTTGTGGAGGGTATCCTATTTTAGGTCTAGATGTTTGGGAACATGCATATTATTTAAATTATCAAAATAGACGTCCTGACTATGTTTCTGGATTTTTTAATGTAATTAACTGGGACGAGGTCTCAAAAAGGTTTAACGAAAAAGCTTAATACGCTCTTTTTTTAGAGCCCTCGTAGAAATTAACAAAAGACTGGTTAACAACTTTATTACCGCCTTGAGTTGGATAATTTCCGGTAAAATACCAGTCTCCAAGATTTTTTGGGCATGCAGAATGAAGGCTTTCCACTGTTTGGAAGATTACCTGAACGTCTGTTTTTATTTCTTTTTCTTTTAAGAGTTTTGATATTTGATTAGAAATATCCTCATCTGTATAGTCAATATAGATTTTTTTAACCTTGTTTTTCATTTTTGAGGAAGGAAGTTTAAGCTCTTTTAAACATTCTTTGTAGGTTTCTTTAATAACATCTTCTTTTCCCTCAGATTTAAGCAAAGCGATTGCAGCTCTAAAAGCAATAAAGTCTTCCATTTTTGCCATGTCTATTCCGTAACAGTCTGGATATCTAATCTGAGGAGCGCTTGAAACTACTACTATTTTTTTTGGGTTTAATCTGTCTAAAATTTTTAAAATACTTTTTTGCAAAGTAGTTCCCCTAACAATACTATCATCAATAATAACCAGTGTATCTGATTTTTTTATAGAACCATAAGTTATGTCGTAAACATGAGCAACTAATTCATCTCTATTTGCATCGTCAGCAATAAATGTTCTAAGTTTTGCGTCTTTAATTGCAACCTTTTCAATTCTAGGTTTTAATGAAAAAAGTTTTTCTAAATTTTCTTTTGATATTTCTTGTTTTTCCTCAAGTAGTTTTACAATTGCCTGGCTACTTATGTATTTTTGTGCTTCTTGGACTAGTCCAAAAAAAGAAGTTTCTGCTGTGTTTGGAATATAAGAGAAAACTGTGTTTTTTAAATCACTGTTTATGGATTGTAATATTTTAGGAAAAAGTAATTCTCCTAGTTTTTTTCGTTCTAAATATATTTCTTTGTCACTTCCTCTTGAAAAATATATTCTTTCAAAAGAACATGCTTTTCTTTCTTTTTTCTCAAGAATAGGAACGGTCAAAGTTTTCCCTGATTTTTTTATTATTATGCTGTGTCCCGCTTCAAGCTCTTTGATTTCTTCAAATGCTGTGTTAAAAACTGTTTGAATTACAGGTCTTTCTGAGGCAACAACAACAACTTCATCGTCTTGGTAATAATAAGCAGGTCGAATTGCTGAAGGATCTCTTAAAACAAAAGCATCACCATGGCCCAAAAGTCCCGCCATTGCATATCCTCCGTCCCAGTCTCTAGAAGCTTTTTTTAAAACCTTGCTGATCTTGAGTCTTTTTTCAATTAAAGGAGAAGCCTCTTGTTTGTTGAAACCTTCTTTTTTTAAATCTTTATAAATTTTATGTACAGCATCATCAAGAAAATGTCCTATTTTTTCCATTACAGTAACTGAGTCTACTTTGCTTTTGGGATGCTGCCCTAGCTTAACCAAGTTCTCAAACAGCTCTTGGTTGTTGGTCATATTAAAATTTCCTGCTACAATTAGATTTCTATGAGTCCAATTGTTTTGTCTTAAAAAGGGGTGAACGCTTTCTATATTGTTTTTACCAAACGTTCCATATCTTACGTGCCCAAGTAAAAGCTCTGCTTGAAAAGGAACGTTACCTTCTATTTCTTCAGAAGCGGCTATTCTCTCACTTACTCTTGTAAAAACTTCTTGGATTGGTTGTTTGGCGGATGATCTTTCTCTAAAAATGTATTTTTCTCCAGGTTTCGCTCCAATTTTTACAGTTGCAAGCCCTGCTCCGTCCTGGCCCCTGTTGTGTTGTTTTTCCATCATCAAATACATCTTGTTTACTCCGTATGATTTTGAGCCGTATTTTTTTTGATAAAATTCCAGGGGTTTAAGCAATCTTATAAGAGCTATTCCGCATTCGTGTTTAATATGATCGCTCATTGATGCTTTAAAGTTAGTGATTAAATTTCTTTAATACCTGGTATATTTCTTAAATTCTTTAAATCGTTTCTCTACTGTTTCTTTGTTTAACTTTTCCATTTTAGAGGTGCCGAAACCCTCAACACAAAAGGATGCTAAAACAGTACCGTGAACAACCGCCAATTTAAGTGTTTCAAAATCTAAGTCCTTGCTTTGGGATAAAAACCCTGCAAATCCTCCCGCAAACGAATCTCCTGCTCCAGTTGGATCTTCCACTTTATTAACAGGATATGCTGGGGTTGTAAAAAATTCCTTTTCGCTAAACAACATTGCTCCGTGTTCTCCTTTTTTAATAACAACATGTTCTGGTCCCATTTTAAGGATTTCAGTTGCTGCAGCAAATAAAGTGTCCTTTCCTGAAAGCTGAATTGCTTCTTCGTCGTTTATAATTATAATATTGACTTGTTTTATAACTTTAAGAAGCTCTTGTAGGGAGTTATCCATCCAGAAATTCATAGTGTCAAGAATGACGCTTTTAGTTTTAGAACGCATTTGGCTTAACACAGAGTTTTGAACAGCAGGATGTAGGTTTCCTAAAACAATTATTTCTGAATAAGTGTCTTCTTTTTTTACAACTGGATTAAAATCTGCAAGAACATTAAGCTGTGTGCTTAAAGTGTCTCTTTTGTTCCAGTCTTTATGATATTTACCTTTCCAATAAAAAGTTTTTCCTTTGCTAATTATTTCTATAGAATCAATATTTAATCCCTTTGATTTGAGTAGTTCCAAAAAACTAGGCTCAAAATCTCCTCCAACGACAGAGATAATAGATGCTTGAGAGCTAAAAAGAGCAGAGCTTAGACCAATATAAGTGGCTGCTCCTCCTAAAATTTTTCCAGAATGTTTTTTGGGAGTTTCGATTTCATCATAAGCAACGGTACCCACAATTAATGTTTTCTTCAAAATAGTTTGTTTAAATTTTGACTTTCATAACCTTCGTCAATAAAAAGGGTTTTGTTTTTTGAAGCGTTAAAAGCAAGTTTGTCACAAATTTCATTTTGCAGGTGATTATTATGTCCTTTTATCCATTTGAAAGCGATTTTGTTTTTGTCGTAAATACTCAAAAAATCAAGCCACAAATCTACATTTTTTTTGTTTTTAAACCCGCTTTTTTTCCATTTGAAAACCCATTTTTTTTCTATAGCGTCCACAACGTATTTTGAATCAGTATAAACAGTGATTTTTAAGTTGTTTTTCTTAAGTTTTATTAGTGCGTCAATTACAGCTAAAAGCTCCATTCTGTTATTTGTCGTCATTTTAAATCCTTTAGAGTATTGTTTGGTAAATCCTGTTTTACAGTCTTCCATAACAATTCCATAGCCTCCAGGCCCTGGGTTACCTCGAGAGGACCCATCAGTGTAAATAATTACATCACTATTGATCATTTGCTAAAAGTTTTCCTATTTCCACAGGATAGTTTATATGCTCTTCTGTTAATATTTTTTTTGAAAGAGACAAAGGGGTTTCGCCAGGCTCTATTCTAATTGTTTTTTGAAAAATAATTGTTCCATCGTCATATTTATCATTAACGTAATGTATTGTAAGTCCAGACATTTTGTCTTTGTTTTTTATAACAGCTTTATGAATGTTTTCTCCATACATTCCTTTTCCCCCATACAAAGGCAGAAGAGCCGGATGAATATTTATTATTTTATTTTTAAAAAAGTTAGTTATGTCCTTTGGAATTTTTAATAAAAACCCTGCTAATACAATAAGATCTGGATTAACATTTTTTAAACTGTTCAAAATAATATTGCTTTTAAGGTCATCCTTAGAAAACAAAACAGTATCAATGTTAAAAGATTTAAACCTCTCCAAGACTTTTGCATTAGGATTGTTACAATACAAAGAAGCTATATTAACATTGTTTAGGCCTGAAAAATACTCGTAAATTTTAACGGCATTGGAACCAGAGCCTGATGCAAAAACAACTATATTTTTATTTTTATTTTTCAATATTAACTCTAATATAAATCAAAAATAACGCTTTTCTCCTTCTTAATTAAACATTTAAAAGCACTCTTTTTTTTAATTTTTATAAAAAAGAAGGTATATAATGTAAAGTTTTTTATTTTTGTCGGAACTTTAAACAAAAGAATTATGTCTGATATTTCATCTAGAGTTAATGCAATCATTGTCGACAAATTAGGAGTTGACGAAAATGAAGTTGTGCCTGCCGCTAGTTTTACTAACGACTTAGGCGCTGACTCTCTTGACACAGTAGAATTAATTATGGAATTTGAAAGAGAATTTGATATTCAAATCCCTGACGACCAAGCAGAGAAAATTGCTACTGTTGGTCAAGCTGTACAGTACATCGAAAGCTCAAAATAGTCTTTATGGAACTTAAGCGTGTTGTTGTTACCGGACTAGGGGCATTGACACCTATTGGTAACACCGTTTCCGAATATTGGGATGGTCTAACGTCTGGAAAAAGCGGGGCTAATGACATCACTTATTTCGACACAACCCATTTCAAAACAAAGTTTGCTTGTGAGCTTAAAAATTTTGATCCTCAAAATTTTATGGACAGGAAACTTGCAAGAAAGATGGATCGGTTTGCTCAATACGGCATTGTTTCGTCTGAGGAGGCAATTAAAGACTCTCGACTGATAGAAGACAATGTTGATAAAGATAGGGTTGGTGTTATTTGGGGTGCCGGAATTGGCGGTTTAGAAACCTTTCAAAACGAAGTTTTAGGCTTTGCTTCTGGAAACGGAACGCCTAGATTTAATCCTTTTATGATTCCTAAAATGATACCTGACATTGCTCCTGGAATAATTTCGATTAGAAATGGTTTTAGGGGTCCTAATTTTGCCACTGTTTCCGCATGTGCTTCATCCGCAAACGCTTTGATAGATGGGTTAAACTACATACGTCTTGGTCATGCTGATGTAATTGTTTCTGGCGGTTCTGAAGCTGGTGTTTCTATTTCTGGTATTGGTGGGTTCAATGCATTGCATGCGCTTTCGACAAGAAATGAAGATCCCAAAACTGCGTCAAGACCTTTTGATAAAGACAGGGATGGGTTTGTTCTGGGAGAAGGAGGGGGAGCTTTAATACTAGAAGAATATGAGCATGCTAAAAAAAGAGGTGCTAAAATATACGCTGAACTTATTGGTGGAGGTCTATCTGCTGATGCATACCACATGACCGCTCCTCATCCTGAGGGAATCGGGGCAATTAAGGTTATGGAAAACTGCTTGAGAGACGCTGGTGTAAGCTTAGAAATGATTGACACTATTAATATGCACGGGACTTCTACTCCTTTAGGAGATGTTGCTGAATCTAAGGCTCTTTATAAAGTCTTTGGAGACCACCTCTACTCTATGAATATTAATTCAACCAAATCAATGACCGGTCATTTGTTAGGTGCGGCAGGTGCAGTTGAAGCAATTTCATCAATTTTATCAATTAACAATGGTATTATTCCTCCCACAATAAACCACCTAACAAAAGACGACACAATTGACGAAAAAATTAATTTCACCTTCAACCAATCTCAAAAAAGAGAAGTAAGTTATGCTATGAGCAATACCTTTGGTTTTGGAGGACATAACGCGTGTGTTCTGTTTAAGAAATTTGAAGAATAGTATTTCGTTTACTGCATAACTATTACATGTTGTATATTTGGACTTATGCCTAATCATGTCTTGAAACATATTGAACCTGAAAAAGATACGAGCTATTTCGCCTTACATTTTGATGATGAGTTTTTTAAACTCGTTCTTTTGCTAAACTTTCATTTAGGAACACGCTTCACCAGAACAAGAAAAGACCTTACGTTTAAGTCTAATAAAGGCTCATTTATGACTTACAACTATTTTAATAAAAAATCTGATTTAGACATCTGGATATACAACAATTCTTGTGAAAACTCTATTAAATCTGAGGGCTCATTGACCTTTTTTCAAGACTCGGTTGAAACGTTTTTTTTAATGCCAGAAATTCCTTCTGTAAAATACGTGTTAAAATGTAGTGGAGATCAATGTCTTTTTGCTAGTTTTTTAAAAAAAATTTCTAAAATTCCTGAACTTATTTCCATTTATAAAATTCCTAAAAAGAAGCTTAAATCAAAAGAAAATTTAATATTTGAATAAAATGACTTTAAATAAAACTAAAATAATAGCAACCTTAGGACCTAGCTCTACAGAAAAGTCCATGCTTAAATCTTTAATTGAAAATGGCGTTAATGTATTTCGTATTAATTTTTCACACGCCAATCATGATGAGGTAAAAAACACCGTTTCAAACATTCGAGAGTTAAGTTCCTTGTTGGGGTTTCATGTTGCAATTTTAGGAGATCTGCAAGGGCCGAAAATTCGCATAGGTAATGTAAAAGAAGATGCTGTGATTGAAAACGAGGCTTTGTTTTCTATTACAACTAACGCGATAGAGTTTGGTGATTCTAAATTGGTTTCCATAAATTATAAAGACTTTCCTAAAGATGTTTCAAAAGGCGAAAGGGTTTTGGTTGATGATGGTAAGATTATTTTAGAAATTCTTGAAACAAATAAAAAAGACTTAGTTAAAACTAAGGTTATTCAAGGGGGCGATCTAAAGTCTAAAAAAGGGGTAAACCTTCCTAACACAAAGCTTTCATTGCCTGCTCTTACAGAAAAGGATAAAACAGACGCTTTGTTTGCAATAAAAAATGGTTTTGATTGGTTGGCGCTTTCTTTTGTTAGATCAAAAGAAGATGTTTGTGAACTAGAGGAGCTAATTAGTCAAAACTCAAAACACAAAATTCCAATTATTGCTAAAATTGAAAAGCCTGAAGCTATTCTTAATCTAGACGCAATACTTCACGAGGCTGATGGTTTAATGGTGGCTAGGGGAGATCTGGGTCTTGAAATTCCCGCAGAAGAAGTTCCTTTGAAACAAAAACTCATGGTTAATAAGGCTAAAAAAGCTCGAAAGCCTATAATAATTGCTACTCAGATGATGGAATCCATGATCGACAGCCTTACCCCCTCAAGGGCCGAGGTTAATGATGTGGCAAACTCTGTGATGGATGGCGCTGATGCAGTAATGCTTTCTGGAGAAACGTCTGTAGGAAAATACCCTATTGAGGTTATTCAAACAATTGGAAAGATAATTAAGGGGGTTGAAAACTCTCCTTTAATATCGGTTCCAGACACTTTGCCTGAAATTCACTCTAAAAGAGTTATTACAAAGGCTATTTGTTTTCAAGCTTGTAACATTGCTAATGAGCTTAGCGCTTCAGCCATATGCACACTAACCAATAGCGGCTACACCGCGTGGCAAATTTCATCATGGAGACCGTCTGCAATTATATTGGTTTTTACTTCAAACAAACGAATTCTTTCTCAGCTTGGGTTGCTTTGGGGTGTTAAGTGTATTTATTATGACAACTTTGTAAGCACTGACAAAACTGTTGAGGAGGTAAATCACTTAGCTATTGAAAAAGGTTTTGTAAAAAACGGCGAGCTTGTAGTTAACCTTGCGGCTATGCCGGTAAAAGAGAAAGGGCAGGTAAACACGCTTCGTATTTCAAGATTATAGTTAAAGTTTTCTGTATTTTTGTTATATGGAAACAACCCGACAAAAAAAAATAGGAGCCGTAATTCAACAGGATTTAACTGTAATTCTTCAGCAGCTGTTAAAAGAAAATTTGTCTGGGTCTGTAATTGCTTCAGTAACAAAAGTGCGGGTTTCGTCTGATCTATCTTCTGCAAAAACCTACATAAGCATCTTCCCTGTAAAAAACACGGAAATGATTTTTGATTTATTTTCAAAGAAGAAAAATGCTATAAGGCATTCTTTGGCTTTATTGGTTAAAAACCAAGTAAGAAGGATTCCTGAACTGTTTTTTTATAACGATGATTCTTTAGAGCATATTGATTCTATCGACAACGCTTTGAAAAAAACAGAAGATCCGATTAAAAACAGCTCTCTACTTCCTAAAAGAAAAAAAATTTAAAATGGGTGTTAGCTTTTTTGTTTCAAAAAGATATTTTTTTTCAAAAAGCAAATTCAATATTGTAAATTTTATAAGCTTAACGGCGTCATTTGTTTTAGTAGTAGCCTCATGTTCTTTTTTTATTGTTCTTTCTGTCTTCTCAGGCCTCAAAGATTTTGGTCTGAACTATAACAAAGCTTTTGATCCTGATATTAAAATTAGCTCTACCTCTTTATCTTCTTTCACACCAACCGAAAGTCAAGTACGTTGGCTTTCGTCCAGAAATGATTCTTTTACTTACTCTAAAACGCTTGAGGAAAAAGTTTTTTTAAGTAGTGATGGAAAAAACACTTTTGGCAAACTGGTTGGTGTTGACAAAAACTTTAGAAGCGTTATAGAAATTGACAGTATTATTTCTGTTGGAAGATGGGTAGATTTAAACTCTAACGAAGTTTTGGTGAGTTATTTTATTGCTGACAAATTAAATTTAGGTCTTTTTAATTATGGCGGTGTTTTAAGCGTTGGTGTTCCTAACAATAATATTGGCTCTTCTTTGCTCAAAAGCCCTTTTCGATCTTTGGCATTTGTTCCATCAGGCGTATACTCTTCTTCAAACGAAAAAGATCAAAGAACTGTTTTTTCTTCTTTAAATTCTGCTCGATCCCTTTTAAAGAAAGACAAAAATGAAATTACATCCATATTGATTAAGTCTTTTAACAATCCTAAGCCGTTGATAAAAGCTTTAAAAAAAGTGTTTAACAAAGGGTTTGTAGTGAGTTCAAGAGAAGAGCTTAACCAAACATATTACAAGATGTTAAACGTAGAGGGGTTGATTTTAAACATTCTTATGGGTTTAATATTGGTTGTTGCAATGTTTAATTCCGTTGGGGCAATAATCATTTTAATTGTAGAAAAAAGAAAAGGAGTACAAACTCTTTTAAAGCTTGGTGCTACCAAAAAAAACATACAAAGTTTGTTTTTTAAACATGGCTTAATGGTTTCTTTTTCTGGTGGAGTAATCGGATTATTGTCTGGAATTTGTTTTGTGTACTTACAAAAAGCTTTTTCTTTTATTAAATTGGCAGGAACTGAAATTCCTTACCCAGTAAGCTTAGAGCTGTCTAACGTGGTGGTGGTGATTGTGTTTCTGTTGATTGTTTGTGGTACAGGAGCTTATCTCGCCTCCAAAACAAGCCTGAAAATTAAGCTGTAACTAATAGTGTCTCGTTTATTTCTTCTAGCTCTGAAAATAAATTCATTAGTTCTTTTGTTGATTCAAGAGTAACAAGTTTTGTTCTATAGGGTTTGAAGTCTTTTATTCCTTTAAAATAATTAGAATAATGTCTTCGTGTTTCTAAAACCCCTAATCGATCGCCTTTCCACTTTATAGACATTTCTAAATGCCGTTTAGCAACGTTAATTCTTTCCAAAATTGAAGGGGGCTCTGTTTTTTCTCCTGTTTTTAAAAAAGCCTTTACTTGATTAAAAAACCAAGGATTGCCAATGCTTGCCCTGCCTATCATAGCTCCGTCTAAACCAAACTCGTCTCTCATTAGTTTTGCTTTTTCTGGGCTGTTCACGTCTCCGTTTCCAAAAACAGGAATAAACATTCTTGGGTTGTTTTTTACTTCAGCTATCGGCTTCCAGTTTGCTTCACCTTTATACATTTGAGCTCTTGTTCTACCGTGTATCGAAATTGCTTTTGCCCCCACGTCTTGTAGCCTTTCTGCAACTTCAACTATTTTTATTGAATTTTCATCCCAACCAAGTCTAGTTTTAATAGTAACAGGAAGTTTGGTTCTTTTGCACATTTCACGTGTTAGTTTTACCATAAGATCAATGTCTTTTAAAATACCTGCTCCTGCGCCTTTTGATACAACTTTTTTTACTGGACATCCAAAATTAATGTCAATAATATCTGGCTTTACAGATTCAACGATATCTATAGACTGAAGCATTGAGTCAAGGTTTGCGCCAAAGATCTGAATTCCAACAGGTCTTTCTTTTTCGAAAATATCTAATTTAATGACACTTTTTTGAGCGTTCCTTATGAGCCCTTCACTTGAGATAAACTCAGTATAAACTACGTCAGCTCCTTGCTCCTTGCACAACGCTCTAAAGGGAGGGTCGCTTACGTCTTCCATTGGGGCCAACAAAAGAGGAAAGCTTGGTATTTCAATGTCGCCTATCTTAATCAAAAGCTAATATTTTAGTGCAAAAGTAAAATATTAATCTTAATAGACTTAAAGAGTTTATTCCATTATATTTGTGCCTTATTTATTCTGTATGGCTGAAATTAGAAATTTCTGTATTATCGCTCATATCGATCACGGTAAAAGTACTCTTGCCGATAGGCTTCTTGATTACACCGGAGCTGTTACTAGCAGAGAAAAACAAGATCAACTTTTAGATAACATGGATATTGAAAGGGAGAGGGGTATAACGATCAAGTCACATGCTATACAAATGAATTATAAAAAAGACGGAATTGATTATGTTTTAAACCTAATAGATACGCCTGGCCATGTTGATTTTTCGTACGAAGTTTCTAGGTCAATTGCTGCTTGCGAAGGTGCGCTTCTTATTGTAGATGCTGCCCAAAGTATTCAAGCACAAACGATATCTAACCTTTATCTAGCTCTGGAAAATGACTTAGAAATTATTCCTGTTCTTAACAAAATCGATCTCCCTTCGGCAAATCCAGAAGAAGTTAGCGATGATATTATTGATCTGCTTGGTTGTAAAAAAGAGGAGATTATACACGCGTCTGCGAAAACAGGGCTTGGAGTTGGTGATATTTTAAACGCCATAATTAATGTGGTTCCCGCCCCAAAAACAGATGACAATGCGCCTTTAAAAGCGCTTATTTTTGACTCTGTTTATAACCCGTTTAGAGGGGTTGAAACTTATTTTCGTGTTTTTTCTGGGAAAATTTCAAAAGGCCAAGGGATTAAATTTCTTGCAACTCAAAAAGAATATTCTGCTGACGAAGTTGGTACTTTAAACCTTACCCAAACACCTAAAAAATATATTGGTGCTGGAGATGTGGGTTATTTGATAACTGGAATTAAAAACGCAAAAGAAGTTAAGGTTGGTGATACTATTATAGACGTCGACTCAGTAGATAGTGAAGGGGTTTCTGGTTTTGAAGATGTAAAGCCAATGGTGTTTGCGGGTATTTACCCGGTAGACACTGAAGACTATGAAGAGTTACGGTCTTCAATGGACAAGCTGCAACTAAACGACGCTTCTCTGGTTTATTCCCCTGAAAGCTCCTCTGCGCTTGGTTTTGGTTTTAGATGTGGGTTTTTAGGAATGTTGCATTTAGAGATAATCCAAGAAAGACTTGAAAGAGAGTTTAATATGTCTGTAATCACAACTGTTCCTAACGTTTCTTACAGCGCATACACACGAAAAGATCCTCAGGCCCCAATACTTGTTAACAATCCCACAGACTTACCCGATCCCTCAAGTTTGGAAAGAGTTGAAGAGCCTTTTATTAAGGCAACTATAATTACAAAGTCTGATTATGTTGGGAATGTAATGAGTTTGTGTATTGAAAAAAGAGGCGAAATAAAGAACCAAACCTATTTAACCACTCAAAGAGTTGAGCTTATTTTCGACATGCCACTGGCTGAAATTGTGTTCGATTTTTATGACCGTCTTAAAACGGTTTCTAAAGGCTATGCTTCTTTTGACTACTCTCCTGTTGGTATGAGAAAATCCAAGCTTGTTAAGGTGGATTTATTATTAAACGGGAGCTCTGTTGATGCGCTTTCGTCTTTAATTCATGCTGACAACGCTTATTCAATAGGAAAAAAGATGTGTGAAAAATTACGGCAATTAATTCCTCGGCAACAATTTGACATTCCTATACAGGCTGCTATTGGTGCTAAAATTATATCCCGTGAAACAATAAAAGCTGTTAGAAAAGATGTAACGGCGAAATGTTACGGGGGTGATATAAGTAGAAAAAGAAAACTTCTTGAAAGACAGAAAAAAGGTAAAAAGAAAATGAGACAAGTGGGAAGTGTTGAGATTCCTCAAGAAGCGTTTATGGCCGTCTTAAAACTGAATGATTAGATTTTGTTGGTTTCTTTGTTTTAAAATTTGACCACTCGTTGTTTACAAAAAATGTTTTACAATTAAAGAAATCTTTATAGGATTTCTGTTTAAAAATATTATTTTTAATATAATAACGTTTAAATGAAAAAACTTCAAAGAACATTGTCTTTGCCAGGCGCTATCGCTGTAAGTGTTGGCGGAATGCTTAGTGGGATTTTTGTTCTTCCTGGGCTTGCTGTTGGCATCACAGGATCTTCTGTTTGGTTGGCTTTTCTGGTTTCTGCGTTGTGTATTTTGCCTGCTGTTTTGTCAAAATCTGAACTGGCCACATCAATGCCTAAATCTGGGGGAACATACGTTTATATCGAAAGAGCTTTTGGCCCTTTGTTTGGAACAATTTCTGGTTTAGGGCTCTGGTTGTCTTTATTGCTAAAAAGTGCTTTTTCACTTGTTGGGTTAAGCGCTTATTTATATGTCTTAATTGAGATCGACTCAAGCCTTACTAAAAGTATTGCCCTTTTCTCTCTTCTTCTTATTTTATTGTTGAATATTTTTGGGGTTAAAAAAGTTGAAAAAACCCAACTTATTATAGTTAGTATTAGCGTTCTGTCTTTAATCTGTATTGTTTTTTTTGGTTTTGGTTCTTTTGACGCCTCTCTTACAGAGCCTGTTTTTGCAAAAGAATCTTCAGGTTTTATAAGCGCTGTTGCTTTCTTGTATATTTCGTATGCAGGAGTTACAAAAGTTGCTGCTGTTGCTGGTGAGATTAAAAACCCTGAAAAAAACCTCCCTAAAACCATGTTGATTTCTTTGTTTTTAATTACGATTGTTTATGTTTTGGTGGCAATTGTTTTAGTTGGAAACGTGGAGGCTTCTTTTTTGGTAAACGACATTAAACCTATTTACACTTTGTCTCAAAAATTAGGTGGCGACGCTTTTGGATATGCTGCTGGTGTGGTTGGGGTTTTGACGCTTCTTTCAATGGCTAATTCAGGTGTACTTGCTTCTTCTAGATTTCCTTTTGCAATGGCAAGAGACAAAATGTTGCCCGGGTTTCTGGGTTCAATAAGTGGAAAGTTTATGACTCCCGTTTATTCTATTCTTGTAACTGCTTTTATAATTGGTCTTGCCATATTGTATTTAGATGTAGAAAAAATCGCAAAACTAGCTAGCGCTTTTAAGGTTTTAATGTTTATTTCGGTAAATCTTGCGGTGATAGTTTTAAGAGAAACAAACGCTCAATGGTACAACCCTTCTTACAGGTCTCCTTTTTATCCGTATGTTCAAATTTTTGGTGTTCTTAGTGGGATTGTATTGTTAGCTTATTTAGGCATTATGCCGCTACTCTCAATACTTGGGGCTTTTGTTTTTGGGTTTGTAACTTTTTTCTTTTATGGAAGAAAAACGAATAGAAAAGGTGTTTTTTCAAGCTATAAAATCCTTTCTTTCTTGTTTAGAAGCGGAAAAGAGGGTCTTGAAGAGGCAAAAACAGAATTAAACATAAACGAAGAAGAGGTTGTTAACACTAGTGCTGAAATCGTGGTTCCTTTGCTTGGGGACGAAACATCTCCTGAAACATTGGTTGAAATTGCTTCTTCAATTAAAAACAATGTTAAGTTAAACGCTATCAATTTAATTGAAGCTCCTAATCAAACTTTTTTGGAAGCGGTCAACACCCATTCGCCAAAATCTGAATCTATTAAAAGAAGAATTTTAAACATCAAATCTCTTAAAAAAACGAATTTAACCTATGAAACCGTTTCGACTCACAATGTGTCTAATTCTATCGAAAACATAACTGGGCAAAGAAAATGTAAATGGCTTGTTATGGGCTGGGAAGGAAGAGCCAGGTCTGGAATTTTGGTCGGCAATCCTATTGGTTGGCTTTTAAGAAATGTGAACTCTAGTTTTGCCCTTTATAAAGACAACGGGGTTAGAAGTTTTGAAAAAATTGTTCTTGCTTTAAGGCCTGGGAGAAAAAATAAGGCTTTTATAGAGGTTGCTGAAAATATTTGTGGTTTTTATGGAGCAAAATTAACTTTGTTGAATATAATTCCTTTAGATGCGTCTAACGAAACAAAGAAGTCTGTTAGAGTTTCTTCTTCTGCGTTGATCTCCAACACTTTTTGTGAAAGTGAGTTTGTTCTTGTAGAAAGCGACAATCCTTTAGAAACTATTTCTGAACAGTCCGCAAATTTTGATTTACTCATACTTGGAACTCCTGAAAAAGACAACTGGCTAAACGTATTGTTTGGAGGTGGTAAAGATAAGTTTGTTCATAACTCTGTGTGTTCTGTTTTAAGGCTTACTATCAAGTAATTTTTTATATTTATATTATGACTCTACACCCTATTGAGGCTGGAAACTTTAAGTTAGATGGCGGTGCCATGTTTGGGGTAGTTCCTAAGTCGCTTTGGCAAAAAACCAACCCATCTGATAAAAACAACATGATTGATGTGGCTTCAAGATGTTTGCTTGTTGAAGACGGCAAAAGGTTAACCTTAATAGATACTGGAATGGGAACAAAGCAAACAGAAAAGTTTTTTAGCTACTATTATAGATGGGGAGAACACGAGCTGGTGTCGTCAATTAATAGCGCGGGTTTTTCCTGTGAAGAAATCACAGATGTTGTTTTTACTCATCTTCATTTCGATCATTGTGGGGGCGGTACTGTTTGGGACAATAACAAGTCGTTTTACAGGCCTCTATTTAAAAACGCCAAGTATTGGAGTAATAAAAACCATTGGTCTTGGGCTGAGAGCCCAAACCCTCGAGAAAAAGCGTCTTTTTTAAAAGAAAACCTCTCGCCTATTAAAGAGTCAGGAGCTCTTGAGTTTGTGCCTCAACACCCCGCGGGCTTTGAACACAAAAAAGAAATCAACATGGACATCTTGTTTGTTAATGGCCACACAGAAAAACAAATGATTCCTAGGCTGACTTACCAAGACAAGTCTCTTGTCTTTGCGGCTGATCTTCTACCCACCGCAGGACACGTTCCTGTTCCTTATATAATGGGTTACGACGTGAAACCTTTGGTTTCAATGAGTGAAAAAGAGCTTTTCTTAAAAGAAGCTGTTGACAATAATTATTATTTGTTCTTAGAACACGACCCTTACAACCAAATCATCACCTTAAAAAACACAGAAAAAGGTGTAAGAATTGACAAATCTTTTACTTTTAACGAAATATTTAATTAATCTATATGAAGTCTTTTTTTTATTTATTCTTTTTTTTGCCTCTTGTTTTGTCTTCACAATCTAATTGGCAACAGAAAGCTGACTATAACATGAATGTTAGTGTTGATGTTAAAACCTTTGAGTTTAGCGGAAATCAGGAAATTGTATATACCAATAATTCGCCTGACACAATAAGAAAGGTGTATTATCATTTATATTTTAACGCTTTTAAGCCCGGAAGCCAAATGGACGTCAGGTCTCTTAACATTAGCGACCCCGACAGAAGGGTTCAAGACAGGATAAGCAAGCTTAAAAAAAGTGAAGAGGGAGATTTGTCTGTTTTTGAATTAAAGCAAGACGGTAAGCCGATAGTTTTTGAAAAACAGGAGACGGTTTTGTTGGCTAGGTTAAATAAAGTCTTGTTGCCTGGAAAAAAAACTAAGCTTGCCCTAAAGTTTAGGGGAGTTGTGCCTAAACAAATTCGTAGGTCTGGACGAAATAATAACGACGGGGTTGCTTTATCAATGACACAATGGTTTCCAAAGCTTGCAGAATATGACTTTGAAGGGTGGCATCCTAACCCGTATATTGCAAGGGAGTTCCATGGGGTTTGGGGAGATTACGATGTCAAAATAACTATTGATAAAAATTATATTCTAGGCGGAACCGGATATTTACAAAACTCCAACGAAATAGGATACGGATATCAGTCTAAAAACAAAACCGTTGATCATTCTAAAAAAGAAACCCTTACATGGCATTTTTACGCTCCTAATGTCCATGATTTTACCTGGGCAGCTGATCCTGATTTTTATCATGATGTGGTTAGGGGGCCAAACGACATAGAATTACATTTTTTATATAAGACCAACCTTGAGAATTGGAGGAAATTACAGCCTCATAGTGTGGGGTTAATGGAATATTTTAACGAAAACATTGGCGAGTATCCTTGGAAACAATACTCTATAATTCAAGGTGGTGATGGAGGTATGGAATATGCCATGTCTACTCTTATTACTGGGGGAGAACAATATTCTAGGCTGCTTGGAACAACTTCTCATGAAATGGCCCACGCTTGGTTTCAACATATTTTAGCTAATAACGAGGCAAAGCACCCGTGGATGGACGAGGGTTTTGCGTCTTACATTGATGTTTTGGCAGAAAACTCTGTTTTAGGAAAGACGCCAAAAAACCCTTTTAAAGGTTCGTACAACAGCTATCGTAGGCTAGCTAATTCTGGGGTTGAACAGCCTCAAACAACCCATTCTGATAGGTTTAGTTATAATTTTGCTTATAGTGTTTCGGCTTATAGCAAGGGTTCTGTTTTTTTATCCCAGCTTGGTTATGTTGTTGGTCAAAAAACATTAAAAAAAATTATTAAAAGGTATTTTAACGAGTTTAAGTTTAAACACCCAGGGCCTAATGATTTTAAAAGGGTTGCTGAAAAGGTTTCTGATTTAGAGCTTGAGTGGTACTTGAACGACTGGACAAGAACTGCAGAAAAAATTGATTATGCGGTTAAATTCCAAGATGGAAATGTTGTTTTAGAAAGAAAAGGGTTAATCCCTATGCCTATTGAGCTTGTTGTAACGTTTGTTGATAATACAAAAAAACACTTTTACATTCCTATAGACCTTATGAGGGGGGTTAAAACAGAACTAAGTCCTTCTTTTGAAACCCTTCCTTTTTGGGGGTGGGCCTCACCGAATTACCTAATCCCTTTACAAAAAGAAGTTCTTAAAATAGAGATTGACCCTTCTGGTCTTTTAGCAGACGTAGATATGACAAACAATATTTTCCAGCCTTAAATGTCTTTTTATAATAAAAAAACTTCTTTAAAAAGTAAAAAAGAAATAGAACTCCTTTTTAAATCAGGGACTTCGTGTTCGGCTGGGTTTTTAAGATCCGTTTATTTGCCAGGCGGGTCTTCTTTAAAAATAGGTGTTTCTGTGCCTAAAAAATTAATTCCCTTAGCCGTTAAAAGAAACCTTATAAAAAGAAGAATAAAAGAACAAATTAGAGCGCTACCCGACACTGTATTTGAAAAGAAAAAAGGAAGTCTTTTTATTTTGTTTCAAGGGAAAAAAGAAGCTTCTTCTAAAGAAATTTCGGGGTGTATAAACGATTTGTTTTTAAAGACTTTCCATTGAAATATGAGGAATACCATCTTCTAAATATTCCTCTCCTTTAGCTATAAAAGTGTGTTTAGCATAAAAGTTTTTTAAATGGGCTTGCGCGGAAATTTTAACTTTTTTGTTTCCGTATTTACTTTTAATAATTCTTAGCGATTCTTTAACAAGTTCGTCCCCATATCCTAGCCCTCTTTTTTCTTTTTTAATAATTGCTCTTCCAAAAGAAGTTACTTTAAAATAATCTCCTTCGTTAAATATTCTAGAATATGCTATTAGCTCTTTCTTTTCATATCCTAAAAGATGAATTGCTTTTTGATCTTTATTGTCTATGTCTTGGTAAACGCAGTCTTGTTCTACAACAAACACCTCTGATCTAAGTCTTAAAACACTATAAAGTTCCATTAAAGAAAGTTCTGGCCAGCTTCTAACAACCCAATTTATTTTCATTTGGGAATTTTATTTATCCTTGTTAGGTGTCTACCTCCTTCAAAATCCGTGTTTAGAAAAATTTTTACCATTTCTTTAGCTTCTTTTAAACTAACGAACCTAGAGGGAATGCTTAAAATGTTTGCGTTGTTGTGTGTTCTTGAAAGTTCTGCTATTTCTTTGTTCCAACACAGGGCAGATCTTATTTTTTGATGTTTGTTGGCTGTCATGTTAGCTCCATTGCCGCTTCCACAAATAATTATTCCAAAATCAACCTCGTTGTTTTCAACCTGGCTGGCTACTGGATGTATATGGTCAGGATAATCCACACTGTCATTGTTGTTGGTTCCATGATTATTAACAATATGTTTCTCACTCAACAACATTTTTTTTATTTCTTGTTTATATTCTGTTCCTGCGTGGTCGTTGCCAATAGCTATGTTCATAATTAGTTAATTAGTTGTTCACTTAATTTTACAACATCATTATAAATGCTGTTTATTAAATTTAAATATCTTTTGTTATTATTTATATTACTTTAATAAACATTCTTTTTATAATTATTAACAATTAGTTTGTTTGTATTTATAAACATTTTTATTATTAACATGTGTTTATATCTCTTTTATTCTATTCTTAAATATTAATTAAAAAGATGTATAACATGTTAATTATTCTTGTGTGTTTTTTTTATTATTTAACTTATTGTATAAATTAACACACTATAATAATAACCATATAATTTTAAAAATCTATTTATTATAATTATATAAATGTTAACTATTATTTGATTTTTAAAAATTATTTAAGATTATCTTTGGTTTACAATGTCAAAGAAAAAAACAAGTTCTTATAATACTTCTATAATTAATATTTTTAAAAATATCTCAAACAGAAAAAAATTAAATTTTAGACAAATTAAAAGCAGATTACAAGAAAACAATATAATACTTATCAAAAAGGCTTTAGATTCTTTAGAAAAACAAGGTGTTTTAAATCAGGTTAGTCCAGGCAGTTATATTATGAATACTAAAAAAACAGTTTCAGGAACTATTGATAAGACAAAAAAAGGATCAGGCTATTTAATAGTTGAGAACAATGAAAAAGATTTTTTTATATCGGAAAAAAACATAAAGAAAGCTTTAAATGGAGATACAGTAGAATGTGTAAAAATAACAAACAGAGAAGTTGAAGTAGTTAAGGTAATTAAAAGAAAAAAACAAAGATATGTCGGTGTAGTTTTTTCAGAAAATAACCAAAAATTTATTGATTATAATTCTAATAAAGACAAAGTTGTTTTTATATGTAATGACAATAATATCAAAGATGATGATATTGTTGTTTTTGAAATAAATAAATGGGAAGATAAACTTCCTAAGGCAAATGTTTTAAAAATTTTAGGTGAAAAAGGAAGTGTGAATAATGAAATTCATGCAATTTTAGAAGAATTTGAACTACCATACGAGTTTGACAAGACTCTTATTAAAGAAGCAGAATTATTAAAAAACTTACAAAACAATAAAGAAGATTTAAAAAGAAAATGTTTTAGAGATATAACAACTTTTACTATTGATCCAGCAGACGCTAAAGATTTTGATGACGCTATTTCTGTAAATAAAATCAACAATGATACTTTCGAAATAGGAGTGCATATTGCAGATGTTTCACATTTTTTAAAAGAAAACACAAATTTAAACAAGGAAGCGGAAAAAAGAGCGACGTCTGTTTATTTAGTAGATAGGGTTGTTCCTATGCTCCCAGAAGAAATTTCAAACAATCTATGTTCTTTGAACCCTAGAGAAAACAAGTATGCTTTTTCAGCGGTTTTCACTTTTAAAAATAATACGATTATAAAAGAATGGTTTGGAAAAACAGTAATTAATTCAAACGAAAGACTTTCTTATAAAGAAGCACAATATATAATAGACAATAAAAAAGGATTAATTCCTTCAACTATTTCTCTTGACGGTAAAATAAAAGAAATAAATAAAAAAGTAGAAGAAGGGATATATGTAATAAATAACATAGCAAAGAAACTTAGAAAAGAAAGACACGAAAAAGGATCTATTTCATTTAATAAAAAAGAAGTAAAATTTGTTTTAAATAAAGAAAAAGAACCAGTTAGAACAACAATAAAAGAATCATTGTCTGCAAATAAATTAATTGAAGAATTTATGTTATTAGCAAACAAAAAAGTAGCAAAACTTTTTATTAAACATAAAAACGGATTATTTAGGGTTCATGATTATCCAGATGATAAAAAAATAATTACACTTGAAAGAATTATAAAAAAATTAGGGTACAAACAAAATTTACGCAACACAAAAAACATTAATAACCAATTAAATTTACTGCTTAAACAAACCGAAGATTCACCAGAAAAAAATTTGATAGACACATTGGTTATTAGAAGCATGAGTAAGGCTAAATATTCAACAAAAAACATTGGACATTTTGGCTTGTCTTTCGAAAAATATACACATTTTACATCTCCAATTAGAAGATATCCCGATGTACTGGTTCACAGAGAATTAGAAAGAATTCTTTTAAACAACAAAAGCAATCAAAACTTAGAAAAACTATGTTTGCATTGTTCTAATAGAGAAGAAACTGCAACAAAAGCTGAAAGAGCTTCTATTAAATTTATGCAGGTTAAATACATGTCTAAAAACATAAACAAAACCTATGAGGGTGTTATTTCAGGAATAACAGAAAGAGGGATTTTTGTTGAAGCAGTAGAAAATAAATGTGAAGGGTTTATAAGAATAAAAGACATTCCAGGAGACTATTTTAATTTTTTAGAGAACGAGATGTTGCTTTTAGGCAGACACACTAAAGAAGAATATAGGTTAGGCGACAAGGTTTTAATAAAAGTAATGGCAGTAAACCAATCTAAAAAGCAAATTGATTTCTCGTTGGTAGAAAAAATGTAATTTTACTACTTAATTAAAACTAAATGAAGAAAATATTTTTCTTATTAATCACACAGATCGTTTTTTCTCAAATTGAAAAAAACATAGGTGACTTTCAAGAACTTAAGGTTTTAGACGGAATTAATGTAATTCTAGAAAAATCTTCAGAAAACAACATCAAAATTACCGGAGACAACACAGAGAACGTGGTGGTTATAAATAAATCAGGAACGTTAATTTTAAGAATGCAACTCGTTAAAAAACTAAAAGGTCAAAATACAGTTATAAAACTCAAACATAAAAGCAGAATTTTTTTAATTGAAGCAAAGCAAGCGGCAACGGTAATTTCCAAAGACACCTTAAAACAATCAACAATGTATTTAAAGGCTGCTTCAGGTGGACAAATTGAACTTAACTTACAAACAGAAAAAGCTACAGCTTCTGCCAATAGTGGCGGCGTTATAAACGTTAAAGGAACAACTTTTTCTTTTGAAGCCGTGGCAAAAAGCGGAGGAGTTATAAAAGCAAACGAGTTTTTATCAAGCCAAACAGAAGCGGTTGTTTCGTCTGGAGGTTCGTGTAAAGCAAACGCAAGAGACATTTTTGAAGCTAAAGCATCGCTTGGAGGCGCTATAGGTGTTTACGGAAGCCCAAAAACACTTAATCAAACAATATCGCTTGGAGGAAATATAACAGAAATAAAAAAATAATGACAGATTTTCTTCCTGCAATTTTTTTAGGAATTATACTTGCTTTTACTATAGGACCTGTTTTTTTTACTATTCTTGAAATTAGCGTTAGTAAAGGTTTTAAGGCCGCTGTTTTTTTTAATATAGGAGTTGTGTTTTCTGAAATCGTTTTTTTTGCAATAGCTTATGCAAGTACAAGCAGTTTGTTAGAATCAATACAAGAAAACCCTTCATGGAAAATTCTAGGTGGAGTTTTGTTGTCTTTTTACGCAGGAATTACTCTGTTAGGTATATATCAAAATAAAACAGAAGAAGGGCTGTATAGTTTTGATACCGGTTCTGAGTCTCCAAACTTAATCAAGAACATGGTTAGAGGTTTTTTACTGAACATTATTAATTTTGCTGTCTTGGTTTTTTGGATATTAATTGTAGCAAATTATGGCCCCGGTTTTCAGGACACCGAATATAAAATGTTTTTATTTTTTTTAACAATAGTAGGCACCTACTTTTCAATTGATTTAGGAAAAATATATTTAGCTCAACAGCTAAAAAGCAGCCTTACAAGAGCGGTGATAACAAAAATTAAAATAGTGGTAAACAGTGTAATCTTAATTATTGGAATCGTATTAATTTTTAAAGGCTTCTTTGAATAAAAAAACCCCGTCTAGAAAAAGAAAGGGTTTTTTGGAGGCACCGAGCGGATTCGAACCGCTGTACAAGCTTTTGCAGAGCTCTGCCTAGCCACTCGGCCACAGTGCCAGTAAAAGCGCAAAAATACACAATTTTAAAACTTAGAATCTCTTTTTTGTTTTAATTTTACAGAGACCTCTTCAACATCTCCGTTTATAGGTGGACAAAGTTTTGTTATAGACACAACGGACTTTGTAACACGAGGCTCCTTTTTAAAAACTTCATTAGTTATTCTTTCAGCTACAGTTTCCAAAAGCTTTGAAGGTTTAGACATTTCTGTTTTTATTATATGGTTTAACAAAACATAATCAACCGTGTCAATTAGTTCATCCGATTGAGCGCTCTTTTTCAAAGAGGCCCAAACCTTAAGGTTTACAAGATAATCACTTCCAATAATGCTTTCTTCTTTTAGACAGCCATGAAACGAATAGCAGCGGACGTTTTTAAGTATAATTTTTCCCATATCAACAAAGATAGTTTAAACAAAGAAAAAGAGTGGGGAATTATTTAACTTTGCTTTTTTTATTAAGTGAAAGAATCTAAAAACTTTATCGAAAATATAATTGATGAAGACCTTGCGTCAGGGCTTGATCAGTCTTTGTTAAAGTTTAGATTTCCGCCAGAACCTAATGGGTTTTTACACATAGGTCATGTAAAAGCAATTTGTGTAAATTTTAGTTTAGCAAAAAAATATAAGGCACCCGTTGTTTTGCGTTTCGACGATACAAACCCCGTAAAAGAAGAACAGCAATATATTGATGCCATTAAAAATGACATTTCGTGGCTGGGTTTTAAATGGGATGAAGAAAGGTTTGCGTCAGATTATTTTGAACAACTCTACAATTGGGCCTTAGAACTAATTAAAAACGGAAAAGCTTACGTTGACTCCCAGTCGTCTACTTTAATGGCTGAGCAAAAAGGAACCCCCACAAGCCCCGGGGAGAACAGTATATACAGAGACAGACCTATTGAAGAAAACATAAGATTGTTTAACGAAATGAGACAAGGAGTTTATGCCGAAGGAAAACATGTGCTTCGTGCAAAAATAAGCATGAACGCAAACAACATGCTTTTAAGAGATCCTGTAATTTATCGTGTAATTAAAAAAGAACACCCAAGAACCGGCTCTAACTGGGTTGTTTATCCATTGTATGACTGGGCTCATGGCGAATCAGATTACATAGAGCAAATTTCACACTCTTTATGTACCTTAGAGTTTAAGCCTCATAGAGAACTATACAATTGGTTTTTAAAACAGATAGCAGACCCCAACAAGTTAAAACCAAAACAAAGAGAGTTTGCAAGGCTAAACCTTAGCCACACCATTACATCAAAAAGAAAGTTAATGTTACTAGTAAGTTCTGGTGTTGTTTCTGGTTGGGATGACCCAAGAATGCCGACTATTTCAGGTTTAAGAAGAAGAGGGTACCCGCCTGTAGCCCTACAAGAGTTTGTTAGGCTGGCTGGGGTAGCAAAAAGAGAAAACATCATTGAAGCCTCATTGCTTGAGTTTTGCGCTAGAGAAGAGCTTAACAAGACATCTAACAGAGTTATGGTTGTTTTGGACCCTTTGAAATTAACTATTACAAATTATCCAAGCGACACAGACGAAATGGTTGTTTCCGAAAACAATCCAGAAAACCCTTTGTCCGGGGAAAGAGAAATGCCTTTTGGAAAGGAGATTTTCATTGAAAAAGAAGATTTTAAACCAGAAGCAAACCGAAAGTTTTTTAGACTTACTATTGGTAAAGAGGTAAGGCTTAAAAGTGCATATATTATAAAAGCTAATGAACTGGTTTATGATGATCAAAATAATGTTGTAGAAGTGCTGTGTACTTATGATCCAAAAAGTAAAAGTGGCTCTGGATCAGAAGAAAGTCAAAGAAAGGTAAAGGGAACCTTGCACTGGGTTTCAAAAAAAGGATCAGTCGATATTAAAGTCAACGAATACGACAGGCTTTTTGAACACTCAAACCCTGCAAGCGCAGAAAGTAACGAAGAGCTGTTAAAAATGATAAATCCGAATTCTTCAAAAACAAGTATAGCAAAAGCAGAGCCTTTTTTGTCAAACGCACAAAAAGGAGACAGGTTTCAATTTCAAAGAAAAGGGTATTTCATTGTAGACAACAACGAAACCCCTTTAATTGTTTTTAATAAAACTGTTGGCCTAAGAGACAACTGGAAGAAATAACTCTATTCTTTGTTTTGTTCTTTTTCTTTTCTGGCCTTTTTCATTTCTTCTCCAATTTGATTACTAGCTGTAAATGACGCCACCATGTTGTTTAACATTTCTGACCCCGCTTGAGGAGAGTTTGGCATCAATATTAAATTACTATTACTAGCAGACCCCACAGACTGAAGTGTGTCGTAGTGTTGTGTAACAACAATTAAGGCTGAGGCCTCTTGTGAATTAATATCGACTCCGTTTAATACTTTTACAGAATCCTCAAGTCCTCTTGCAATTTCTCTTCTTTGATCGGCTATACCCTGACCCTGTAATCTTTTGCTTTCAGCTTCGGCTTTAGCTCTTTCAACTATTAATATCCTTTGAGCATCCCCCTCAAACTGAGCGGCTACTTTTTCTCTTTCAGAAGCGTTAATTCTGTTCATAGACTCTTTTACTTGAGCATCTGGATCAATATCTGTTACTAAGGTTTTAATAATGTCAAAGCCATAATTTTTCATTGCTTCGTTTAGTTCACCTTTTACAGCGATAGCAACATCATCTTTTTTTTCAAAAACATCATCAAGAATCATTTTAGGCACCTCGGCTCTTACTACGTCAAAAACGTAAGAAGTGATCTGATCGTGCGGATAATCTAGTTTATAAAAAGCATCATAAACTTTGTCTTTTATAACCATGAATTGAACTGAAACTTTGATTTTTACAAAAACATCATCTTTTGTTTTGGTTTCCACCACAACATCAAGCTGTTGAACCCGTAGACTGAGCCTACCAGCTACACGATCTATTATTGGAATTTTAATTTGAAGACCAGACTGGCGAACGCTAGTAAATTTTCCAAATCGTTCTACTACTGCCGCCGATTGTTGTTTGACGACAAAAAAAGCGCCAAAAAGTATAATTAAAGATAAAATAACTATTAAAGGAATGTAAAAAATCATATATATATTAAGTTTTAGGGTTAGCCTATAAGGTACGAAAAATTTAAACCAAAAGAAAGCTTCTTGCCAGAATGTTTTT
>CAJQMK010000079.1 GCA_905479415.1 uncultured Flavobacteriaceae bacterium | reverse complement strand
ACAGGATATTTAAATTTTGCATTATCAATTTTAGCGAAAAAAGTTAAATAATTTTCAGGATCTGGAACATTGTTTAAGAATAAAACTCCTCCAGCTTGTGCCATTGCTTCAATTTGAAGAACCCCAGGCATAATTGGTTTTCCTGGAAAATGACCTTTAAAAAAATCTTCATTCATTGTTACATTTTTTTGCGCAATGATATGATTTTCTGAAATTTCTAAAATATTATCAACCAATAAAAAAGGAGGTCTATGAGGTAATACTTTCATTATTTGATTTACATCCATAACTGGAGGCTTACTCATATCAACCTTTGGAGCAATATTTCTTTTCTCATTTTTAATTATGGATGAAAGTTTTTTTCCAAACATGGTGTTTACATAATGACCAGGTTTGTTAGCAATTATTTTACCTTTTATTCTTGTTCCAACTAAGGCTAAATCCCCAATAACATCAAGTAATTTGTGTCTGGCTGCCTCATTTGGATAATGTAAAGTTAAATTATCAAGTATTCCATTAGACTTTACAGAAATTTTATCCTTATTAAATGCTTTTTTTAATTTCCCCATAGTCTTTTCAGATAATTCTTTATCAACATAAACTATAGCGTTATTTAAATCCCCACCTTTAATTAGACCGTTTTCAAGAAGCATTTCAATTTCATGTAAAAAACTAAATGTTCTAGCCTCAGCAAATTCATTTTCAAATTGTGATAATCTTTTCATTGTCGCATTTTGAGTACCTAGAATTTTTGTACCAAAATCAACCATTGTTGTAACCTCGTAATATTTTGATGGAATAATAGTTATATCACTTCCACTTTCCTCGTCATAATAAGAAATTACATCCTTAACTATATATTCACTTCTTTCTTTGGATTGCTCTTTAATTCCAGCTTTTTTAATTGCTTCAACAAAATATTTTGAAGATCCGTCCATTATTGGAGGTTCTGAAGCATCAATTTCAATTAAAACATTATCAACTTCCATTCCAACAAGAGCAGCTAATACATGCTCAGAGGTCTGAATCGTCACACCATCTTTCTCTAATGTTGTTCCCCTTTTGGTACTAACTACATAATTAACATCAGCTTCTATGATGGGTTTTTTGGGAAGATCAGTTCTACAAAATGCATAACCAAAATCTTCATCTGCAGGTTTAAAAGTTAAATTAACTTCATTACCAGAATGAATACCAACACCCTTAAGTGAAATAGACTTTGAGATTGTACGTTGTTTACTCATTATATAGTTTTTTTAAAAAGATCATTTAGTTTACTCATTATCTTTGGTAAATTTTTAAAATGAACATAAGATTTATTATAATCTAAATAATTAAATGCTGGCATTCCCATTACAGTACTATCCGAGGGAATATTTTTCATAACCCCTGACTGAGCTTGAATCATTACTCTATCTCCAATCTTCAAATGTCCAGAAATACCTGCTTGACCACCAATCATACAATTCTTACCAATTGTAGTTGATCCTGCGATCCCAACACAAGCAGCAATTACAGTATTTTCACCAATTTCAACATTGTGAGCTACTTGAACTAAATTATCTAATTTAACCCCTTCTTTGATTAAAGTTGACCCTAAAGTAGCTTTATCAACAGTACAATTCGCTCCAATTTCAACATTGTCTTCAATTATTACATTACCATTATGATTAACCTTAAGTTGATTGCCATTTTTATCGAGATTAAATCCAAATCCATCTGAACCTATTACTGTGCCTGAATGAATTATACAGTTATTTCCTATAACAGAATTATTATATATTTTAACACCAGGATAAACAATAGTATTGCTACCAATTTTTACATTTTCACCAACATAAACCTGTGAATAAATCTTACAATTTTTTCCAATTATTGAATCTTTTTCACAAATAGAAAAAGCTCCTAAATAAACATCTTTACCAATTGAAACAGTATTGTCAACAGAGCTTAATTTATCAATACCTAATTTACTTGAGGTTTGATTTCCAAACAAATCTAATAACTTAGAAAATGCTTCATTAGGATCTTTAACTTTTATCAACGTTTTGGTTAAATTTTTATCAGAAACAAAATTATCTGCAACTATAACAATTGAAGATTTTGATGAATCTAAAAATCTTTTATACTTAGGGTTTCCTAAAAAAGACAACGAGCCTTCTTTACCATTTTCAATTTTAGCTAAGCTGTCAATCGAAACCTGATCATTTCCCTCAACATCACCACCAACAATTTCAGCTACCTGATATGCTTTTAACTTCATCGTCGCAAAAGTATGAAAAATCAATTAAATTTGGTTTAATATGGTTAAAACAATGAATAAGTATCTTATTTTTGAATTTTAAAATTTAAAATATTTTGGAATTTAATTATGGTATCGAAGAAATAAAAGAAGCAAGCGATTTTATTTTAAAAAATATAAGTGGAAAAATTTTACTGGTTTGTGGTGATGTTGGTTCAGGAAAAACAACATTAATAAAAGAGATTTGCAAACAACTTAAAGTAAAAGATCAAGTTAGTAGTCCTACCTACACTCTTATAAACGAATACAGCTGTGAGGACGGATTAGTAATTCATATGGATTTGTATAGAATTGAAAATAAAGAAGAAATTAATGATTTAGGACTTTTTGAATATTTATATAATAAATTCATTATAATCGAGTGGCCTGAGTTGATAATGAATGATTTAGACATCAATCACTCCATTTTAAAAATTGATTTCATAGATACTGATAAGCGAAAAATTAATTTAACAAATATATTCTCATGAGTTTTTTAAAAAGATTGTATTTCTTTTTGTTTGGTTTAAGTATTGGTATTATTATTTTAATATTTATTTCCAACAAAAAAGACACAAGGTTCAATTACATGCCTAATAAAAGAGTTTTAAACGATATTTATAAAAAGAATTGGATATTTAATGATCAAAATAATTCTTTTTCAAAAGATATTTTTTTTAAAGAATATGATGTAAACTTTTCTAAAAGTAATACTAAAATTGACACTTGTAAGGTTTATTACTTGGAGAGTAAAAAGAAATCATTTATTGTGAAAAACTGTGATAAGAACGCATACTTTTCTAAAAATTAATGAACTACAGTGAAGCTCTTCTTTTTCTTTCTTTTAAAATTAACTGTAATTCTCTTCCAGTTTGACCTTGTACCGAGGTATTTTCTTCTGCTCTTCTTATCAAGTAAGGCATAAGGTTTCTGACAGATCCAAATGGTAATATTTTAAAAGTGTTAAAGTTCTTAGAAGCCAAATTAAAAGAAATATTATCACTCATACCATAAAGTTGACCAAACCATATACTGCTATCATTACTTTTTAAATTTTTTGACTCCATCATTGATATAACTTTTAGAATCGAATCTTCATTGTGGGACGCACAAACAAATGAAATTCTTTCAAAATTATTAAAGACAAAATCTAATCCTGAATTAAAATTTTTGTCTGTTTCATTTTTAGTATCACAGATTGGAGATTCAATATTCATTGAAACAGCTAAATTCCTTTCTTTTTCCATGTAAGCTCCTCTAACTAGCTTTAATCCAAATATCACACCATCGTTAAATTGATTAGAAATCATTTCGTTTAGGTAGGTTAATCTATCTTTCCTGTACATCTGCACAGTATTATAGACAATAGCAGTTTTGAGATTATACTTACGCATCATTTTAATTGCTAAATCATCAATTGCGTTTTGAACCTCAACTTCTTCAGCATCAATTAAAATTTTTATATTTTCTTTAAAAGCCTTTGAACAAACTTGATCAAATCTTTGAATAACTCTATTCCAAGAATCATTTTCTGAATCATTTAAATTTTCAAATTTTGAAACTTTTTTAAATAAATCTGTACTACCCAAACAAGTAGGTTTAAAAACGGCAAAAGGAATTTCTTTTTTGTTTTTTGCAAATTCTATAATAGATATTTTTTTTCTTAAACAATCGTCAAATTCTTTTTCCGAATCAAAGCCTTCAGTAGAAAAATCCAATACAGAGTGAACATTTTTATCAAACATTTTATTTATTACCGGGACACAATCTTCTTCACTCACACCACCGCAAAAATGATCAAATACAGTTGCTTTAATAATAGGAGTTACTGGAAGGTAAAATTTTAAAGCAAAGTTTGTCAAGACTGTACTTAATTTCACAAAAGTAGTATTACCAATAATTTTAAAAAGAAAAAATGCTCTGTTTAGTTCAAAATTACTTTTTAAAGAAAAAGCTTCTTTAGTATCAGAAAATAGATTATTCAAATCAATAAAATTTTAAACTAATGTACATAGTTTTTTTAAAAAAAAAATATGTTATTTTGTATTGTACAAATTTATATGAATAAAGAAATTATCTCAGACAGCTACTCTATTTTGTTTAAGCAAAATGGATTTGATAAACTATCAAATCATTTAAAGAATGAAAATTATTCTAAAATTTTTATTCATGTTGATAATAATACTAAGCAATATTGTTTAGATGTGTTTTTAAACAAAATTCAAATAGAGAATTATGAGTTAATTGAATCATGTAATGGAGAAGAAAACAAAAATATTGAATCATGTTTAAAACTCTGGAAAATAATATCGGACAAACAAGGAGATAGAAACAGTTTAATTATTAATCTTGGAGGAGGTGTTGTTTCGGATATGGGTGGTTTTATTGCGAGCACTTATAAAAGAGGAATAAGTTACATAAATATCCCCACCACTCTATTGTCTATGGTTGATGCTTCGGTTGGCGGAAAAACTGGAATTGATTTTGGAACTCTTAAAAATCAAATAGGAACTTTTTATGATCCCAAAATGGTAGTGATTGATAATGAATTTTTAAACACATTAGAAAAAAATGAAATTTCAAGTGGATACGCTGAAATATTTAAACATTCATTGATTTATGATCTGCCAACATATAATCTGTTAATTAGTAATGATACACCATTTTATGATTTAAAAACAATATACAATTCAATTATAACAAAGAATAAAATTGTTTTAATTGATAAAAAAGAACAAAAAGAAAGAAAGTCGCTGAATTATGGTCATACCCTGGGTCATGCGATCGAATCTTATTTCTTGAATTCCGAAAATAAATTACTTCACGGTGAAGCAGTTTCTATTGGGATAGTTTTGGCAAGTTTTTTATCCTATAAATTATTCAACTTCTCAATCGATCATGTTAATTCAATAAAAAAACACATTAATTGTATTTACAAAAAAATTGAAATAAGTCAAAGTCAGATTGGTTCAATAATAGATTTATTAATTCATGATAAAAAAAACAGTCACGGAAAAATAAATTTCATTTTACTTAAAGAAATAGCTGAACCTGTTTATGATATTCAGGTTAAAAAAGAATTAATAAAAGAGTCTTTTAAATATTATTTAAGCTGAGTTTCTACTAGCATTAATATTTCCAAACAAAGATCTTGTAACCATTTTTTCATATAGAGATAAATCTTTTTTTGGATGATTTCCATTTTCAATGTCTTTAATTTTTCTTAAAGCATATTGTTGAATTGTTATTAATGGAAGCACAATCTTTTCTCTTGTTTGAATGGAAGCTTTATTAGCAGGTTCATTTTGCATTAAATGATCAAATCCAGACAATCTCAAAATCAATTTTTTGGTTAGCCTATACTCATTATAAATTAATAACCAAAACTCTCCATATTGTGGATCATTTTTCATGTAAGCAGTTAATTTAAAAAACGACTTAGTTAAGCTCATCATACTGTTAGAAATTAATGTTCTGAAAAAAGGAGAACTTTTATAAAGATTTTTAATCTTAGAAAATTCTTTTCTGTCACTATAATATTTTAATGCAGTTCCTACACCATAAAAACCAGGAACATTTTGTTTTAGTTGACTCCAGCTACCCACAAATGGAATTGCTCTTAACGATGAAAAATCAAACTTAGCATCCGCACTACCACGTTTTGAAGGCCTACTTCCAATATTTGTTTTAGCATAATATTTTATAGTACTAACATGTTCTAAGTAAGGAACAAACATAGGATGATTTTTAAAGTCTGTATAAGCTTTGTAACTAATATTAGCCAGTTTATCTAGTATTAATTTATCCTCTTTGCTAGAACTGTTATTAACATCGCTTAAAACTCTATTCTGAATTCCAGAACTTAATAATTGTTCAAGGTTGTATTGGCAAGATTGAACTGTTCCGAAATTTGAACTTATTGTTTGACCTTGAACTGTAAGTTGAATTTCATCAGATTCAACAAATTCACCCATCGAAGAGTAAAATTGATGAGTATTACCTCCTCCTCTTGCTGGTGGACCTCCTCTTCCATCAAAGAATATTACTTTAATTCCATGTTTTCTAGAAACTGATGTAAGAGCTTCTTTAGCTTTTAAAATACTCCAATTAGCCATTAAATAACCTCCGTCTTTAGTTCCATCTGAAAAACCCAACATAATTGTTTGTTGATTATTTCTTTGTTTTAGATGATTTTTATAAACTGGGTTAGCATAAACGGACTCCATAACTTTAGAAGCAACTTTTAAATCTGAAACTGTTTCAAATAAAGGCACAATGTCTACAGTTGGATTCTCCCAATTACTAAGTCTAAACATAGTAAAGACCTCTAATATGTTCAATGCAGATTGATTATTGCTAATGATATATCTGTTACAAGCCTTTTCTCCATTGTTTGACTGAATTTCTTTCATGGCTCGTATTGAACTCAATGTAGAAACCGACAATTCATCATTGAAAAGATCAGGTGAAATATCCCCTTTAATTTTAGATAAAATTTTAATCTTTTTTTCTTCGTTTAAGTCCAAATAATTATCTGGAAATAATTTATTTAAATTTTTCTGAGCGATTTTAAAAACAGAATTAAAAACACTACTATGAATTCTAGAATCTTGTCTAATATCAAGACTTGCAAAATGATATCCAAAAATTTTAACCTTATCAATAATTTCATCTAATTCTTCGAGAAACAAAGAATTGTGTTCGTTAATAAGAATATTTTTTATTTTATTTAATTCAGTTTTTAGCTCATCTAAACTAATTTTTGGAGTTTTACTTTCATTAAAAATACTTTTGTATAATCTATTTTCTATTTCAACTACTTTATCTTCTATATTTTTAAAAGTCAACCTTCTTCTTAAACTCCTTATATCTCTGTAATAATTTTTAATAATATCGCTTCTTAATTTATTTGCAGTTTTTAAAGTAATCTTAGTAGTAACAAATGGGTTTCCGTCTCTGTCTCCTCCAGGCCAAAAACCTAAATTAACTATATCATTGTCAAAATCCTTACCATCAAAAATATTTATTTTAATGTATTTATATATATTACTAATAGAATTGTAAAAAACATTTTCTAAATACCATGTTAAACTTACTGCTTCATCATATGGTGTTGGTTTTTTATTTTTGAAAAATGGAGTCTTTCCAAGTTGAGATAGTAGAACTTTAATTTCTGCTAAATTGTTATTTTTGACAGCACTTGTTAAATCAGTTATAATTCCTAAAACTGAACCAGGGTAAAACTGAGTTGGGTGAGCAGTTAAAACTGGTCTTATTTTAAATTTAGATAAATACTTTTTTAGTTCAGATTTTTTGTTTTTTGATTCAACTTCTTCTTTTAAACTACGTAGAGTTCCCCTACCATCTAAATTGTTAATTTGGGAAAAAGAAGCGTCTTCAACTGCATCAAAAAGAACAACCTGTCTTTCAATATATTGAATAAAACGAAACAAAAGAGAAACTTTTTCCGGATCATCAGATCCAGACATATAAGTAGCGAAAAAATCATTTACAATTTTTGTTGGATTATTGCTTTTTTTATAACCATCAATACAAATTCTTTCAAAAAGAGGAAGCATTACACCAGTTTTGGCAATACTTTCATATGGAAGAGTTGAAAAAATACTATTGTATAAGTTGAATCTAGAAAGAACTTTATCGTTAAATCTTTCTTTTTTTGTTAATTCTCTCACTAATATTATTGTAATTCATTAAAAATTCTATGCATAAGTCTTTTCTTGTCATTTATACTTTCTTCTAGTGATATCATAGTTTCTGTTCTAGAAACACCTTCTACATCATCAATCAAAAATATAATCTCTTTCGCATGGTCAGTACTTTTAGCACGAACTTTACAGAAAATATTAAATTTTCCAGTGGTAATATGAGCTACTGTTACAAATGGAATTGCTTCAAGTCTTTGAAGTACAAACTTAGTCTGATGAGTTTTTTCGAGAAATATACCGATGTATGCAATAAAAGTATATCCTAATTTTTTATAGTCAAGTGTAAGAGAAGATCCTTTAATAATACCTGCATCTTCCATTTTTTTTACCCTAACATGAACAGTCCCAGCTGAGATTAATAATTTTTTAGCTATATCAGTAAAAGCAGTTCTTGTATTATCAATTAAAAGATCTAGAATCTGGTGATCAATTTCATCAAGTTTAATTTTAGCCATTATTTTGAATTTAAATTTAAATAATCGCAAATATATTGAATTATTTTTACTTAAATCAAATATTTAATGAATATTTCGTAATTTTTTTGCGATTATAATAATTTCATTTAAATCACTATTATCAGATATGTCAAATACATTATCGATTGAAATAAAATCGGATTCCAGATGACCTGAAACTTTTTCTAATTTTCCGAATTCACTAATTTCCGGATGAAATTCAACTTCTTTAGAACCTAAATTTAATTTTTCTTTATATAAAATGGATAAATTAATATGCTGACTTGATGAAGATTGCTTTATTTTAATGTTTTTAATAAAAACATCGCATAAATTTGTAGAATTTTCAGGGATATTATAATAATCTTTATGGTTTTGTAAGTTAAAACGTTTGGAATATATTGATTTGACAGCGTATGTAATTGCCATTGATGTATAATACCTTGATATTTCTCTTGTGTAATCTTGAGAATAATGACCAGATTCAAATAAGATTGTAGGGGTATTTAAAGATTGAAATGTATCTCCAACACAATTAATATTAAATTCATCATTATATCTACCAATGTTATTTGGAATTAACGTTCTAAGATTATCATATATATCTAATATGATTTTCATTGATTTTACTCTTGAATCAGTTTCATTTCGTTCAAAATCAGAGGAAGGAGATAAAAAAGAAAGTATTGATGAATTAAAATTAACAGTTGAATAAATTGATCTTTGATCATGTAAATTAAAACAAAAATCTGGGTTAAAATCATTGTAAACCTTTTTTAACACAAGACTTTCTGGCTGAGTTAAATCAACTGCATCTCTGTTAAGATCTACATTATTATAATTATTTCTGGTATATTTTAAAGCACCATCTGGGTTTAATATTGGTATGACTAATATGGTTAAATCATCATATATTTTCTGTTCATAATTGCAAAAAAATGAAATAGAATCAAAAAGTGCTTTTGTAGAGGTAGACTCGTTACCATGCATCTGAGACCATATTAGCAATCTAGTTTTTCCAGAGCCTATTTTAAAAAAATGAAT
>CAJQMK010000078.1 GCA_905479415.1 uncultured Flavobacteriaceae bacterium | reverse complement strand
TAATTGAGTTTCAGTGAGGTTCTGACCCTCAATATTTCTAACAATATTTGTTTTAATTCCACCAGGATGAACACTAAGTACTACAACTCCAGTTTTATTACATAATTCTTCAGCTGCTAAGGCTTCAGTAAAGCCTCTTATGCCAAATTTTGATGTGCTGTAAGCAGATTGATAAGGAGATCCTAAGAGTCCCCAAATACTCGAAATATTCACAACACTTGATTCTTTTTGTTTTCTTAATTCGGGCATAAAAGCTAGAGTTCCATATATCATTCCCCATAAATTTACTCCTAAAACTTTTTCGTAAGATTCAATAGTTGTATCAACTGCTGTAATGCTTCCGTTTGTAATTCCAGCATTATTAATAACGACATCTACCTTTTTAAAATGACTTACTACATTTTTTGAAAATTGATAAAATTCCTCTTTTTTAGAAACGTCAAATACTTCGTTATAAATTTGATCAATATTACCAATAATACTTAATGTTTCATCAAGAGATTGCTTATTAAAATCGTTAAGAGCTAATTTTGCACCATTATTATGCATTTTAATTGCTAGTGATCTACCAATTCCAGAACCAGCACCTGTGATAACTACAACTTTGTTTTTTAAATCTTTCATTAAAATTTAATTACTATAATCCTTAAAATCTTTGGAAGGATCAAAATCCATATTTGTTTTTAAAGAACTAAGTTCACTTCGAGAATCTTTAGATTTCAAAATAGGGAACATTAATTGAACATACCAAGGCTCTTTCATTTTGTTCCATGCTCCAAATTTCGTTGGATATTTTCTAGTGATTTTTGCTGTTCCAAATAAAATATCCCAAAAGAAAAGTAGGTTACCATAGTTTCCATTCGGATTTGATATTTCATCTTCAGAGGTTAATCCATGATGAGCATAATGAGTACTAGGTGTTGATATCGTTCTTTCTACAATCCAAGCTAATGGATGTAAAATTTTGTATTTGTATAAAAACCTATCCCATTTAGTTTCGCTGTGTGCTGCAATTATAACTGTCATTTTAATGGGTAAATAATATAAATAAACTTCTGTCATTCCTAAAAAAATAAGGATAGCTGAAAACCAAAGACCTGGCATAAAAGCATAATACATAAATGCGTTTCTGTAAGTAACTAAAACTCCCATCTCTTCAACAACATGATGTGGCCTGTGTAATTTCCACATAAAAGGATTTTCATGAGAAAATCTGTGCCATAAATATTGAGTTAAATCATCAAGAATTAGGAATGCTAAAACATGCCATAAAAAATAAGAATTAATAAAATAATCTTCATAAACAATAAACCAAGAATCCATAGTGAATAATACAAGAGCTAAAATTCCAGGTTGAATCAGTGTAGGTAGAATGGTTAAACAAACTAATTCAATTGTTATATCATTTTTAGATCTTTTATCATGAAAATATAATCCACCTACAGCTTCAATAGTACCTAAAACTAAAAGTACAAAAACAGGCACTAATTTACTTATGCTTTCTTGATCCATACACTATAAAAATAGTAAAATAATACTAATTACTTTTTAATTAACTTATATTAGTTTAAAAAACAGTTAATATGAAAATATTTATAATAGTTGTAGGGTTGTTGGAGTTATTAGTTGGATCAGTTTTGATGATAAATCCAAGATTAATGGCTGCATACAAAAAGGGGAATAACGCTCTTATAACTACTGCTAGAATGTATGGAGCTGCCGCCATTAGCATTGGAATCTTTGCAGTATATATTTATTTGAATTTTGAAAATACAATTTTACACGAGCCTTTTTTAATTGTCTTTGCTGCATTTCATTTTTTAGTTTCTCTAGCAATAATTATTTCATTTCTGTTAAAACAAACTAGAGACTTAAAAATAGCAATACTTCATGGACTGTTTTTTATAATTACACTATACTTTTTAATTCAATAATTCTTTTAAATAAGTTTTGAAAACTGTACTATCGAAGTATAAAACTTTTCTGAAATCAAATAATAAATTAAGTTTTAAATCTTATAATGATTTACATTGTTGGAGTGTTAATGAAATTGCAGATTTTTGGGATTCAATTGTTAAGTTTTTTAAAATAGAGTTTGAAAATCCTCCAACAACAATTTATAAATTCAATGATGATTTTATAAAGACTCTTTGGTTTGAGAATTCCAAGATTAGTTACTCTAAGAATGTTTTTAAAAATCATAAATTAAAAACTCCTGCAATAAAATATCAAGATGAAAATGGTAGTTATATTGAAATTACCTGGGGATCATTGAAAATGAAAACTTTAGAGTTTCAAAGGATTTTAGTTGAAAATAATGTAAAAATAGGAGATAGAGTAGCAGGATATTGTTCAAATACAGCTGAAGTTGTAGCGGCTTTTTTAGCAGTCAACTCACTGGGAGCAATTTGGTCATCTTGTTCCCCTGATTTTGGTTATGATTCTGTTTACGATAGATTTAATCAGATTCAACCAAAATTTTTATTTTATCATTCTGAGTATATGTACAATGGGAAAATATTTTCATTAGAATCTAAAGTCGAAAAACTTAAAAGTTCAATAAAATCAATTTCTGGTAGTTTAGATTTAAATACGAAATCAATATTTTCTAATAACACGAATAACATAAATTTAACTTTCACACCAGTTGATTTTAATCACCCCATTTGGATTTTATTTTCATCAGGTACCACTGGAAAACCTAAAGCAATTACGCATAGAACAGGAGGGATGATACTTGAGCATTACAAAGCTTTATCTATTCATCAAAATGTTATTCAATCCGATACATATTTTTGGTATTCAACGACTGGATGGATGATGTGGAATTATTCCTTAAGTAGTTTGTTAATTGGGGCTACTCTCTGTATTTACAATGGTTCTCCAGTTTATCCTGATAAAGGTGTGCTTTGGAGATTTGTTAAAAAAGCACAAATTAATCATTTTGGGCATGGAGCAGTTTTTTTTCAAAACCTATTATCTGATACTCCAAAAGAGTTAATTTCTTACGATTTATCTTGTATAAAAACTTTAGGTTCAACAGGTTCTCCGTTATTTAAAGAAACTAACATAGGATTAAATAAGCTTTTTCCTAATGCTCATGTTGTTTCGCTGAGTGGAGGAACTGATGTTTGTACTGCTTTTATTGGAGGTAATCCAGAAATGGATGTTATCCCCGGAGAAATTCAATGTAAAATGTTAGGTGCTTCTATTGAAGTTTGGAATGATCATGGAACTGAAGTTAAAAATGAAATGGGTGAACTTGTTTTGACTAAGCCATTTATTTCAATGCCTGTATTTTTTTGGAATGACAAAAATGATGAAAAATACAGAAATAGTTATTTTTCAAAATTTAATAAAATTTGGAATCATGGAGATTGGGTTACCCATACAGTAAATGATGGAATTATTGTTCACGGGCGCTCTGATTCAACTTTAAATAGATTTGGCGTTAGAATAGGTACATCCGAGATATATAGCGCTATTAAAGATTTAAGCTATGTTGATGATAGTTTAATAATTCATTTAGATGATAGTAATAACAATCAGTTAATTCTTTTTGTCAAATCTATTTCAGAAATAGATAATGATGAATTAAAATCTGTAATTCGACAAAAATGTTCACCACGGCATGTTCCGGACTTAATCTTTAAAACTCCTGATATTCCTTACACTATAAGTGGAAAAAAAGTTGAAGTACCTGTGAAAAAGATTTTGATGGGTAAAAATCCAAATGATGTGGTTAGTAGTGATTCATTAAGAAACCCAAAATCTTTAGACTGGTTTGTAAAATTTTACAAAAATTAATTATAAGTATCTAATAAATCCTTTTGCTCATTAATAGATGAGATGAATTCTTTTTTAAGTGAATCTACAAGTTCTTTAACTGTTGGATCATCTTCAATGGTAGTTACTCCCTGACCCGCAGACCATATTGTTTTCCATGCTTTTGCTTCTGCTTTAGCAGCATCTAATTCATCACCAAAATCCACTTTTTTAGAATTGCCCCACATGTCTTCCGTGATTCCCATGGATTCTAAACTTTGTCGAAGAAAATTTGCATTAACTCCAGAGACAGCTGCTGTATAAACAATATCTCCAGCTTTTGAATTTATTATCATTTCTTTATAAGCATCGTCAGCCTTACTTTCTTTAGTATTAATAAATCTTGTACCCATGTAAGCCAAATCTGCTCCCATTTGTTTTGCTGAAGCGATATCTCTTCCATTAGATAAACACCCTGAAAGTAAAATTGTTTTTTTGAAAAACTTCTTAACCTCAGCTATAAAAGGAATTGGATGAAGTGTTCCTCCATGACCACCTGCTCCTGCAGCAACTAGGATTAATCCATCAACTCCAGCTTCAGCTGCTTTCTCAGCATGTCTTTTTTTGATAACATCATGATAAACCAGACCACCATAAGAGTGTACGGCATCTACTAGTTGACTTACAGCACCAAGTGAAGTGATTATAATTGGAACTTTATGTTTTACACAAAGCATTAAATCTGCTTGAACTCTTGGATTGGTGTTATGAACAATTAAGTTAACTCCGTATGGAGCTGCTTTTTTTCCTGTTTCTTTTTCGAATTTATCTAGTTCTGTTTTTATTTCTATTAACCACTCTTCAAAGCCTTCTGAAGTTCTTTGATTAAGTGCTGGAAAAGTTCCAACAATTCCATTTTTACAACATTCTATTACAATTTCTGGCCCAGAAATTAAAAACATTGGGGCTGCAACTGCTGGAATGCTTAATTCATTTATAAATTGTGGTTTACTCATTTTAAATATATTTAGTA
The DNA here is from genome assembly GCA_905479415.1 of uncultured Flavobacteriaceae bacterium. Lineage (GTDB taxonomy): Bacteria > Bacteroidota > Bacteroidia > Flavobacteriales > Flavobacteriaceae > MAG-121220-bin8. Next base: position 215 of record CAJQMK010000078.1, on the reverse strand, counting down.
TAAATATCCTATTATTTTTTGAAATATATGTATTCGTCTTCAATTTTTTTAAACTTAAGTGAAAACATATCTTTAATGTAGTTTTGATTTAATTTCCATGGATATTTTTTCCCTTGTTTAGGAAGAAATTTTTGAGCCCTTTTTACATACCCAGAATTTAATCCAATACTAGGCTCTATTTCTAAATTTTCATCATTTATTTTGGGAACAAATGA
>CAJQMK010000077.1 GCA_905479415.1 uncultured Flavobacteriaceae bacterium | reverse complement strand
CGACCCCTGTTGCTGTATCAAATGTAAAATCTCCATCGTTTGGCTGAGTGACTAAGGAATAAACTAATGCTGAACCTTCTGCATCGTTTCCTGAAAGAATTATCTCAGTTGTACTGTTTTCGTCAACAGTTTTAGTAATTTCCTCTACTGTTGGCATATCATTCACACCTGTAACAGTGATAGTTACAGTTGCAATTGAACTTTCATTATTATTACTGTCAGTAGCTCTGTAAGTAAATGTAACTTCATTACCTTCCGAACCGTCATGGGTATAGGTTATTTGGTCACCAGGATTAATTTCTGTAGTTCCAACACTTGGGGCTGAAACAATAGAAATTGTCCATGAATCACCATCATCATCAGAAATAGATAGATTTACGTCAATTCCACCACCTTCCGTAACTGTAGCCGTAGCATCAGAAACAGTTGGAGCAACGTTTTGAGAATAGGATAAAAAAGAAAAAGTTAAAAAAATTAAGGATAAAAAATTTTTCATAGGGGTATTATTATAATAAAGTGTTTGAAAGCTTAATGCTAAGTGTAAATATTTTCATTAATAAATTAGTTGTTACAGAGAAAAAAGGGTAATAAATACCCCTTATGACTGTTTATACAATTTATATAAAAAGAACTTACTTAACAAAAAAAGAACGTTGATTTAGTCGAAAAAGAACAATTTTAACATTTAGAGAACTCGTTAAAATAGAAAAAAATAAATAGAGATAGTTCGTTTTATATGAGGAAACCGGAAATAAAAATTGAATAGTTTATTGTAAAAACAAACCATGATTAAAAGATTGAAAAAAGGAAATATAAAAATTGGAAAATTAACTCTCTATCTATTCCACATATCTTGCTCAAAATCAAGAATTTCTTTTTTAATTCTTTCAGACTCTAAAATTGATTGAAGACCTTTATCCTTGTAGGAAGATATAGGACGATCACCATATAAATTATCTTCTTTATATATGTATGAACTAAACCTTCTAGAAATTAATAATTGATCAAAAGAAATTCTATTTGCATTGTTTTTTTCATTAAAAACCATTTCTTGGTGAAGAATTTTTCTTAAGCTTGGATACCATATCCAAAAAAGATCAGTATTATTTTTACCATCATCATCTTTAAGATTTTTTCCCACAGGCATAAGCCCTAATAACCTGTATTTCATTTCACCTTGTCTTTTATCAAAATACCACATTCCTTTTATTCTGTAGGCAGTAATATCAATGGATTTTAATTCTTCAGGAGGTGTTGGTACTCCGTTAATTAGTTCTGTAAATGAAACAACTTCCATAACATCATTATAGGACATCTTATCTTTAAAATTATCATTTCTATCAAAATACAGCTCTGTAATACGTTTATTAATTATATTTTCTTTTAAAATTCTCCAAAGGGACTTTCTATTTTTTTCATAGGTCTCATCATTAACAGGAAATAATAAAGGGAAATTTAATTTTTCGTTCAAATCAATTTTCTCGTAAACTATTTTTGACCAAAGAATATCTCTCTCATCAATGTAATCAAATTCAAGAAAAGAATCACTGTCGGACTGTTTTTGATCAAAGTTCTTAATTCCAATTTCAGAGGGCGTTGAAGCATTTAATATGTTTGCTTGCGAAAAAGCATTTACACTAAACAATACACAAAAAAGAAATATTAAATTTTTCATTCTAGTATTAATATAAAATCATTTACAATATAATTAGGATTTATAAAATCTCCATCTTTTGCATTAGCTTTTATGTTTGATATTCTAACAACTGTTCCTTTACCCTGACTATTTATATCAGCAACAGCCTTTGAATTATTTCTGGCAGTATTACCTTTTACAGACTTAGAAGGTGAATTACCAACCTTAATATCAAAAGAAGTAACCTCTATGACAAAGTCGTATAAAAAATCTTTTGGCTTGTTGCCTGTGATCATTCCATTAGACAAATATCTCTTAGGAATATTCTGAGTAGGCTTATAATAATTATCGTTTACCTTAACAGAGCCAAGTCCAGGTGGTGGCTCTAGAATTCTAAACTCCCCCCCATCAAATTGTTTTCTTTTACCATTTAAAACACCAGAAACAGAAACTTTCATAGTTTTTTTAGAAAAATCACTAGTGGGAACAGCACCCCATCCACCACTTTTAAGTTTTATAAAATCACCATTATTACTTGATGGTCTAATGGAACTCTCAGTAACGCCTGGAATAGATATTGAAGAAGGGTTTCTTAAACCTCTATAGAAAACTTTCATATTATCAGCAGAAACTACTGCTGAGTTAGGCTCTTTAATAACCACGATAGTTTGGTTTACTGGAATTGATACTAGTTCTTGACTATCAGCGTTTCTTTTAGTTATTGTTCCGGTTAACTCATAAGTTCCCGGAGATGATAATTTTTTATTTAAAACTACCTTACCACTTTCAATCTTATATTCACTAGAACGTAGAGACTTTCCATTTATAAATAAATCTACTCCGTCAGGCTTAAAACTTTCATCTTTTTTACCCATTACTACAGCCGCATCGATAACATCAGTTGTATAGTAAACAGGTTTAGTAGTTTCTAAAAGAGTTTGAAAGGTATTAAAATTAAGGCCCTTATTTTGAACAGCATTTAATATTTGAGTTAATACTTTATTTTCAATATAACGAATATCAGATTGGATCTTAGTTAATTTTGAAATTGAAGCTATCATAGGAAAGCCTTGAAAATTATAGTTCAGAAATGGTGATTCTGTTCCTTCACTTGTTACAACTTTTTCAGAATATTTAAATCTGTTTGATAAATCATCTTTAATTGAACCAAATTCAAAATTTATTTTAGTTTCTTTTTCTGAATTTAATTCTTTATCAGTTATTTGGTCTAAAGTTTCATTAATTGAAAAAGGATAATTAGTAAACTTATTGAGAAACAAATCTCCTTTTTCTGTATATAAATCACCGACAAAGAAATAATCGTCAAGAGTTTGTGACTTATCCATTATTTGATAATCCGTCATAACAATTATAGAATCTCTATTTGATTTTACATTAACCTCTTTTAAATAACTATTTTCATCCGAACTAATTAGAGAATCTTTAATATTTTGAATAAAGTTGTAAAAATCATCAGAAACATTTTTTACGTTACCTACCATCTCCGCAGCAATTTTATAATCTAGATTATCAGAGTTTGAACTTATCTGATCGTAATTTATTTTTGAGGATGACTCTAGTTCTACAATCGAAGATTCTAGGTCATCATTTAAAATACCAAGAGTTGCTAAAACTTCTTTACTAATATTTAAAGCAAGCATGGCAATAAACACGAGGTACATCATATTTATCATTTTCTGTCTAGTATCGGATTTTCCAGCCATATGTTATTTATTCATTCCTTCAAGCATTGAAGAATACTTAGCATTAAGCTCATTGATAGTTGCTTTCATTTTATTCAGTTCGTCACCCAGACCTTCGGGGATATTCATTGAAGAAGTTGAAGAATTTACTTCACTTAAAGATTTATTTAAAGAATCGTACAATTCATTAATACTAGTAAGTTTAGAAGCTGCAGACGATAAATTATCATTGTAGCTATTTAAATTTTCACTAATATCATTTGGCACAGAAAAAGATTCTGTTGCAGCTGTAGCAGCGGTTAAATTTTTATTCAAAGAACTTAATCCACTGACCGTTTGATCAACTGCTTGTTGTAATGATTGAGTTTCAGCTTCAATTGTTTGAAGACCTGGATCTTCAACTGAAGAATCTCCTGTCATAAAACCTTGAATACCTGAAATAGAAAAAATTATTGCCTCAGTTATAAGCCCTGCAGTTAACCAGGTGTTTCCTGTGAAAATAAAATCACTGTGAGTGATTTTTAATAACGCTCCAATAATTACAATAGAAGCACCAATTCCAAACATTAATTCAATCCAATTATCAGGTATGAATTTTTTTCTTTTATTTGCCATAGCTTTTTTATTATTTAATTTCAAAAATTAGAACATCATTATAATAGATGGTTTAAAATATTTTATTTTGGTTTCTATCACCTCCACCATCTTCACCTAAGTAGTCCTGAACAGTTCTAAAACCAATATAGGATCTTTTTTCATCTTTGTACTCATAATCTCTTGTACTTACCCTTAAAAAATAGGCAGTATCTTTCCACGATCCTCCTCTAATAACTTTTCTTAAATTAATGGTATCTGTAACATTTGGATTAAGTCCTGAATCAAACTGATAAGCACCTTTATCATAAGATGATCTGGTCCACTCTGAAACATTTCCAGCCATATTATATAATCCATAATCATTGGGCCAAAATGACTTTGCTTCTACAGTATACAAAGCTTCATCAGCCGCATAATCTCCTCTGTTAGGCTTAAAGTTAGCTAAAAAACATCCTTCTGAATCCATTGTATATGGACCACCCCACGGGTATGTTGCAGATTCTAGTCCACCTCTTGCTGCATACTCCCATTCTGCCTCACTTGGGAGCCTGTAGCTAGCAACTCTTGAACTATTTTTTAATGTCTTTTGATAATTGTTTTTATACATTGTTCTCCAATGAGCAAAGGCAGTAGCTTGTTCCCAAGAAATACCTACCACAGGATAATCGGTATATGCATCGTGCCAAAAGTAATCATTATGCATAGGCTCGTTGTAGCTGTAAGAAAAATCTTTAATCCAAGCAGTTGTGTCAGGATAAACAGGAATTGATTTTTGAACAAAGAAATTTTTTCTTGCGCTGTCAGGATATTTTATAGCCTCAGCAGCATCAAAAGTAGTGTAGTTGTATACAATTTTCTTTATGTCAAATATTCTTTCTCCATTGTAAGACTCATCTTCTGGCAAATAAAAACCCGTACCTTCAATTGGACCTTCCATAACTTCAGCATAAGCTAAATCAGGGTAATCTTCTCTTTCCCAAATTAAATCATTGTCGAAGTTTAAATTAAATGTTTTCTTATCATAGGGATTAATTCCAAACGAATTTTGTTCTCTGTATAACTCATAACCGTTTTTCTCATCATCACTTACTTCACTAATTGGTTGGTATAAAGGAAAATAAGAATTTATACTATTTTCTTTGTCTAAATCTTCTTGGGAGGGGGATTCTCCAATTTCTTCAATCGCTCTAACTGCAAGAGATTGCCTTACTATAGAATCTTTTACCCAATTTACATATTGTCTATATTCACCATTAGTAATTTCAGTTTCGTCCATAAAAAAGGCTTTTATAGAAACCGTACTTATCGGAGCGTTTTGAAGTCCAGCGATATCGTCATCTGCCATACCCATCAAAAAAGAACCACTTGGCACTAGAACCATTCCAGAGGGTTTGTCAGGGAAAAATTTCGTTCCTTTAACACCCACAAGTTCACCCCTATCATTTTTGTTTGAACAACTTGTTATAAATATGACAATAAAAAGGAGGTTAAATATGTTTTTCACTAGTTGTTTTTATATTACAAGTCCATAAATTTAATAATATTATTTAAAAGTGCTTCAAATTTCGTACCAATTATAATAAATTTCTTCTTAGTACTAGTAATAAGCGATCGGATAATAACTCATCACAAGCTTTTAAGTAATCTTTTTTGCTACATGGGATAAGTTCATTATTAGCGTTAGCTTGTTTATCATCTAAAAACTCAACCCACCATTTTTGTGATAATTCACTGTTATAAAATTTTAAATTAATTCCTTCACAAAGCACATTATACTTGTAACCCTTAAAATTTTTAGATTTTGGATTTTCCTCAATTCTTAAGCAAAAACCCTCAACAAAATACCAAATAGCCTGAGAAAGCAAAGAATTTGAAATGCTACTGTTTAAAAGTTCAAAGAAACCAATTGCAGAAACAGAATTACTAAGTCCCGCATACCTGCTTATTGAACATATATGATCACCTTCAAATCCATTAGGAAAATTATGAGCAAAATTTAATTCCGATGCTTTTATTGACTTAAAATCAATGGATAATAAATGAGTTTCCCTTAACAGTGGTTCGACTGTTTGAATATCTCTGTTTATTTTACCAATTCTATGAAATTCAAAATTTAAATTATTTAATAAATCCATTTCTTCTTGTGAATTTAAAAATGTCTGATAACCTATATTACAAAAATGATTTAGACTATTATTTTTTTCCAATATAATTTTAGACATGTATGAATTGGAATTAAAATCTTTATCAATTTTTCCAAAATCAAACCTGTTATCAACTGAACTTATATTTAAACTAGAATGAATTTTAGATAAAGATTGGTATAAAGGAAAAGCAAAATCATTTCCCCCACCTACAACAATTAACTTAACATTTTGCCTAAGTAACTCATCACTTATTGTCTTAAATGCGAAGTATGTATCATTATAATTATCTCCATTTATTAAATCCCCTAAATCTAAAATATTTACATTCCAATCACCATAGTAGAGAGAATATAATTCTTTTCTAAATTCATCTAAATCAATAAAATTAGATTTTACTTCAACTGAGTTCCTATATTCTTTTATTCCAATAATAGCAATATCAATTTTGTTGTAATCAAACTTCTTAATATTGTACAGAATAATTTTTTTTCCCAAACTATCGTTTGGAAGTTTATTTTTAAAATCGATAAGTTTTTTACTAATTGGAGATAAATAGTCACTAGTCATAACTATTTCTTTGACTTAGATTTTTTGGGTTTTTTCTTTTTAAAGTAATCACCTACATTATTCTCATTAAATTTATCTAAATCTGTACCCTTAGGGAATTCTACTTTAACTTTTCCTTTTATTAAATTAAATCTTCCCCATCTAGCTTTTTCTAATCGAATTCCAAGATCATCCCAAACCTTTAATAGCTTTTCAGCTTCCTTTTTCTTTTTAAGTTCAATTAATTCAAAACAATCATTTTCACTAAGATTATCAAAATCGTATGATTTATTAACGTTTATAAACAAACCGTTCCATTTAATAAATGGACCAAACCTTCCTTTTCCTTTACTTATATCATAACCTTCATAAGTAGCAATTGGAGCGTCAATTCTTCTTTTTTCTAAAATCAGCTCGATAGCTTGTTCCAAAGATACTTCGAGAGGACTTAAGCCTTTAGGTAGAGACACAAATACATTATTATGTTTGACATATGGTCCAAATCTACCTGCATTCGATTCTACGCTTAAATCTTCAAAATCACCTAAATAACAAGGTAATTTAAAAAGCTGCATTGTTTCTTCAAAAGTAATTTTACTTATTTTTTGATCTGGAAGTAGCCCTGCGAATATTGGTTTTTCTTCTTCATCAACAGTTCCAATTTGAGCCATCGGACCAAATTTACCAAGTCTAACACTCACCTTTCTTCCGCTCACTGGATCAACTCCAAGGACTCTTTCTCCAGTTTCTCTAGTTGCATTTTGTTGTACATCCTCAACTGTAGAGTGAAACGGACCATAAAAATCTTTTAAAATACTAGTCCATTCTATATCACCGTTGGCAATTTTATCAAAATCTTGTTCAACACTGGCGGTAAAATTATAATTTAAAATATTTTGAAAGTTATTAACTAAAAAATCTGTTACAATCATTCCAACTTCGGTGGGCACTAATTTTCCTTTGTCAGAACCTGTATTTTCTGTTAATATAGAAGTTTTTATTTCATTGTTTTGAGTGAAAAGTTGTCTATAATTTCTCTCATGTCCCTCATAACTACCCTTTACAACATATTTTCTGTTTTGAATAGTTGTAATTGTTGGAGCGTATGTGGATGGGCGTCCAATTCCTAATTCTTCTAACTTCTTAACCAAAGAAGCTTCAGAATATCGGTATGGCGGTCGGCTAAACTTTTCAGTTGCTGTAATTGAGTAACCAGATAATCGAGTCCCTCTTTGAAGATTTGGAAGCAATCCCTGAGAATCTTCATTTTCATTATTATCAATTCCCTCAATATAAACTTTTAAAAATCCGTCAAATTGAATTATCTCACCTTTACAAGTAAACTGATTTTCGTATTTGTCAGATGATATTTTTAAAATGGTTCTTTCTAAGATTGCATCACTCATTTGAGAAGCGATAGTTCTAAGCCAAATTAAATTATATAATTTAATTTGATCAGACTCCATATTAACTTGTCTATTTTCAAAATTGGTAGGCCTTATGGCTTCATGAGCTTCTTGTGCTCCTTTATTTTTATTTGAAAATTTTTTTCTTTTATGATAATTATCTCCGTAAGTCTTCGATATAACTTTTCCAGCGGCATTCAAAGCATCATCAGAAAGATTGACACTGTCGGTTCTCATGTATGTTATATTTCCAGACTCATATAATCTTTGAGCTGCAGACATTGTTCGACTTACTGAAAATCCTAATTTTCTAGATGCCTCTTGTTGCAAGGTAGAAGTAGTAAATGGAGCTGATGAAGATTTTTTAAACGGTTTCTTTTCAACAGATGAAATTAAAAATTTTGAATCTATACTTTTTTCCAGAATACTTTTAGCTTCTTCTTCAGAGCCAAAAACTCCAGTTAATTGAGCATCTAAAATATTATCACTTGAATCAGAAAATTTTCCTGAGATTTTGAACGAAGAGACAGGGACGAAATCATTTATCTCATTTTCTCTATCTACTAATAATCTAACAGCTACAGACTGAACTCTTCCTGCAGAAAGACCTCCTTTAACTTTTCTCCATAAAATTGGAGAAATTTCAAATCCAACTAATCTATCAATTATACGTCTTGCTTGTTGAGCATTAACTAAATCATAATTTATTTCTCTTGGATTTTCAATTGCATTTAAAATTGCTTTTTTGGTAATTTCCCTAAAAACGATTCTTTTAGTCTTTGCTTTTTCTAATTTTAAGCTTTCAAATAAATGCCATGCAATAGCCTCTCCTTCTCTATCTTCATCACTAGCTAACCAAACGGTATCTGCTGAGGAAGCCTGTTTTTTTAATTGCTTTACGATATCTTTTTTATCAGTTGAAATGATATATTTTGGCTTAAAATCATTATCTACATCAATCCCAATTTCTTTAGATGGCAAATCAGAAATATGACCATAACTGGAGGATACTTTAAAGTCTGATCCAAGGTATTTTTCTATAGTTTTTGCCTTAGCAGGAGATTCAACAATTACTAAATTTTTAGACATTTAAAATTGATTTTGAGATCACAAAAGTATATTTTTTTTTTTATTCAAAATTTAGAGCAACTAATAAATAGTATATTTTTGATTAAAATTTATACTGACATATTGTCACATATTGTTATATTTGCATAAAATTTACACAGATTAATTGACTATGAGTATTGGATTGAAAATAAATAAAAAAAAAGTTTCTAAGAAGTTTTATATAGAAAGTTACGGATGTCAAATGAATTTTGCTGACAGTGAAGTTGTCGCCTCAATTGTTTCTAAAGAAGGCTACAACTCTACCAACGATTTAAATGACGCTGATTTAATTTTACTTAACACATGCTCAATTAGAGAAAAAGCTGAACTAACAGTAAGAAAGAGACTTGAAAGTTTTAATAAATTAAAAAGAAAAAATAAAAATTTAAAAGTTGGAGTCCTTGGCTGCATGGCTGAAAGACTTAAAAGTAAATTTTTAGATGAAGAAAAAATTGTTGACCTAGTTGTTGGTCCTGATGCCTATAAAGATATTCCTAATCTTTTAGAGGAAATTAATGAGGGTAGAAATGCTGTAAATGTTATTTTATCTAAAGAAGAAACATATGGAGATATTAGTCCAGTTAGACTCTCTTCAAACGGAGTTACAGCTTTTGTTTCAATAACAAGAGGATGTGATAATATGTGTACTTTTTGTGTAGTTCCATTTACAAGAGGACGAGAAAGAAGTAGAGATCCTAAAAGTATTTTAGATGAAATCAAAGAATTAAATAATTCAAATTATAAAGAAATTACTTTACTGGGGCAGAATGTAGACAGTTACTTATGGTATGGTGGGGGATTAAAAAAAGATTTTAAAAACGCTAATGAATTTATTAAAAAGACATCTGTTGATTTTTCTAAACTTATAAAACTTGTAGCAGAAGCATACCCTAAACTTAGAATTAGATTTTCAACATCAAATCCTCAAGACATGAGTTTGGATGTTATAAAAACTATGGCAAATTATGATAACATATGTAATTACATTCATCTTCCTGTTCAGTCTGGAAGTAATTCGATATTAAAGTCAATGAATAGACAGCATACAAGAGAGGAATACTTAAACTTAATAAAAAATATTAAAGACATTATACCTAATTGCGGAATTTCTCATGATATGATTACTGGATTTCCTAATGAAAGTGACATAGATCATAAACAAACTTTAAGTTTAATGAGAGAAGTGAAGTATGATTTTGGATACATGTTTAAATACTCTGAAAGACCTGGTACTTATGCTGCAAAAAAATTTGATGACAATGTTAAAGAATCAGTAAAAAAAATAAGATTACAACAGATAATAGACTTGCAACAAGCACACAGTCATTATAGAACTAAACAGTATATAGGTAAAATAGTGGAAGTTTTGATAGAAAAAGAATCTAAAAAATCTAACACCCATTGGGCGGGAAGAAATGAGCAAAATACGATGGTTGTTTTTCCTAAAGGATCACATAAAATAGGTGATTTTGTTAAAGTAAAAATTTTAAAATGTACATCTGCTACTTTAATTGGAGTTAGTCAAGATTTATAAAAAAAATATTATGGAATCTAGTACACAAAATATTAAACAAAGATTTGGAATAATTGGTAATGATCCAACTTTAAACAGATCTATTGAAAAAGCAATGAGAGTATCTCCAACTGATATTTCTGTCTTAGTTACAGGTGAAAGCGGAGTTGGAAAAGAAAGTTTTCCAAAAATAATTCATCAATTATCTCATAGAAAACACAATAAATATATTGCCGTTAACTGTGGAGCTATTCCTGACGGAACTATTGATTCAGAATTATTTGGACACGAAAAAGGAGCGTTTACTGGTGCAAATAGTGCAAGAAAAGGTTATTTTGAAGTCGCAGATGGTGGTACTATTTTTCTCGATGAAGTTGGAGAACTTCCATTAACAACTCAAGTTAGACTTTTAAGAGTGTTAGAAAATGGAGAATATATAAAAGTAGGTGCCTCAGAGGTTCAAAAAACTAATGTAAGAATTGTTGCTGCCACCAATCTTGATATGGAAAAAGCAATCCAAAAAGGAAAATTTAGAGAAGATTTATATTATAGATTAAGTACTGTTGAAATCAAAATTCCTCCATTACGAAACAGAAGAGAAGACATTCATTTATTATTTAGAAAGTTTGCAAGTGATTTTGCAAAAAAATATAACATGCCAACCATTCGACTTAATGAAAATGCTCAGCATCTTTTAAATATGTATCGTTGGAACGGAAATATTCGTCAATTAAGAAATGTCGCTGAACAGCTTTCAGTTTTAGAAGAAAAAAGAGAAGTTTCAAGTCAGTTGCTTCAATCTTATTTACCAGAATTCAACTCTACATTGCCAGCTTTAATTAATAAAGTTAAATCAGCAGACGATTTTTCAAATGAAAGAGAGATTTTATATAAAATCTTATTTGATATGAAAAAAGATTTAAATGACTTAAAAAAAATAACAAATCATCTAAACAGTGATGAATACAAATCTGATATAAAAGAAAAAGATTTCAATTCATTAGATAGTTTACACGAAAAATTAATTAGAGAAAAGGAGACAGAAATTATAGAAATTAAGGAAAAAGAAAGTATTTTTAATTCAAAAGAAGATAAATACCACTTTGCTGAGGAAATAAAGGAAGAAGAAACACTATCAATTCACGATAAAGAACTTGAGTTGATAAAAAAAGCATTGGAAAGAAATAACGGCAAAAGGAAAGCAGCAGCAATTGAGTTAGGAATTTCGGAAAGAACTTTATATAGAAAAATTAAGCAGCATGACATCGAATTATAAAATAATAACATTATTGTTATTCTCTATTATATTAGAGAGTTGCGGAAATTATTCTTTTACAGGAGCTTCAATACCTGAAGGAACCGAAAGTTTTCAGGTTAATTTTTTTGAAAATGAAGCAGGCAACTCAATGGGCTCAATATTTGAACCTGGGTTGGATAGAGATTTTACCATAGCTCTTCAAAATATTTTACAAAACCAAACTAATTTACAACTTTTGAGCTCGGATGCTGATTTAATTTACGAGGGTGAAATAAAAGAATACAGAGTCAGTCCTATGACCTCTACATCAAACCTTCAAGCTTCACAAAATAGACTTAGTGTTGGAGTAAATGTAAGATTTATAAATATTAAAAAAGAAGAAGATAATTTCGAAAGAAAATTTTCATTTTATTTTGATTATCCTGCAGAAACACAATTGTTAAATGTAAAATCTGAAGCTCACGATATAATATTTGAAAGAATTACACAAGACATTTTTAACGCATCATTAGCAAAATGGTAGACATTAGTATAGACAATTTTAATAATCTTGTGAAAAATCCAAATGACATAAATTTGGATCAAAGTATTTTAATAAAAAAAATAATCAAAAAATATCCATATTTTCAAACAGCACGAATTATTGAACTAATTGGTTTAAAAAAATTTAATAATATTAGGTTCAATAGTGCTTTAAAAACTAGTTCAATCTACTCAACTGACAGAACGGTTTTATATGATATAATAGAACTTGACAAAGTAATTTCTAAAAAAACTAAACCTATTCTTTCTTCAGAGAATACCAAAAACTCATTTATTAAGTGGCTTAAAGTAAGTAAACATCTATCAAACAACGAATCATCACAAGAATCGCTCATAGAAAATTTTTTAAAAGTTACTCCAAAGATTAATCCTGAAAAAAACATTTCAAATACTGATTTAGCATCTGATTTTAAACTCACTAAAAAAGAATTTATGACAGAAACTTTAGCTAAAATTTATTTTAAACAAAATAAATTTGAAGAGGCAATAAGAGCTTATGAAATTCTTTCCTTGAAATATCCAGAAAAAATCAGTTTATTTGCAGACCAAATCAAAACTATAAAGAATAGTTTAAAAAATAAAAGTTATGAGTAGTTTTTCAATTTTTTTAATATTAATATTAGTAGTTTCTTTTTTACTTGTGTTGGTAATAATGGTTCAGAACCCAAAAGGTGGCGGATTGTCATCCTCATTTGGTGGCGGAGATTCTCAACAAATAGGTGGAGTAAGAAAAACTACCGATTTTTTAGATAAAAGCACTTGGGTATTAGCTTCTTTATTACTAATTCTAATATTACTTTCTAATATAACACTTGACAGAAACAACGAAAATATTGATTCAAAACTGTTAGATTCTAATAATTTAGAAACGGCAATTCCTGAAGCATTACCTGATGAAATTCCTCTGGAAATTCCAGTTCAGGAATAATTTTTCACAAACTAAATGTCAGCTTGTCACTGAAAAAAACAATCTTTGATCATTTTGTCATAATAATTACCTTGGCATGATTGCTGTAATTTAATATTAAAAATAAAATTATGAGTAAATTAAACATTAAACCATTAGCTGATAGAGTATTAGTAGAACCTCTTGAGGCAGAAACTAAAACTGCATCTGGAATAATTATCCCAGATACAGCTAAAGAAAAACCTCAAAAAGGAAATATTGTTGCTGTTGGACCTGGAACTAAGGAAAACCCTGTAACAGTTAAAGTTGGAGATTCTGTTTTATATGGAAAATATAGTGGAACAGAGCTTAAACTAGATAGTAAAAATTACTTAATTATGCGAGAATCAGATATTCTTGCAATTGTTTAAAAATTAAAAAATAATAAAATGGCAAAAAAAATACAATTTGATGTTGAAGCAAGAGAAGGCCTTAAAAAAGGAGTTGATGCTTTAGCAAATGCAGTGAAAGTAACTTTAGGACCAAAAGGTCGTAATGTTATTATAGGTAAAGCTTTTGGTGGTCCACAAATCACTAAAGATGGAGTTACCGTTGCTAAGGAAATTGAGTTAGAAGATGCATTAGAAAACATGGGAGCTCAAATGGTGAAAGAAGTTGCTTCAAAAACTAATGATTTAGCTGGTGATGGAACTACTACTGCTACTATTTTAGCGCAAGCGATTGTGAAAGAAGGTTTGAAAAATGTTACTGCAGGAGCAAATCCTATGGATTTGAAAAGAGGAGTCGACAAAGCAGTTGAAGCTATTGTAAAACAGTTAAACAAAAATGCAGAAACTGTTGGGAGTTCTTCTGACAAAATAAAACAAGTAGCCTCAATATCTGCTAATAATGATGAATCAATAGGGTCTTTAATTACTGAAGCATTTGAAAAAGTAGGAAAAGAAGGCGTTATCACTGTTGAAGAAGCTAAAGGAACTGATACTTACGTTGATGTTGTTGAAGGTATGCAGTTCGATAGAGGATATCTTTCTCCATATTTTGTTACAAACTCTGAAAAAATGGAGTCAGACTTAGAATCTCCTTATATTTTATTGTACGATAAAAAAATATCTGCAATGAAAGATTTATTACCCGTATTAGAGCCAGTAGCTCAAAGCGGAAAACCATTACTGGTAATTGCTGAAGACGTTGATGGAGAAGCTCTTGCAACTTTAGTTGTAAATAAATTAAGAGGTTCTTTAAAAATTGCAGCTGTGAAAGCTCCTGGATTTGGAGATAGAAGAAAAGCCATGCTTGAAGACATTGCTATTTTGACTGGTGGAACTGTAATTTCAGAAGATAGAGGATTTACATTAGAAAATACTACAATTGAAATGCTAGGGTCTGCCGAAAGAGTAACTATCGATAAAGATAATACTACTATAGTAAATGGAGCAGGAGTAAAAGAAAATATTGAAGCTAGAGTGAATCAAATTAAGGCTCAGATAGAAACTACAACATCAGATTACGACAAAGAAAAGTTACAAGAAAGATTAGCGAAATTAGCAGGTGGTGTCGCTGTACTTTATGTTGGTGCTGCATCTGAAGTTGAAATGAAAGAAAAAAAGGATAGAGTTGACGATGCACTTCACGCAACTAGAGCTGCAGTTGAGGAAGGTATAGTAGCTGGGGGTGGTGTTGCATTATTAAGATCTAGAAAAGTTTTAGAGAAAATAACGAGCGAAAATTTAGATGAAGTTACTGGTATTCAAATTATTTCTAGGGCTATTGAAGCTCCGCTAAGAACAATTGTTGAAAACGCAGGTGGTGAAGGTTCGGTTGTTGTTGCAAAAGTTATGGAGGGGAAAGGTAATTTTGGATATGATGCAAAATCAGAAACTTATGTTGATTTATTGAAAGAAGGTATAATTGATCCTAAAAAAGTAACAAGAATTGCTTTAGAGAATGCTGCATCGGTTGCAGGAATGATTTTAACAACTGAATGTGCTCTTGTTGATATCAAAGAAGATGCTCCGCCGGCAATGCCTCCAATGGGCGGTGGCGGTATGCCAGGAATGATGTAATCACAAACATATAACTGCCCTTTACGGGCAGTTTTTTTTTATGTACGAAAAAGAATATTCAATAATTGAAAAAAAAATAGAGAATCTTAATATGGATGATTCTCTGAGTTTTGTTTGTGAATTTCTGCAAAAAAATATTAAAGGATACGACTGGGTTGGATATTATTTTCACAACGATGAAAATCAATTAGTTCTAAAAACATATTTTGGTTTAAAAACTGATCATACAATCATTCCCTTCGGAAAAGGAATTTGTGGACAAACTGCTGAATCTAATACGCACATGATTGTGGATGATGTTAATAATGAAGAAAATTACATCTCTTGTAATATAAATGTCAAATCTGAAATAGTAGTTCCTTTATTTTCAAATAATATAAATATTGGTCAAATTGATATTGATTCAAACACTCTAAGTAGATTTAAATTAGATGATTTAAAATTTTTAAAAAAAGTAAATATTTTAATTTCAAAAAAAATATAAAATTTTACAAAAACTCTACTTTTTTTTTAAAAAAAAACTACTTTTATAATATACTTTTTTCCATAAAATTATGCTAAAATTAAAGTCAGCCTTAATATCTGTTTTTAATAAAGACGGATTAGAACCAATTGCTAAGAAACTCAACACACTTGGTGTCAAAATTTATTCTACAGGAGGAACTGAACTGTTTTTAAAAAAAATTGGTATCCCTGTAATTAGAGTGGAAGACGTTACTGGATACCCGTCTATTCTTGGAGGAAGAGTCAAAACACTTCATCCTAAAATTTTTGGAGGAATTTTAAACAGAAACGACAATAATAATGATGTAACTGATCTTGAAAATTTTAAAATCCCAAATATTGATGTAGTAATCGTTGATCTCTATCCTTTTGAAGAAACAGTAAAATCCAACGATACTGAACAAAATATAATAGAAAAAATTGACATAGGTGGTATTTCACTAATTAGAGCTGCTGCTAAAAACTTCAAAGATGTAATGTGTATTTCTTCAAAAAACGACTATTCAGATTTTTTAGAAATACTTAACAACAACGGTGGTGAAGTCAATTTAGAATCTAGAAAAGACTTTGCATCCAGAGCTTTCAATGTATCTTCTCATTATGATACAGCTATTTTTAATTATTTTAAAGATGACAACAATTCTCTTAAAGCAAGTTTTAAAAATGGGAAAGAACTACGTTATGGTGAAAATCCACATCAAAATGGTACGTTTTATGGCGATTTTAATTCAATGTTTGATCAATTACATGGAAAAGAGCTTTCTTACAATAATTTACTTGATGTTGATGCAGCTGTAAATTTAATTTTAGAATTTTATAATGATATACCAACATTTGCAATATTAAAGCACAATAATGCATGTGGATTGGCTTCCAGAGATTCGCTCATAGATGCTTATAAAGATGCTTTAGCTGGTGATCCTGTTTCTGCTTTTGGTGGAGTTTTAATTTCAAATAAAAAAATTGATTTAGAAACTGCTAAAGAAATTAACAAACTTTTTTGTGAAGTTGTGATTGCCCCTAGTTTTGAAAAATCTGCTGTTGATTTATTAAAATCTAAAAAAAACAGAATATTACTAGTGTTAAAAAACACAGAATTAAATAAACAACAATTAAGAACTTGCTTAAACGGAGTTCTTACTCAGGATAAAGACAATATTACAGATTCAATCTCTAACTTCAAGACATGTACAAAAAAATCTCCAAACGATGAAGAAATTAAAGATTTAGAATTTGCTTCAAAAATTTGTAAACACACAAAATCAAATACTATTGTTTTAGCAAAGAATCTACAATTAATAAGTTCAGGAACAGGTCAAACATCAAGAGTTGATGCTTTAAAGCAAGCCATAGAAAAATCAAACAGCTTTAAATTTGATTTAAATAATTCAGTTATGGCAAGTGATGCATTTTTTCCTTTTCCTGATTGTGTAGAAATAGCTCACAAAAATGGAATTAGCTCAGTTATTCAGCCTGGTGGTTCAATCAAAGATAATCTTTCAATTGAATATTGTGATAAAAATAATATTTCAATGGTTTTGACTGGAACTAGACACTTTAAACATTAATTTTTATTAACTTGTAATATAACTTTTTAAATATGGCTTTTTTTGATTTTTGGACTGAATCGATAGCGATAGATCTTGGAACTGCAAATACACTTATCATACACAATGACAAAGTGGTTGTGGACAGCCCATCTATTGTTGCTATTGACAAAAAAACTGAAAGAATAATTGCAGTTGGAAAAGAAGCAAGTCTTATGCAAGGTAAAACTCACGAGAATATTAAAACAGTAAGACCTCTTAAAGACGGAGTTATTGCAGACTTCAATGCTTCAGAGCAAATGATTAGTTTACTGATTAATAGTATTCCGTCTCTTAAAAAAAGATTTTTTACCCCAGCATTGAAAATGGTTATCTGTATTCCCTCTGGAATAACAGAAGTGGAAATGAGAGCGGTAAGAGAATCTGCAGAAAGAGTAAATGGAAAAGAAGTTTATTTAATTCACGAACCAATGGCAGCAGCTATTGGAATTGGAGTTGATATAATGCAACCAAAAGGAAATATGATAGTTGATATTGGTGGTGGTACAACAGAAATTGCAGTGATAGCATTATCTGGTATTGTATGTGACAAATCGGTAAAAGTAGCAGGAGATGTGTTTACAGGAGACATTATCTACTACATGAGAACTCAACATAATCTTTTCATTGGAGAAAGAACTGCAGAAAAGATAAAGATTACAATTGGTTCAGCTTCGGAAGAATTAGAGAGTCCACCTGATGATATTTCTGTACAAGGAAGAGACTTGTTAACTGGAAAGCCTAAGGAAGCTATGATTTCATATAGAGAAATTGCTAAGGCGTTAGATAAATCAATAATAAGAATTGAAGATTCTGTTATGGAAACATTATCTCAAACGCCACCCGAACTAGCAGCAGATATTTATAATACTGGAATTTATCTTGCTGGTGGAGGATCAATGCTAAGAGGTTTGGATAAAAGACTTTCAAAAAAAACTGATTTACCAGTGTTTATAGCAGAAGACCCTCTAAGAGCAGTAGTAAGAGGAACTGGAATTACACTTAAAAACATTGAAAGATATAAAAGTGTGTTAGTGAAATAGTTCTTAAATTATGCAACAAATCATTGATTTCATTATAAGAAAAAAAGATGTTGTAGTTTATTTTATCTTATTGTCATTATCATTAGCTCTTATATTAAACTCAAACTATTTTCAGAAATCAAAAGTCTTACTTTTATCCAATAATATTTCTAATTACACTAAGGAAAATTTAAATTTCTTTAACGAATATTTTAAATTGAAAGAGGTCAATTTTCAGCTTTCTAAAGAAAATTTAGATCTCAAAAATAAATTAGAAAAAACTAATATAAATAAAGGGTTAGACTCATTAAGGAATTTAAATTTTTCATATAAAAATGCAAAAGTAATTTCTAACAATCTGTCCTCATTTAAAAATAAAATTATTATTAATAAAGGAAGTAATGATGGAGTAAAAAGTGAAATGGGAGTAATCAGTTCCAATGGAATTGTAGGTATTATTAATAATACAACACCAAAATTTTCGTCAATAATATCAATTTTAAATATTGAAATGAAAATAAATGCAAAAGTAAAAAGAACAAAACATTTTGGAACTTTAGAATGGGACGGCTTTAATACTAGGCATTTGATGTTAAACGATATATCAGAAACAGCTAATATAAAAGTTGGGGATACAATAGTTACAGGAGGAATGTCATTAATTTTTCCAGAGGGAATTAATATTGGGATTGTATCCGAGATAATCAATCAAAATGAATTTAATGATTCTGTTGTAAGATTTGTAGGAAATATTAACAAAGCTAAATATTTAGACTTTGAGTTTAAAGAAAATTACTTAAATGTTGAGGTTAAATTACATAATGACATTAGTAATTTAAATAACGTTTATATAATTGAAAGTTTCAACAAACAAGAATTTCAAAAATTAAAAGAATAATGGCAAGTGTCTATTTATTAATTTTAAAAAGATTTATATTTTTTACTCTGTTACAAGGATTAATTTTTAATAATTTTGATTTTTTTGATATTTACGATCCCTATATCTGTCTAGTTTTTTTAATTACATTTCCAATTAAGATTAACAAAATTACTTTTATGATAATTAGTTTTTTCTTTGGATTTGTTCTTGACTTGTATTCAGATTCTATAGGAATTAATGCTGCTGCTTGTTTATCAATTGCTTTTTTAAGGTCATATATTTTAAGTTTTGTGTTTGGCTCATTTTATGACCCACATGGTGTTAAATTAATTAAAAACTATGTCACAGAGTCAACATTTTCACAAAAATTTTTATATCTAAGCTCTGTCATCATAATTCATCATTTAATTATTTTTTCATTAGAAACCTTTAGTTTTAATTTTATTTCTTTGGTTATCTATAAAACATTAATAACATTCTCAATTTCTTTAATTTTTTGTACAACATTTATTTATATTATGATTGAAAATGAAAAATAAGTTTCTTCCATTTTTAATCGTTACGACTTCGATAATTTTTATTCTTCGTCTTTTCTGGGTTCAGATAATAAATATCAATGACGTTAAACTGTCGAATAAAAACTCTGTTGAGAAGATTTATAATTACCCAGAAAGAGGTTATATTTTTGACAGAAATAATAAATTATTAGTTGAAAATGAGCCTTTTTATGATTTGATGATAGTGCCTTCAAAATTAAAATCAATTGATACCATAGAATTTTGTAAAATATTAAAAATTGACAAAAAACTATTTATAGATAAAATAAAAAAAGCAAAAAACTACTCTAGAATTAAACCTTCAGTTTTTTTATCTCAAATTTCAAAGAAAGATTATGCCATTCTTCAAGAAAAATTATGGAAATATGAGGGTTTTTCTGTAACCAAAAAATCTAATAGAAATTATCTTCTAAATTCAGCTTCAAATATATTAGGTTATATAAGTGAGGTTAATGACTATGAGATTAAAGACGATAGTTATTATGAGTCAGGAGAATTAATTGGTAGGCAGGGAATTGAAAAAGCTTACGAAGAAAAACTCAGAGGAGTTAAAGGAGTTAGCTATTTTCAAAAAGATAATTTTAATAGAATTACAGGTAGATATAAAGATGGAATTTATGATACAATTTTCAAGCCTGCTAAGGATATTAACTTAACAATTGATGTGGATCTTCAAATTTATGGAGATTCACTAATGATTAATAAGTTTGGAAGTATAATTGCAATTGAACCTGAAAGTGGTGAGATTCTATCACTTATAAATGCTCCAAATTTTGACCCAAACTTACTAATTGGAAGAAACAGATCAAAAAACTATATAAAGCTTAAAAACGACACAATAGGAAAACCACTTTTTGATAGAGGATTACAAGGACAATACCCCCCAGGATCAACATTTAAATTAATAAACGGTCTCATAGCCTTAGAAGAAAATATCATAACATCAAATACTAAAATTTCATGTAACGAAGGACATTACTATTCAAAAAATAGATTTATGAGATGTCATTGTGAGCCAGGAACTTCTAATGACTTAAATAAAGCAATTTATAACTCATGTAACACTTATTTTGCTACGATATATAAAAACACTCTAAACAAATACTCTAGCTCTAAAGAAGGAATGAATAATTGGAAAAATCATGTTGAAAGTTTTGGTTTAGGCAATTATTTAGGATATGATCATCCTTTAGGTAGACCAGGCTTAATACCTGATGCTAAATATTATGACAAGTGGTATCCAAACAATAGATGGAGAGCTGCAACAACTATTTCGAATGGAATTGGACAAGGTGAAATTTTAACAACTCCCATTCAATTGGCAAATATAACTGCAATAATTGCGAATAGAGGATGGTATAAAACTCCACATTTAGTAAAAAAAATAAGCAATGACTCAATTAATTCGAAATTCTTAGATAAAAAACACACATCCATAAAATCTGTTCATTATGAAAAGATAATTAATGGAATGTTTGACGTGATTGAAAAAGGAACAGCTCAAAATTCAAAAATAAAAGGAATTGAAATAGCTGGAAAAACCGGAACTGCAGAAAATTTTATAAAAATAAATGGAAAAAGATCTCAACTAACCGATCACTCTATCTTTATTGGATTCGCTCCAAAAGAGAATCCTAAAATTGCTATTGCAGTTTTTATAGAGAATGGATATTGGGGTACAAGATGGGCCGCTCCAATAGCAAGCCTTATGATGGAAAAGTATTTAAAAAAAGAAGTTAAAAGAAAATATCTTGAAAATTATATTTTGAACGGAAATCTAATGGAAGAATATTTAAAACCTTATACAAAAAATAATTTTTCAATTAATGAGTGAGGTTAATATAAAAAAAATAGACTGGCTAAGTGTTTTTATTCTTAGTATACTTATTGCTCTTGGATTAGGAAATATATTTTCATCATCTCAAATTTATTTATTAGATTCTGTTTTTTCTTTTAATCCATTTACAAAGCAATTATTTTTTGCAATTATTTCAGTTTTTATTTTCTTCTTCGTTCAAATTCTTTCCATTAATTTTTTTTTAAAATATTCGAGTATTTTATACATCCTTTCAATACTGTCTTTAATTGGACTTTTTGTTTTTGGAAATGAAGTTAATGGTGCATTGGCTTGGTATAAAATAAATGGATTTAGTATTCAGCCAAGTGAATTCGCAAAACCAATAACCGCTCTTGCCTTAGCAAAATACCTAAGTGATATTAATTCAAATATTAAAACAATTAAAACTCAGTTTTATTCATTTTTAATAATTTTAATTCCAATAACTTTAATTATACTTCAACCAGATCCCGGAACTATAATTATTTTCTTAAGTTTTATTTTAGTTTTTTATAAAATAGGTCTTCCCTCTATATATATGAATCTATTCGTGGGATTTATAATATTGTTTTTTGCTACAATTCTTTTAACTCCAAAAAATGTTATTCTTTTTATAATTGCATCAATGATAATTTTTCTTTTTTTAAATAAGAAAAATAAAAAAGTTGTAAAAAAAACATTTATTTATGGCCTAATTTTTTCTGTATTTGTATTTTCTGTTGACTTTATATTTAATAATATTTTTGAAGAACGCCACAGAAATAGATTTAATATTGTAATGGGGATAAAACAAGATAATCAAGGAATTGGATATAACACAAATCAATCAAGAATAGCATTTGCTTCTGGTGGATTAACGGGTGAAGGGTTTTTAAAAGGATCTCAAACTCGAGGGAATTTTGTTCCCGAGCAACACACGGATTACATATTTTCTACTGTTGGTGAAGAATGGGGGTTTTTAGGAGCTTCATTTATAATTCTTCTGTATACTTTTTTAATGCTTAGAATTACTAAAAGAGCAGAACTTCAAAGAAATTTGTTCAGTAAAATCTATTCTTACTCAGCTGTAACTATTATTTTTTCACATTTTTTTATAAATATAGGTATGGTAATAGGTTTGGTCCCTACAATTGGAATTCCACTACCGTTTTTAAGCTATGGAGGGTCAAGTTTAATGGCTTTTGTTTTATTATTCTCTATATATATAAAACTAGACTCAGAAAGAACTAGTAAATGGTAATTATTTAAATTTAAAATATTCTTCTAAATTATTTCCTAAAAACATAAAACTAGTAACCAATAACATTATAGCAATACCTGGAA
Source organism: uncultured Flavobacteriaceae bacterium (assembly GCA_905479415.1). GTDB lineage: Bacteria > Bacteroidota > Bacteroidia > Flavobacteriales > Flavobacteriaceae > MAG-121220-bin8. The sequence goes on along the minus strand of CAJQMK010000077.1, from coordinate 15,373 downwards.
TAACTGCAAGATAAGCCTTTCCCAAAATAATATATTGATAATTATCTTTAATCATCGATCCCCAGCTAGGAATAGGCGGTTGAGTTCCAATGCCTAAAAAACTTAATCCACTTTCTATTAAGATAGCTGAAGCGAAATTTGCAGCAGAAATAATTAAAATAGGACCTATTATATTTGGAATTAAATGCTTAAAAAAAACTCTTAAATCAGAAAACCCTAATACTTTGGTTGCAACAATATAATCTTTGTTTTTTTCCGAAATTACTTGTCCTCGAACAACTCTAGCGACTTCAACCCACATTGTTAAACCAACAGCTACATACACCTGCCAAAAGCCTTTACCTAAAGCTAGAGAAAATGCGATAACCAATAAAAGAGTAGGAATAGACCAAAAAATATTAATAACCATCATTAATATTTTGTCTGTTAAACCTCCATAGTAACCACTGGTTAGTCCTATAAATAATCCTATTAACAAAGAAATCAAGACTGCAATTATACCAATGGACATAGACACTCTGGTTCCTAACATGACTCTACCAAAAACATCTCTTCCATAATTATCAGTACCAAAAATATAATTTCTTTTAATTAAGAATTGTTCTATAATTTGGCTTGAAGTTAAATTTGAAGGAAAGTCAGTAAAAGGAATAGATTTTTTAATTCCGTCATTTGACAGATCAGAATAATTTATAGAATTTTTTGACAATTGAAAATTAGAAATTAAAATTTCAGTATCGGGATATTTATTTCCAGTAAATAACTTACTCAAAAAAGATTGTTGATTATTACTATTATTTGGGACTATAATAAAAGTTGCTGTAAAACCTGGGCTTTTTGAGTTGATTGGCAAATGCATCTGATTTGAAAACCTAGAACTATCAGGGATAAAAACGTATGAAAATAAAGATATAATAAGGCAAAACAATACAAAACAAGAACTTAAAATAATACCTATATTATTTAGAGATACTGTGTTTTTAAAAAGTTTCATTAACCAACTTTAGCTAAAATATTATTATTTTCTATTTTCTTTGTTTTTAAATTTAATAAAACATTAATACTTTCGTTTATATAGATGTCAGATTTCAAACTATTATGCCATCTCTTTCTATTTTCTTTATATTCTTCAGTGTCTTTAATTTTGGATGATTGATCACTCAAAAGATTAAAATTCAAATTATTATTATAATCTTTTATTCTATCAAATTTCTTAAGTTTTAATTTATTGTTTTTCTGATCATTTTTAAAAGTATTATAATTTAAAGAATAACTTTTATTTTTTCTTCTTTCGGAAAACCACTTAGCATTTTGATCAATAAGACTAAATAACTCATTTTTAGATATCCTTAATTTAGAATCATTAATAACACTTTCTAAGTTGTAATATCCGTCCCATTTTCTAAATTGTGCTTTGTCTATTTGATCCCACTTTAAAGGATTTTTTTCATCTGCCTCACCTATTTCAATATGAGAATATGTATTAGGCGTTACAATGTCGCTTTCAACTCCTTTAAGCTGAACAGAACCTCCATTAATCCTGTAAAATTTTTCAGTTGTTATCTTTAAAGCACCTAAATCAAAGTCACTGTTAGATAAAAACCTGTTTAAATCTAAGACATTTTGTACTGTTCCTTTTCCAAAGGTATTGTCACTTCCTATAACCACAGCTCTTTCATAATCTTGTAGAGCGGCAGCCATAATCTCTGAGGCTGAAGCAGACATTTGATTTACTAAGATAACTAATGGTCCGTCCCAGAAAACAGAAGGATCTTTATCATACAAAACTTTTTTTCTGTTTCCAATAGATTTAACTTGTACAATTGGACCAGTTTCGATAAATAACCCCGTCATATCAACAACCGTTTGTAGAGCTCCTCCTCCATTATTTCTTAAATCTAATACAAGACCTTCAATACCTTCTTTTTTCAAGTTTATAATTTCTTTTTTTACATCAGAGGCACAGTTTATTTCTTTGTAATCATTAAAATCAACATAAAACTTAGGTAAAGTTATAAGACCATAAGTTTTGTTATCTTTTTTAATTAGTGTAGATTTTGCGTAGCTCTCTTCTAAAACAACTTCATCTCTTGTAATTGGAAAAGTTTTTATTTCATTATCAACTTTACGTCGAACGGTTAATTCAACAACAGTTCCTTTAGGACCTTTAATTAATTTGATTGCATCATCAATTCTCATCCCAATAACATTGACAGGGTCTTTTCCAGGTTCACCAACTTTAATTATCTCGTCACCTGCTTCTATCTTTTTGTCTTTCCAAAGCGGACCTCCTAAAATAATTTGAACAATTTCAATTCCACCGTCACGTTTTTGTAATCTAGCTCCAATTCCATCAAACCTCCCTGAAATATTAACATCAAAACGATCTTTATCTTCAGGCTTAAAATAAACAGTATGGGGATCATATTGGGTAACAAATGAATTAACATAATTTGAGAACCAGTCTTTTCTTTCCAAGTCATTCATTAAATCAAAAATATCATTGATATTATCATTCACGATTTCGAGAGATTCATTTAGGAGATCAGAATTAGATTTTTTAACATAATCGCTATTGGATTCTATTAATTTTTTTTGATCTAAAATTTTTATATCGTATAAATCTAGCATTGAGAATTTTAATTGTTTTCTCCATCTTTCTTTTCTTTCATTATCATTTTTAGGAAATGATAAATTTTCGAAATCTACATTTATTTTTTCATCGCTATCAAATTCAAATGTTTTTTTAAATAAAGAAGGTAAAAACAATTCTACCTCATTTATTCTTTGAACAAGTCTGTCGTGGGTTAAATTGAAAAAAGTCAAATCATAACTAAGCCATTGATCATCAATTAATTTTTCATACTTTTTGAATTCTTTAAAATCTGAATTCAAAAAGTATTTTTTTTGAGGATCTATCATTTCTAAATAACTATTAAATACTTTAATTGATAACTGATCGTTAATATCTTGAGATTGATAGTGACCTTTCTCTAAAACATATTTAAGAAGTTCTATTAATAACTTGTCCTTGTTTGGATCATCAAACTTAACCTCGTGATATTTCCAACTTATAAAAATAAAGGTTAATGACACAAAAAGGGTTATAAATATTTTTTTCATATTGACTTTAATATACTCAAGATTATTTCAATAATCATGCTAATAATTGATTTAATTAAATTTACTAATAAAACTAAGTTAAACAGAAATGATAAGAAACAAAAAAACCCTTACTAAGTAAAGGTTTTTTTTGTGCGGGTGAAGGGACTCGAACCCCCAAGCCGTTAAGCACTAGATCCTAAGTCTAGCGTGTCTACCAATTTCACCACACCCGCAAGGCAGGCAAATATAAGCAAGATTGTATAAAATATCACTATGAAATTTACTATGTTAAAAAACTAGATTTAATTACATTTACACAAAATATTTAAAGTGAAAAATTTCAAAAACTATATCGAAAAAAATAAAAGTCGTTTTATAAACGAATTATTTGAATTATTAAGAATTCCTTCTGTGAGTGCTAAATCTGAACATGATTCAGATGTAAGATCAGCTGCAGAATTAATTAAAAAACATTTTATAAAACTAAGTTTAGATAATTGTGAAATTTGCGAAACTAACGGACACCCTATTGTCTACGGAGAAAAATTAATCAATACCAAGCTCCCAACTATATTAGTTTATGGTCATTATGATGTTCAACCTGTAGACCCTATAGATCTTTGGGATCAAGATCCATTCAATCCTTACATAAAGAAAACAGGAATACATCCAGAAGGTGCAATTTTCGCAAGAGGAGCATGTGATGATAAAGGTCAAATGTTTATGCACTTAAAAGCTTTAGAGGTAATGATTGAAAATGGTGACTTGCCTTGTAATGTGAAGTTTATGATTGAAGGTGAGGAAGAAGTTGGAAGTGATAACCTTGAATTATTCGTAAAACAAAACAAAGAAAAATTATCTAATGATATAATATTAGTTTCAGACACAGGAATGATTAGTAAAACAACCCCTTCTATAACAACAGGTTTAAGAGGATTATCTTATATGGAGGTTGAGTTAACTGGTCCTAATAGAGATTTACATTCTGGTCATTACGGCGGAACAGTAGCTAATCCAATAAATGTTTTATCTAAAATTATTAATGAGTTGCACGATTCAAATAATAAAATTACTATACCAGGTTTTTATGATAATGTGATTAAAGTTTCTGATGATGATAGAAAAAAAATGAATTTAGCTCCCTTCAATATTGATGAATTCAAAAGTTCAATTGGTCTTAAAAAAGAGCATGGGGAGGAAGGCTATACTACAATTGAAAGACAATCAATTAGACCAGCCTTAGATGTAAATGGAATATGGGGAGGTTATACAGAGGAAGGTGCTAAAACTGTTTTACCAAGTAAAGCATTTGCTAAAATTTCAATGAGATTAGTTCCAGGACAAAATTGGAAAAGAATTAATGATTTATTTGCAAAACATATTACGGATATTGCTCCCGACACAGTTAGTGTAAAAGTTACTGAACATCATGGAGGACAACCTTATGTCGCTCCAACAGATACAATTGGTTTTGCAGCTGCTAGTAAAGCTTATGAAGATGTCTTTAACAAAAAACCAATTGCTACAAGAGATGGGGGGAGTATTCCAATAATAGCCCTTTTTGAACAAGAGTTAAATAGCAAAACTATTTTAATGGGATTTGGATTAGATAGTGATGCGATTCATTCGCCAAATGAACACTACGGAGTTTCAAATTTTTTAAATGGAATTGAAACTATCTCTAAATTTTATTATTATTTTACAAAATTGTCTAAGGATTAATTAAAAATAATTCAGATGCAATTCCATCTGCAAGAAATTTACCTTTAATTGTCGTTCTAAAAACATCATCCTTTATTACAACTAGAGATGTGTTCACATATTTTACAATTCTAGTTTCAAAATTATTTTTGTAGTATGGACCAAAGTTATTTTCCAAATGTGTAAGTGATATTCCCCACTTAGTTCTTAAGCCGGTCATTACATATTCATTATACTTATCAATAATTGAAAGCTTTTCTCTTCCAGAAAACATTTTGTTTTCACTTATGTCTTTAATATATAATGAATTATTTGACACATTCCAACTTCTATAAGATCCATCAAAACTATGAGCTGAAGGTCCTATTCCAATATATTTTTTTCGTAGCCAATAAGCAGAATTATTTCTTGAAAAATATCCTTTTTTTGCAAAGCTTGACAATTCATAATTTACGTATTCATGATTTGACATTTTATTACACATAAATTCGTGTTGCTCAAATACCAAGTCTTCATTTAATGGTTTAATAATATTTTTTTTTACAAACGATTCCAAAGCAGTTTTGGGCTCAACAGTCAGAGCATATGCAGACATATGGTTAAGATTCCAACTAGTAACATAATTTAAATTTGATTCCCACGTTTTTAAATTACTATTAGGCATACCAAAAATTAAATCAATAGAAATATTGTCATAATATTTTAATGCATTATCAATGCAAGTTTTAGCATCATTGGAATTGTGTGATCTATTCATAAGTTTTAGCTCATCATCATTAAATGACTGAACACCAATACTTAGTCTATTGATATAACTCTGTGACAATTCTATAAGTTTAGCTTTAGATAGATCATCAGGATTAGCTTCTAAAGTTATTTCAGGGTTTTCAGATATTTGAAATTTTTCAAAAATCGAATTAATTATTTTATTTATTTCTTTTGTGGCAAAAAAAGATGGTGTTCCTCCTCCAAAATAAATAGTTTGTATTAAATCATTACTCCCAGCAGATTTAATCTCAATTTCTTTTAACATTGAATTAATTACACTTTCCTTATTGTTTAAAGAAGTTGAAAAATGATAGTTACAATAATGACAGGCTTGTTTACAATAAGGTATATGAATATATATTCCTGACACAAAAAATTATTTTAGATTAAAAAACTGTTTGAAAAAAATCATCATTTCTTAATTCTTTTTTCATTTTGTTTAACAAACGCACTCCAACCTGAATAATTTTTTTCAGAGCTTAATTTATTATTTTGATTATAAAAGTGACATACTGCAGCAGCTAAACCGTCAGTAGAATCTAAATTTTTTGGCAACTTTTTGATTCCAAGTAAACTTTGAAGCATTTTGGCAACCTGTTCTTTAGAAGCATTTCCGCTTCCAGTAATAGACATCTTTATTTTTTTTGGTGAATACTCAGTTATTGGTATTTCTTTTGAAAGGCCCGCAGCCATTGCAACGCCCTGTGCCCTGCCCAATTTAAGCATAGATTGAACGTTCTTTCCAAAGAAAGGAGCTTCAATTGCTATTTCGTCCGGATGATACTTCTCTATCAAATCTATAGTTCTTTCAAAAATATATTTTAGTCTGAGATAATGATCATCAAGTTTATTTAAAACAAGTTCATTCAGCAAAAGAAAACTCATTTTATTACCAACAACTTTTATTAATCCAAACCCCATAATTGTTGTACCTGGATCAATTCCCAAAATTATTTTTTCCCTTTGAACTTTCAACTTGTTTTAGTTTGATTTTAATATTAAAGGTAACTGAAATTTAGTGCTTACAGGAATACCAAAATTAGTTTTGGTAGCTGGATATAAAGAAGGAATATTATTTAGTGAATTTTTTATTATTAAATCTATATTAGGAATTTCATTCGTAATGCTTTTTTTATTTTCAATATTTAATAACGAAAGTTTACCTTGCTCGTCAACTAACAAAGAAAGAAATACAGTGTCGTTAAGTTTTTTTGAAACTAAAATATCCCCTAAATTAATATTCGAATAAATCAAGTTAATAAGTTTAGAATTAAAACAGTTTATTCTATCAATTTCAATTTCATATTCATCACATTTATCTATTGAAGGGTGTTCGTCTTTTGTTGTCCACTTAACCTCAGGAGCTTTGTAAGTTGAATTATTAGGATTATAATTACAACCCACAATTAAAAACAATAAAAATAAAACTTGCTTTAATTTCACGTTTAATTTATTTATTCTAAAATTAAGTATAATTTTAAATAAATAATCTATTTAAAAATTTTATGGATGTTTTTCTTTTAATATTAGGGTTAATTCTATGTATAACTGGAATAATAGGAAGCTTTACTCCAATAATTCCTGGTCCTTTATCAAGTTGGCTAGGTATTTTAATAATTCATTTTACGTCATATATACCTTTTAGTAATAAGTTATTAATAACTACTTTTCTAATAGCTTTTATTGTTTTTTTATTAGATATTTTTATTCCAATAATTGGATTAAAAAAACTCGGGGGCTCTAAAAACGGATTAATAGGAGCTACAATTGGATTAATTCTTGGGCTTTTTATCGGTGGGCCATTCGGATTAATTCTTGGAGCGTTTCTAGGCGCATTAAGCGGTGAATTTATGGACAAAACTAACTTTAAAATGGCTTTAAAGCCTGCATTAGGAACATTTATAGGACTAGCTATAGGAACAGCTTTAAAATTTATTATTTCAACTGTTTTCCTGGGAATATACTTCTATAAAGTTTATACGATAATCTTAGTTTAATAATAAACTGATCTATTGTCTGTAACCTCCGCATTTTCTTTTAGAGATTCGTAAACTCTTGCAAAAGATGAAGTTCTATTTAAATTTAATAACTGATTTTTATAAGAAATAATGAAATTTGAATCAATTGAATCAGAATTTGTGTTAGTATCTTTTCTTTTAATAACTTTTAATTTATAAATTCCATTTTCTCCTATAATAAAATCTGAAGTTTCATTAATATTAGTACCAAAAGAAGCCCCTATAACTAAAGGTTCTAAACCTGAACCAGTAATTGTTGCATTTTTTTGATTTAATGCTAGTGCCTTTCTAACTTCAGTTCCGTTAATCTCAGCAATTTCCTCAAGACTAAGAGAATTATCGTTTTTACTGATTATAAAATCAGCTTTTTTAGATTTTAAAACCATTGGAAGCACCTTATAAGAAACATCTTGGACGTTAGAAAGTCCCTCATCAACTATTTTAGTGACTTGTGCTATTAAATAACCTCCTTTTGGCAAATCAAACCTTTTAAAATCTGACACATTAGTTGATTCATTAAACAACCATTGAACAATTCTTCTTTGGTCTTTTAATCCTGGAAAATCGTTGTCTAATATTTGGATTCCATTTACTGTTTTAACAGTATAATTTTCTTTGTTAGATAAAGTATTTAAATCTTCATCTTTAGATAAACTCATTTCTAATTTTGTTGCTGAATTAAAAACTTTATCGCTTGTCGCGTCAGAGGGAACATTTTTTTCAGTAATTGAAGCAAGTAAAACTAAGTCATCTTTAGCTACTACTTTTATAACATGAAAACCAAAATCAGTTTCGACAACTCCAGTAGAACCAATTCTTTTTGAAAAAATAAAATCATTGAAAGGCTTAACCATATTACCATCTTGAACAAACCCTAGATCTCCACCTCTAGACTTTGATGGTCCATCAGAAAACTCAAAGGCTAATTCAGTAAAACTTTTTGGGGATTTTCTTATTTTTCTTAAAATATTATTAGCTTCTTTTTTAGCTTCATTCTTAGATCTTGAAACATTAGGATTGGCGTTTTTAGATCCTTTATATGCAACAAGGATATGACTAGCTCTGACAGATCCTCCTGTTTTTTTATCCAACATTCTAGAAATTTTAAAATACCCTCCGTCAAGGTAGGGTCCATACGTTTGATCAATATTTAAATTAAAAAGCAAATTTGCATGATCAGCTGGAAGAGAGCCTTTTGGTAAATAAATTGAATCAAAACTAGACTCGGAATATTCATTAATAAACTCTTTAATATTTTTAGCAGTTGTTAAACTTGGGGTAATCTCTTCCAATTTTGACACCTGATTAAATTCTTTTGACTCTTTTAAAAATTTACTTAAACGATTTTTTACAGCTTTTTCATCTTCAAAAGAAGGTTTTTCTTCAAAAATAACATACTCAATGTCACGAGAAGAATTTACTTTAAATTCATCTTCATTATTATTAATATATTTTTTTAAGTCAGATTCTGAATAAGAGATTAATGAGTCTTCAACAGACGAATAAGGAATTTGAATGTACTCAATGTCTACATTGTCATTTTGTAATGTATATTCAAATTTACCGTCTGCTTGAGTGTAATTAACACCAGCATTAACTAAGTTTAAATATATCTGTTCATTAGATTGAGATTCGAAAATCTTTTCTTGACTTTTCCATTGCTCGTAAGCTTCTGGATTTGTTGTCTTTAGTTCAATAATTAAAGTTTTAAATTTATCTATATCGAACATTCCAGCTTCATTCAAAAATTGCGGATCTGAATTAAAAGTAGGGTTGTTTTTTAAAATATTTTGCAAATGATCTTTACCAGATTGAATTCCAGAAATTTCAAATTGTTGTCTTAAAATTTCAGATCTTAACCTTTGATTCCAAACATTATTTACAGCAATCATTCCCTGTTGATTGTAGTTTCTTTCTAAAAAGTCAACTTGTCCTCTAAAGTCTTCTATTAATACCTCCTCACCATTAATAACACCTACTGGTTGTTGAGCTTGATAACCTTTACCGTCAAAAACACCAGAAATTACAAATGCAAACAGAGCTAAACCTATCACAATAATTAAAAAAATAGATTTAGATCGAATTTGTCCTAGAATAGCCATAATTTATTTTTTTGTAGCAAACGAAAATACAATATACTTAGGAATTAAAAAAAGTTAAACTCTTAAAATTAATCTTCAATAATTAATTCAACAATCTCAATTTTTGAGCTTGACACATTAATGATTTTAAACATCAAGTTATTGTAAAATATTTTATCATCATTTTCGGGGATTTTCTCATTCAAACTAATAATAAATCCACCCAAAGTTTCATATTGTTCACTTACAGGAATATTTAGTTTAAATTTTTTATTTAAATAATCAATTTCCACCCTTGCTGATAATCTAAAGTAATTATTTCCTAATTTTTTTTCTAGATGTTTTGGAGAATCATGTTCATCCTCAATTTCACCAACTAGTTCTTCAATTATATCTTCAACAGTTATAATGCCAGACGTTCCTCCGTATTCATCAATAACAACCGCGACACTCTTTCGTTTTTTAGTTAAAAGATTTAATAAGTCATTAATAAACATAGATTCAGGCACAAATTCAATCGAAATTATTAGTGATTTAAATTTTTTAAAATCCTTAAACATATGTTGAATACTTATATAACCAACAATGTTATCAATATTTTCTTGATGAACTAATATTTTTGAAAGGCCTGTGTTAATAAAAATTTCTTTCAATTTTGAAGGAGTTACGTACCTGTCAACCGAAACTATTTCAGCTCTAGGAATCATTATTTCTCTAGCTCTTACCTTAGAAAATTCTAAAGCTTTTTGAAAAATTTGAATTTCTGAATCTAACTCCATTTCATTATCAGCACCTATCTCTTGATTAATATAATCTCCCAACTCATCTTTACTAAATACCATTTTTAATTCATCTTTTTTAGTTTTAAAATACTTATTTAAAACACAATCAGAAATCGAATTAAATACAAAGGTTAATGGTGAGAATAAATAATAAAAAATAAAAGCTGGAAAAGAAAATAATTTAAAAAGTCTATTGGCGTAAATTTGAAAAAAAACTTTAGGCAAAAATTCAGCAGTTATTAAAATAACAAGAGTAGAAATCAATGTTTGATAAAAGATATATTTAAAATCAATTGAAGTTTCATTAATAAGTTCAGGAAAAAAAACATTAATAATTAACCTTCCTGAGTATATACCGTAAATAACTAAAGCAATATTATTACCAAGTAACATTGTGGTAATAAATTTTGAGGGATTTATGGTGATTTTTTTAATAAAAAAAGAAACTAAACCTTTTTGTTTTTTTTCTATTTCTAAAAAAATTTTGTTGGTTGAAACAAATGCAATCTCCATGCCGGAGAAAAAGCCTGAAAAAACAATAGAAATAAGAATAACTAAAAAATGATTATCCATTAAATCTATTTTCTTCTGTTTTTAAATTTAATTCTGTAGTGTCTGCGAAACAAAAACATTCCAAATGAAAATATAGCCAATATTAAAAAAATATTGCTTTTTTGAGATGAATTGTCACCAAAAAAATATTCAAATATTGAAACAAAGGAAATGACTAAATATATGTATTCTGAAATTCTTCTGTAATTGTTCATAAATTCATTAATTATCTTCAACTAATACTTTACCGTCGAGTTTTCCTGTGTTAAATATAGTAAATGATCTATTAGCATCTAATCTTGTAGCTGCAATATCATAATCAATATTTTTAAATGTAAATTTTTTTTCTGTGAACAACCATTCTTGGTCAGGATCCCAAAACAATTGACTTGTTTTGAGTTCAGAACCGTCATAATTATTAATAATTACATTTCCTTTCATGTCAACAATATTAGTTTTACTATACATTATTGCATAATCAGAAATAACATTTGTTTCATTATTATCTTTATCAAAAAATGTTATTTTAATTCCATTTGGAAATTCTGAATAAGGAAAAATTTTATTGGTAAAATCTTTGTTTAAGCTAGAGTAAAGAATAGCTTTAACTTTTGCAGAATCAGTATATATTAATTTTAAATTTTCAGTAATACCTACGGGTAAAGTGTTTTTGCTATTTATGTTTTGTATTTCTTGAAAATTATCTTCACACGAAAAAAGAAAAAAAAATACTAAAAATCTTAAAAAATTCATCAGTTCAATGAAGGTACGGTAACTGATTTACCTATCCAACATTTAAAAGAAATTGTTTTACCACTCATTGCTTCACTAAAAATATCAGTTTTAGATGGTGCTCTTCCCTCATAGCTTATAGCTGTTTTATTAGCAAGTTTTCTTACAGAGGCATCGACAGAAGCTGCTTTTTTTGCTTCTTTCAAAGCAAGCCAATAAATGGACCTTTTTTCGAACTGAGTTTTACCACAATTATTTGCACTACTAGCATACAAATTAGCAATAAGCAAATATGCTCTTCCCATGGAAGGTTGAAATACTAAAGCTTTATTAGCATATGTTCTAGATTTTGAGAATTGTCCAGATTTCTTGAACTTAATTGCAATTTTATAAAGTGTTTTAGCTTTCTTCAAATTGTCAGTTTCTAAATCAATAGATTCATTGTAGTATTGTATTGCTAATTTAGTATCTCCTTTTTTATCATTTAACAACCCTAAATAATATGCTGAATTTGCAGAAGGATTTAATTCGTGTAAAGCTTCAACAAGCTCAACGAATAATGGGTCATCTGAGCAATCTTTACTATCCATTCTACTAGCAGCTCTGTTTAGCCAAACTGAATCAGACTTAAATTTATCAAAGTTTTTTCTGTATAATGGAATTAAGTTTTCACAGGTAGATTCCTTTGCAATTATAGCATTAAGATTGTTTAAATAAGTATTACAAGCAACCATATTAACTTCATAAACCTTCTTGTTTCTAACCTCTCTAGATGTTAATGGATCACTATTATTTTCTTTTTGTAATAGTTTATCCAACTTAGATGTATAAGCTCCCATCTCAAACTCAAATTTTTCAGTTAATTCTTCATACTTATCAAAAACCTGCTCTAAGGATACATCATTATTACCATCTTTGTATAGTCTAAAGTATATTTTAAAATAATTGTATAAACCTTTTGGAGATTTAAAACTTTTCGAGTCTTTTTTAAATGCCTGGTCGTATATTTCAAATATCTCACTATCCTCAGCCAATTTGTAATCAATCATAGTTTGAGCTTTTATAGCTAGAATCTTACCAACCTCACTCACTCCTCTTTTATTTTTAGGAAAATAGGTTAACCATTCACCGTATAGATTAACTAAATCATTTTTATATTTTTGTTTAACATCACCATCAGATGTTTTTATAAAAGATTTCAGCATTCTTTCACCTAAAACATAAACTGCAGAATTTATATCAGGACACTCACTTTTTAAGTCTAGCCAAGGCTGATATGCTTCTTTGTAGTTTTTAACTTTAGCATACTCTGCGAAAATTGAAAGGTTTGAAAAACATTCTTCTTTTGACTGAGAAAAAGTAGTTAAAGAAATTAAGAATATAAGACTAAAAAATATAACTTTTTTCATTGTGTTTTATTACATATTATTGATGAAATCAAAAACGATGCCCAATTTATTAATTGTATTTGTTTTTTACAAACCAAAGATCACTTAAAGACATACCCAGTCTAACACTAAAAAAGTTTTCTTGAATTAAACCTGCGTTTGTAGTTCCTCTTTTACCAACTTCAAATCCCAAATTAATACTTGAAAATCCTTGAAAAGGGATTCCGAATCCAAAATTAAACCCGACCTCTTTAATTGACTGATTGTCTATGTGAAGACCTGAGTCTTCAATTCTAAAACCTCCTCTGTAAACAAGTCTACTGAAAAAACTGGTAAAAGAATCATATTTAGGTATATAAAAACCGCCCATTGATAATTTAGAACCTTTTTTAAATTCAACATTATCAAGATCAAATAATTTATTGTTTAATCCTCCTCCTTCAACTAACTTATACTCAGCTCCTAAAAACCATTTAGTATCGACTCCAAATCCTAGTCCAAATGTTTGAAATTTAGGAACTGTAATTTCTGTTTTTTCTAAATTCAATGCACCTAAATCTATTTGTTCTTCATCACCACCATACTGATTGGTTAATGAATATGTAGATAAAGTTTGAGTATTGTTAGAGGTCAACTCAAATTTTTGACTAGATACATATGTGGCATGTAATGTTAATTTATTTGAAATTTTTTCTCTGTACATTAGAGAATAAACATTATTTAAACCACTTAAAGATGAATTACTCTCAAGTCTGGTAGCTAACTCAACATCTTCTAAAAATCGAGTAGTTATATGATTTAAATTTCCGAATTCATAATTAGTTGTTAGTCCAACGCTTATCTTATTAAAAAGTTTGAAACCAAAAGATAAAAAAGCAGTATTAACACCACCCTCTCCTCTGTATCTATCTATAACATTTGGAATAACAGTCTCATCTGTACTTTCTAAAAGATAACCTACTGAAGTTTGTGGGATTACACCAAAAGCAAATGTAAAGTGTTTAGTTGGTATTGCAACGGCTAAATAATTAACATTAGAGCTGTTTGAGTTCTCATTAGCATTTTCAGACTTAAAAGTTAAATTGTCATAAGTTATTCCTAGCGAATAATTAACTCTCTTTAATTCAGATAAAGAAGCAGGATTTGTTAAATTTAAATTAATACTATCTGAATAAACACTTAATCCGCCCATTGATCTGTTATCAATAGAACCTTTAAAAGTACTAGTACCAACCCCATAAAAAGAATAGGGCGATGAAGTACCCGATTGAGAATAAGTATTTAAGGTGATAACTAAAAATAAAATAGTATATAAAAGTTTTTTCATTATTTAATATTATCCTCTAAAAGATAGTTTAATCCTTTAAGAAGGAAATTTTGATCAGCAAAGATGGTATTTTTTATCTTCTTGAGCAAAAAATTAGAATCACCTCCTGTTAAAATTATCTTAATGTTTTTAAACCTTTCTTGATACTGATTAATTATACCATTAATTTCTGAGATAACCCCGTGTACAACACCTGAGTTGATTGAACTATTTGTATCATCACCAATTAATTTATAGTCTAGATTAATTGTTGACAAAGGAAGTTTAGATGTTTGCGAATTTAATGATTTAAATCTCATTTGAATTCCAGGTGAAATTCCACCTCCTAAATACTCGTTTTCACTGTTTTTAAAATCATACGTAATACAAGTTCCTGTATCAATAATTAATATGTTTTGATCTGGAAAATCAATTGCTGCTGCACTTACAAGTGCTATTCGATCATGACCTAGTGTGTTTTTAGTTTTGTATAAATTAATGAATGGTAAATTAATAGATTCATTTATAGAAAATAAATTAGAATTGATTTTTAAAAAATCTAAAATATTTTTATCAATAGTTGAAACATTAGATATAAGACAATTATCAATAACGTTATTTTTGAAAAGGTCTGAAAAAATATTTAATGATTGATTGGTGTAAATGAATTTACTTGTCATTAATTTTTTATCAAAGATCGCGACTTTAAGCGAGGAATTCCCTATATCTACTACTAAATTCAATTTATTTGTATTTAAGTCTAAAAATAAAGAAGATTTATTTAATGATTTTTTGCTTCTCTAATAAAAGAATTTATATTTGCTCTTGCAAAAAAAAAGCAATGGTACCTTAGCTCAGTTGGTAGAGCAAAGGACTGAAAATCCTTGTGTCCCTGGTTCGATTCCTGGAGGTACCACAAAAGTCTCTATTTATAGAGACT
>CAJQMK010000076.1 GCA_905479415.1 uncultured Flavobacteriaceae bacterium | reverse complement strand
GATCACGACGAACATGGAGAGGGACCAGCATTAAATATGGATTTAGAAACGACAACTTTTGATTTAAAATATATTTTTCCAAAATCTGAAAAACTTGAATTAGTTTTCGGAACTAATATTTTGTCGCAAACTAATACTAATTATGGAGAGGAAGAATTAATACCTGATGCTGATAAAAGAGATTTTGGTGTTTATGCTTTATCTCATATACACGCTTCAAAATGGGATGTTTTAATTGGTTTAAGAACTGATAATAGAAAGATAACTACATCTGATTTTGACAAGAATTATAATAGTTTAAATGCTTCTTTAGGATTTAAAAGAGATTTTTCAACTAATAAAATTTTTAGACTTAACTTTTCAAATGGTTATAGAGCACCTAATCTTTCAGAGTTATTTTCAGATGGAGTTCATCACGGAACTGCTCAATATGAAATAGGTGACAGAAATTTAAACGAGGAGAAAAACTTTCAAACTGAAATTTCTATATCCTCTTTTGGTTCAGATTCCAGTTTTGGTTTAGATGTTTTCTATAATTCTGTTCAAGACTATATCTATTTAGAGCCAACGGGACAAACAATGAGCTCTATGCCTGTTTATAATTATTCTCAAGCTGATGCTTCTTTAATGGGTGGTGAACTTTATTTTTCTAAATCTACATCATTAGATTGGCTTTCTTATAAAACCTCTTTTGAGTATGTATCGGGAGAAAAAGCAGAGGGTGGTTACTTGCCATTTATTTCGCCTTTTACTTTCAAACATGCGTTTAATTTAGATTTTGATAGCAACAACTTTAAGGTTAGTATCATTTCTAAAGGAAAACAAAATAATGTTGGACAGTTTGAAACTGAAACAGATTCATACTTTCTAATGAATCTTTCAGGTAGTCATGAATTTAACCTTACTAACAATAATTTAGGTTTTGTCTGGTCAATTAATAATTTATTAGATACAGAATACTACGATCATTTGTCAAGATTTAAAAAGATGGGTATCCACGAAATGGGAAGAAACATCTCTTTTGGTCTTAACTATAAATTTTAATATTATTTGGTAATTCAGTTCGATATTCGGACTGAATTACCATTTTTTTCAGAAAAATATAATTTCATAGGGTAGGAATTTGTTTCTGAGCTTGAAAGCAATTGTCCAGTTGCTAAACTGTATTTATAATCATCACAATTACAAACTGTTTGTACTCCGTCTATTTTCATAGTTGAACATGATGAAGGGTACTGATTAGGGCAACTTGCTTCCCAGGCAAATATCTGGTTACTAAAATTGAATAAGATTAACCCCTTTATCCCTCCAGAGTTTAAATAGACAGCCCCTCCGTTATAATTTAAATCGTCGTATTGTGGTAAATTGAGATTTATTGTTTTTTCAAAACTAATATTTTGAAGATATGGGTTTCTGTTTATTTCATTTTTTGAACATGAACATATTAAAATAACAATCAAAATTAATACGTGTTTCATGTAATTCATAATTTTATGAATTTAGTTAAAAATTTATAGATTTAATAATTTCGTATATTTACCTAATATCCCATATTAATAGGGATTTTTTGTTTTAAAATAATGATTATGAGTGATGTTTCTTATTACACGAAAGAGGGTTTAAAAAAACTCAAAGATGAATTAAATCATCTAAAAGATATAGAACGACCAAAAGCCTCAAATGCTATTGGTGAAGCCAGAGATAAAGGTGACTTGAGTGAAAATGCAGAATATGATGCAGCAAAAGAGGCGCAAGGAATGTTAGAGATGAAAATTTCTAAATTAGAAGCTGTCTTATCTAATGCTAGATTAATAGATGAATCTCAATTGGATCTTAGCAAAGTTTTAGTACTTTCCAAGGTGACTATTAAAAACTTAAACAATCAGATGCAATTAAATTACACATTGGTTGCTGAAAGTGAAGCTGATTTAAAATCAGGAAAAATTTCTGTTAGTTCACCTATAGGCAAAGGTCTTTTAGGTAAAAAAATAGGTGAAATTGCTGAAGTTACAGTTCCAAGTGGCACTCTTAAATTTGAAATCATTTCCATAGAAAGATAAATTTTGAATTCAATTTTTACTCAAATTATAAACGGAGAAATTCCTTGTTATAAAATAGCAGAAACTGACAATTGTTTTGCCTTTTTAGATATCAATCCTAACTCAGCTGGTCATACACTTTGTATACCTAAAAAAGAGATTGATCTTATTTTTGATTTAGAGAACAAAGATTATCAAGATTTGATGAATTTTTCTAACAAAATTGCAAAAGCCCTTAAAAAAGCGGTTGCTTGTAAGAGAATAGGTATTTCTGTAATTGGATTAGAAGTTCCTCATGCACATGTTCACTTAGTCCCATTAAGTTCAATGGAGGATATTACCTTTAAAAAGAAAATTAAAATGTCTGACAAAGATTTTAAGGATCTAGCTAAATCGATTAAATCATTCTTGTAGAAAGTTTGTTTTTTTCTTATTTGTTCAAGTTGTTAATATTATTGATTATAAATCTTTTATTTACTTAAAATAAGGACTAAAAATTCTTTAATTTTGTAAAAAAATAATTTATAAAATGGATATTACAGGAAAAATCAAACTAATTAATGAAACAAAAGAATACGGAAGTAACGGTTTTAGAAAAAGAGAATTAGTTGTAACGACAGAAGAACAATACCCACAAGATCTTTTAATTGAATTTATTCAAGATAAATGTGATATTTTAAACTCTTATAAAGTTAGTGATTCAGTAAAAGTTGATATTAATTTAAGAGGAAGAGAATGGGAAAGTCCACAAGGAGAGGTAAAGTATTTTAACTCAATTCAAGGATGGAGAATCGAAAAATTAACCTCTGATGATTCAGAATCAAATATTCCGCCTGTTCCTCCAGCAGATGCTTTTGAACCAGCAGACAATATAAGTGATAACGAGCCTGACGATTTGCCTTTTTAATAAATAAATGCATCAATTAAATAGTGAACATATATTCCCATCAGCTTTAACTGCAAATAATGATGGTGTCGTCGCTATTGGAGGAGATTTAAACCCTAAAAGAATATTAAAAGCCTACAAGCAAGGAATTTTCCCCTGGTTTGAAAGTGATGATTATTTAGTTTGGTGGAGTCCAGATCCAAGAATGGTTTTATTTCCAGAAAAGCTAAAAATTTCTAAATCAACTAAAAAGATTTTAAAAGACGATTGTTTTAAAGTTACATTTAATCAATCGTTTGATGAAGTTGTTGATTGTTGTGCAAAAGTTAAAAGATTTGGTCAAAACGGTACATGGATCACTGATGGTTTAAAAAAAGCTTATAATCTATTACATAAAGAGGGTCATGCATTTTCAGTAGAAGTATGGAAAGATTTTGAATTAGTTGGTGGGCTATATGGAATTGATTTAGGTGATATTTTTTGCGGAGAAAGTATGTTTAGTAAAGAGAATAATGCAAGTAAAATTGGTTTTATTCATTTAATTAAAGAATTAAATAAAAACGGGTATAAATTGATTGATTGTCAAGTCCCAAGTGCTCACCTAAAATCTTTAGGTGCTGAAGAAATAAGCAGGAAACAGTTTTTAAACTATTTGACCTAGATTGTTTTCAAAATCTTCAATTGAAATAGAATCTTCTAAAAGATGACTTCCAATAGCGGTTCTGGTTAATTTTGATAGATAGGCTCCACATTCTAATTCCTTTCCAAAATCATTAGCTAATGATCTTATATAGGTCCCTTTACTACAATGCACAAGAAAATCTAATTCAGGAAGCTGGTATTTTGTTATTAAAAATTCAGAAATTAAAACTTCTCTTTCCTTGATTTTTACGGTTTCTCCTTTACGAGCAAATTCATATAGTTTTTTTCCATTATGCTTTATTGCCGAAAATATTGGTGGGGTTTGAGTTATTTTTCCCTTGAAACTCTTTAAAGTTTTTGAAATTAATTTTTCAGTTATATTTTTAATTGATTTTTTTGAATTAATTTCTGTTTCTAAATCAAAAGAAGGTGTAGTAGCTCCTAAAAAGAATTTACCTGTATATATTTTATCTAAATTTTGAAACTGATGAATTTTTTTAGTCATTTTTCCTGTGCAAATTATAAGTAACCCCTCAGCTAAAGGATCTAAAGTACCGGCGTGACCAACTTTTATTTTTTTAATATTAAATCGAGACTTAATTAACCATCTAATTTTATTTACGACTTGAAATGATGTCCAGTTTAATGGTTTGTTAATTAATAGAATTTCACCCTCGAAAAACGATTCTCTGTTAAATTCCATTTTTTAAAGAATAAAAAATAATAACAGATCCAACTATAAAACAGTAAATAGAAAAATAATATAATTTACTTTTTTTTACTAAAGAAATCATCCATTTACACGCTAAAAGACCTGTTATAAAAGCTGAGATAAAGCCGAGTAAAACTGATAATAAATTAAAATTTTCAAATATAATTCCATTATCAATAATCGATTTGGCCATACTGCCAAAAATTAATGGGATAACCATTATAAATGAAAACCTAGCAGCTTTTTCTCTATCTATTCCAATAACTACTGCTGTTGCAATAGTAGCTCCGCTTCTAGATATTCCTGGGAGAATTGCAATAGCTTGAGCTAAACCAATTATAAAACTATTTTTATAACTAATCTCTTTTTTATCGAGCTTTATAACATCTGACAAGTATAATAAAACAGAAGTCACGTATAGCATTACAGCGACTAAAAGTAAATTTCCATTAAAAAAAGAATTGATCGTTTCTTCAAAAAAAAGACCAATAAGTACCGCAGGAATCATTGATATAATTATAGAAATTGAAAATTTAGAGGATTCTTTATTTTTTTTATCAAATAAGCCTAAAATAATTTCAGTGATATCTTTTCTAAAAAACACGATTGTACTAAGAGCAGTAGCAAAATGTAAAACGATTGTAAAGAGTAAACTTTCTTTATTTGAAAAATCATTACCTAAAATTGCTTTTGAAATTTCTAAATGTCCACTTGAAGATATAGGAAGAAATTCCGTCAACCCTTGGACAATACCAAGAATAATCGATTCAAAATAATCCATTTATTTTTTATTGGGATTAAGTAAAATTGCATAAACCTGAATTCCAAAACCAATTAAAACTAAAGTAGGGGCTAGTTTAATTCTTCTAAAATTATATATTTCAGGATTAAAAATATTAGGATCCTCACTTCCGCCACCAGACATAAGAATAAAACCAAGTGTAATGAATACCAATCCAATGATCATAGTGATATAATTTTTCTTCCCAAATACAAATGTTTTTTTATTTGATTTTTTCATTAGTAAAGTTGTTCTATTTTAATTTTTAAAAATTTTTGTGTAGCAAAATAAGTACATAAATAGGTAATTATTACACTAAAAACTGAAATTGCAACAAACATTGACACAATCAATGGAATCTCCGACTCAAAATTGAAGTATTCAAAATAATTTTGAATATAATATAAAGATAAACTTAACATAATAGCAGCTATTACAGAACCGATTAAACCTAATTTAACATGTGTGTTAATAAAAGGCTTTCTTATAAACCTCCTTGTTGCTCCAACCATTTGCATGGTTTTAATATTTATTCTGTTTGAATATATTGAAAGTCGAATAGAACTATTAATTACAACAATTGAAATACTTAGAAAAAATAAAGCAATACCTAAAATCCAATATTTAATTTTATTAATATTATCGTTAATCAGTGATATTAATGGAGCATCGAATATAATTTCATCTATAAAGTCCGTGTTGTTTAGTTCGTTTGTTATTTCGTCAAACACTATAGTTGTCACGAATTCTGATTTGAGAAATACATCAATAGAATTTAAAAGTGGATTTGTTCCATAAAACTCAATAAAGTCTTCACCTATTTCGTTTATCAACATTTCAGCTCCCTTTTCTTTTGATATATAGCTAATTGAATTAGTGTAATCTTTTAGATTTAATTTTTTGATCAGCTGTTCTGTTTCAATTTTTTTTGCATTATTTTTTAAATAGATGGTAATAGGAATTTTTTCCTTAAAATCATCAGATATTTTTTTAGCGTTGAACGCTATTATAAAAAAAGCACCCATCATAAATAAAACAATAGAAACACTTAAGATTACTGAAAAGTAAGATGATAGAAGTCTTTTGTTTTTAGAAATAGCCAATTAAAATTATATTATGTTTTTGTAAAAATACTAAACCTTTTTAATTCATCAGGTTCTGTGATTTAAACTTTTCCTATTCGTACAATAAATGTATTTTTGTTTCTTTTAATATAGGTATGTTGTACAACTTCAAAGACATTGAAAATAAATGGCAAAAATTTTGGGCTGAAAATAATACTTTCAAAGCTGAAAATAACAGTACACTTCCAAAGTTTTACGTATTAGATATGTTTCCATATCCCTCTGGTGCTGGACTTCATGTAGGTCATCCACTTGGATATATTGCTAGTGATATTTATTCAAGATATAAACGCTTGAAAGGATTTAATGTGCTACATCCTCAAGGGTATGACTCTTTTGGACTTCCAGCAGAACAATATGCTATTCAAACTGGTAGACACCCTTTGCAAACTACAAATGAAAATATTTCAAGATATCGAGAGCAATTAGATCGCTTAGGGTTTTCGTTTGACTGGTCTAGAGAAATAAGAACTTCAAGTAAAAACTATTACAAGTGGACTCAATCGATGTTCATAAAACTTTTTAATTCTTGGTACGACATTGATAATAATAAGTCAAAAGACATAAAAGAATTAATTTCAATTTTTGAGTCAAATGGTAATTCCAAGATTAATGCATCTCAAAGTGATGTTATCAAAACTTTTGAATCTAAAGACTGGAATTCCTATAGCTTAGATAAAAAAGAAGAAATATTATTAAACTATAGGTTGGCTTATTTGTCTGAAATAGATGTAAACTGGTGCCCAAAACTAGGAACTGTCCTAGCTAATGATGAAATAATTGATGGACTTTCTGAAAGAGGAGGTCATGAAGTATTAAGAAAAAAAATGACTCAATGGAGTATTAGGATTTCCGCTTATTCTGAAAGGTTATTGAATGGACTAAATGATATAGATTGGCCTGAACCATTAAAAGAGATGCAAAGAAATTGGATTGGTAAATCTGAAGGTGCGATGGTCAGTTTTGATGTTGAAAATTTTGATAAACAAATCGAAGTTTTTACAACAAGAGTAGATACAATATATGGAGTTTCATTTATGACTTTAGCTCCTGAACATCCTTTTGTTAAGCATATAACAAAAGATGAGAATTTAGAATCTGTTAAAAATTATATTGAAAAATCAGCTAAAAAAACCGAAAGAGAAAGAATGTCAGATGTTAAGTCAATTAGTGGAGTTTTCACTGGGGCTTACGCCATTCATCCCTTAAATAATGAGAAACTTGAGATATGGATTTCTGATTATGTTTTAGCTGGATATGGAACAGGAGCTGTTATGGCAGTTCCATGTGGAGATCAAAGAGATTATAATTTTGCTAAATTTTTTAATATTCCCATAAAAAATATTTTTCTAGACAAGGATATTTCAAAAGAAGCATTTCAAAGTAAAGAAGATTTTGTTCTTACTAATTCAGAAGACTTAGATGGTTTAAATTTTAAGGATGGTTTAAATTTAGCAACTAATAAATTACAGGAGATTAACAAAGGAGTTCGTAAGATTAATTATAAACTAAGAGACGCTGTTTTTAGTAGACAAAGGTATTGGGGAGAGCCTTTTCCTGTTTATTACAAGGGTAATTCACCTGTAATGATCGATCAGAAACATCTGCCTGTAGCTCTTCCTGATGTAGACAAGTATTTACCAACTGAAGATGGCAAACCTCCGCTGGGTAATTCAAAAGAATGGGCATGGGACACTATCAATAATAAAGTTGTTGCTAATTCTTTAATTGATAACAAGTCTGTTTTTAGATTAGAGCTTAATACAATGCCAGGTTGGGCAGGAAGTTCGTGGTATTTTAATAGATACATGGACTCAAATAACAATCAAGAATTTGCATCAAAAGAATCTCTAGACTATTGGAAAGAAGTTGATGTCTATATTGGTGGAAGTGAACACGCTACTGGACATTTATTATATTCAAGATTTTGGCAATATTTTTTATACGATTTGGATTTGGTTCCTGTGAAGGATTATGCTAAAAAATTAATTAATCAAGGAATGATTTTAGGGAATAGTGCTTTCATTTCTAG
>CAJQMK010000075.1 GCA_905479415.1 uncultured Flavobacteriaceae bacterium | reverse complement strand
GAGGAGGAGATGAGATTAATATAATTAAAAAAGGAAAAAACTATGGATGGCCTAAAATAACTTATGGAATAAATTACAGTGGAACAACAATAACAAAAGATAAAAGTCTTCCAAATATGGAACAACCGTTATATTATTGGCTACCATCAATAGCACCAAGTTCGTTCGAGTTTATTTCCAGTGAAATATACCCAAACTGGAAAGGAAGTTTATTGGCAGGTGCATTGGTATTTAAATATGTTGAGCGACTTGGTTTAAAAGACAACAAAGTTATTAGCAGATCAAAAATAGGTGATAAACTTGGTCGACCAAGAGATGTAAAACAAGGTCCTGATGGTTATATTTATGTTTCAATCGAAAACAAAGGAGTCTACAAAATAGTACCTTCAAAAAAAAAAAAAAATAGTTTAAAATTATCTGAAAATAATAACCATTCAATTGGCAAAGAATTGTACGAGGATTTTTGTATGAGATGTCACATGACTGACGGAAAAGGGGTTAAAGGAGCATATCCACCATTAGCTAATGCAGATTATTTATTAAACAAACGCTTAGAATCAATAAAAGCAATTAAATATGGACTTTCAGGGCCAATTGTTGTAAATGGTGTTGATTACAACTTAAATATGGAAAAAATGGGCCTAGACAATCAGGAAATTGCTGAAATAATGAATTACATCTTAAACAGTTGGGGAAACAAAACTGAAAAACTAGTAACTGAAAAAGAAGTTGATGAAGTTTGAAGATAATAAAGTTATTATTATTGGAATTTGTGGTGGAACATGTTCTGGAAAATCAACAATTTCTCAAAAAATTAAAGAGTTTTATAAAGATAAAGGTGTTATCAAAATTAATACGGACTCATATTATAAAGATCATTCTAAACTAAGTTTTAATAAAAGGGCTGTAATTAATTTTGACCATCCAAATTCCATAGACTTTACACTACTGATTAAGCACTTAAATGAACTAATAAAAAACAAGAGCATAAAAGAACCTATTTATTCTTATAAGAGTCATAAAAGATTAAAAAAAAATAAACTTTTAAAACCAAAAAGAATAATTATTTTGGAGGGTCTTCATATTTTTTGCAATGACGAATTAATAAATCTTATTGATTTTGGATTATTTTTAAATTTAGATTCTCAAACTAGGCTTAAACGAAGAATAAAACGAGATATAAAAGAAAGAGGAAGGACAGAAAAAGAGGTCATAAATAGATTTAATGAAATGTGTGAACCAATGTATAAAAAATTTATTTATCCCTCTAGAAAAAAAGCAAATACAGTTATAAATAGTAATCAAAAATCAATCAACGAAATAATAAATTTGATAAATGAATTCATTTAAAATTTTTATAAAAAAATTAAAATCAAATCGATATTTTAAAATTTTTACAAATTTTTACATAGTTGTTAGTTTGTTCTTTTTTGTTTGGATGCTATTTATTGATACAAACTCCTATCTATTTCATAGCACTCTTAATTCAGAAATTAATGATTTAGTTATCAAGAAAGAAAAATTAAAAAAAGAAATTGAAAATGATCAAAAATTGATAGACGATTTAAAAGATCCTGATAACTATGAAGCTTTTGCAAGAGAAAAGTTTTTTATGAAAAAGAAAGATGAAGAAATCTACATAATTGAGTTCAAGGACAGTATTAAAAACTAGTTAACAAAAACCCCTGTTAGATCTATATTTAAATTTCAAAAAATTGTATTTTTAGAATAAATATATATTGATGGGTAAAATCATTTCAGTTTCCAATCAAAAAGGTGGAGTTGGTAAGACAACTACAGCTCTTAATCTCTCTGCCTGCTTAGGAATCTTAGAGCAAAAAGTTCTTTTAATAGATCTTGATCCACAAGCAAATGCAACTTCAGGAATTGGAATTGATTTAAAAAAAAATAAATACTCTTCTTATCAGTTACTTGAACATACCGAAAAAGCAGAAAATATAATATTAAAATCTAATACTCCAAATTTAGACATCATACCTTCAAATATTGATTTAGTTGCTATTGAACTTGAACTAGTTAATCATCCTGACAGGGAGTTTATGTTAAAAAAAGCATTAAATAAAATTAAAGATGATTATGATTATATAATTATTGACTGTGCACCTTCTCTTGGATTAATAACTTTAAACGCATTAACAGCATCAAACTCCGTGATAATCCCTATTCAATGTGAATATTTTGCTTTAGAGGGATTAGGTAAATTATTAAATACTATTAAAAGTATTCAAAAGATTCACAATCCGAATTTGAATATTGAAGGTCTTCTCTTAACTATGTATGATTCAAGGTTAAGACTTTCAAATCAAGTTGTGGAAGAAGTAAGAAAACACTTTCACAATATGGTTTTTAAAACTATAATTCAAAGAAATGTAACACTTGGAGAAGCTCCAAGTTATGGAAAAAACATAATCGACTACGATTCAACTAGTAAGGGAGCAAAAAACTATATCAAACTCGCCCATGAATTAATTAACAATAATAAAAATGGCTAAAGCATATAAAAAACAATCTCTTGGTAGAGGACTTTCAGCTCTACTTGAAAATCAGGAAAACGATATTAATTCAGCACAAGATTCAAATGCAGATAAATTAATTGGGAATATTATTGAATTACCCATTGATCAAATTAAAATTAACCCATTTCAACCGAGAACAAATTTTGAAAAAGATAAAATATCTGAATTAGCTAATTCAATTGAACAATTAGGAATAATACAACCAATAACTGTTAGAAAAACTGGATTTAAATCCTATCAAATTATTTCTGGAGAAAGAAGGTTTAGAGCAATTTCATTTTTAAAAATAAAATCTATTCCTGCGTATATCAGAATTGCTAATGATCAACAATCATTAGAAATGGCTTTAGTTGAAAATATACAAAGAGAGAATTTAGACCCAATAGAAATTGCTTTATGTTACCAAAGACTTATTGATGAAATAATGTTAACCCAAGATCAAATGAGTGTCAGGGTTGGTAAAAAAAGATCTACCATTTCAAATTATTTACGTCTTTTAAAATTGGATCCAATAATTCAAACAGGAATTAGAGATGGTTTCATTTCTATGGGTCATGGAAGAACACTCGTTTCAATTGAAGAAAAAGAAAAACAATTAAAATACTATAAAAAGATTTTATCTGAGTCTCTTTCAGTTAGACAAACTGAAAAACTAATTTCCAATAATGAATCATCTTCAAAAAAGATAAAAAAAGTAATAAATACAGACTTTTTTGAAAATGATATTAAAAGGATGACTCAAAAATTAAAAATGGGGGTTAAAGTCTCGTTAAAAACAAAAAATAAGGGTTCGGTTTTGATTTCTTTTAATAACATTGAAGAATATAATAAAATAATAAAGAAGCTTACAAGTGATAAATAGATTCTTCACATCATTTATAATAACTTTAATCTCAATATCTGCTATCTCTCAAGAAAAAGAAATAGTTTTTGATGAGTTAGATCCATCTGCTCCATCAAAAGCTGCGTTTTACTCTGCTGTTCTTCCTGGTTTGGGTCAAGGCTATAACAAGAAATATTGGAAAATTCCAATTGTTTATGCAGCTATTGGGACATCCATTTATTCTTATGATTTTAATCAAAAAAAATATTGGGATTATAGAAATGCTTACAAAAGCAGAAAAGCTGGTTATAAGAACGATCCCTATCAAGATTTAATAATTGATGATAATAGACTACTTGATGGTGCTGATTTTCATAAAAAAAACAGAGATCTTTCAATGGTATTTATTGTTGGTTTTTATATTTTAAATATATTAGATGCCAACATAGATTCTCATCTAAAACAGTATAACGTTAATGAAACTTTGACTTTAAAACCTTATTTAAATCATGGTGATGAGTTAACTTTCGAATCGATTGGATTATCATTAAATTTGAATTTTTAAAAATGAAAATAGCATTGCTTGGATATGGGAAAATGGGTAAAGAAATTGAAAAAATTTCTTTAGAAAGAGGTCATTCTATTTCCAAAATTATTGATAAAGAGGATTTAGTTGATAAACTGACAAACACTGATGTAGCAATAAACTTTAGCACACCTGATTCAGCAATTAAAAATATAAAGTTATCACTTGATAGTTCGGTTCCAATTGTAAGTGGTACAACAGGATGGTTAGAAAACTATAATGAAATTGTTAAATATTCAAAAAAAACAAACACAAGTTTCATGTACTCGTCAAACTTCAGTCTTGGTGTAAACTTATTTTTTGAACTTAATAAAAAGCTTGCGACTCTTGTTGGTAATTACAAAGATTATAATATTAATATTGAAGAAGTTCATCATAAGCAAAAACTAGACAAACCAAGTGGAACAGCTATTACTTTGGCAGATCAAACCATAATTAACTCAAAATATTCAGAATGGTCGTTTGATAAAAACAAAAAAGATGCTATACAAATGATATCTAAAAGAGAGGATAATG
The DNA here is from genome assembly GCA_905479415.1 of uncultured Flavobacteriaceae bacterium. GTDB lineage: Bacteria > Bacteroidota > Bacteroidia > Flavobacteriales > Flavobacteriaceae > MAG-121220-bin8. The sequence goes on along the minus strand of CAJQMK010000075.1, from coordinate 18,787 downwards.
TCCCTGGAACTCATACTGTAAAGTATTATTCTGAAATTGATTCAATAGAAATTAAGCACACTGCTCACAACAGAAAAGGATTTGCACTAGGTGCTGTTATAGCAGCAGAATGGATATTAAATAAAAAAGGTGTATTTAATATGAGTGATGTTATAAAAGATTCAAACTTTAAATTTTAAATATGACAATTTTTGAATGGTTATTATTTTTTGTAGTAGTTCAATTAATCCATGGACTGGGTACGTGGAAACTGTATATAAAATCAGGATTTAAAGGATTCTATGCTTTTATTCCATTATTTAATGCTTTCATTTTAATGAAAATAATAAAAAGACCTACCTGGTGGGTAATTTTATTATTCTTACCCATAATTAATTTATTGATTTTTCCAGTAATATGGGTTGAAACAGCTAGAAGCTTTGGAAAAAACTCAACAATAGATACGATTGCTACATTAGCTTCCTTTGGTTTTTTCTTATACTTAATTAATTATTCATCTAAACCTAAGTACATAATTGATAGAGATTTAAATCCAAAAACTGCATTTGGAGAGTGGCTTAGCTCGATTATATTTGCAGTAATTTTAGCAACTTTAGTTCATACATATTTCATCCAACCATTTATTGTACCAACTGGATCTTTGGAGAAATCTATTTTAATTGGTGATTTTCTTTTTGTTAGTAAGTTTCATTACGGAGCTAGAGTTCCACAAACAGCAGTATCGTTTCCAATGGTTCATGACACTATAATTGGTACTGGAATTAGATCATATTTAAATAAACCTCAAATACCATATTTTAGATTACCTGGGTTTCAAAAAATTAAAAGAAATGAGATAGTGTCGTTCAGCTGGCCTGCAGATACAGTAAGAAAATTTTTTGTTCGTGAAAAAGGAGTCAAAAAACCAATTGATAAAAAATCAAATTATGTAAAAAGATGTGTAGGAATTCCATCCGATACTCTTGAAATAATAAATGGAATAATACATATAAACGGTGAAGAAAGTATTATGCCATTTAGAGCTAAACCAATATTCAAATACAGTGCATATAATTCCAAAGGAGTATCAGCATCAAACTTAATAAAGTTGGGAGTTTCTGATATTCAAAGAAAATTTAAAATTCAGGACATAAATCAATACAAATTTCAACAAATAAGACCATATTTATTACAGGTTATAGACAACAGTCCTGATAATTTCATAGTACTAACTAAATCAAAAGGAATTCCATATGATGTTAGGCTTAATTCAAGAATTTCAATGACCGAAATTACTGACAAAAGAAGTGATCTTTTTCTTACTAAAAAGCAAGTAGATTTAATATCAAAATCTAAATTATTAGATAGTTTAAAAAGAACTTTTAATGAAATAAAATCTTACAATACATCATTTTTTCCAAACGATGTAAGATTTAACTGGAATGAAGATAATTTTGGACCAATAATAATCCCAGCAAAAAACAAAACTGTTGAATTAAATAAAAACAACCTCCCTATTTATAAAAAAATTATTAGAGAGTATGAAAAAAACGAATTAATACTTGACCAAAACGGAATAATTAGTATTAATAATGTCGAGACTAATAACTACACTTTTAAACAAGATTATTACTGGATGATGGGAGATAATAGATATAGATCTGAAGACAGTAGAAGTTGGGGGTTTGTACCTGAGGACCACATAGTTGGAAAACCAGTATTTATTTGGTTTAGTATTGAAGGTATAAATGATGGATTTAAAAATTGGAAAGTTCGTTGGGATAGAGTTTTTACTACAATAAATCTTGAGGGTGAACCAAAATCATATAGGTGGTATTTTTTATTTGGTGTCTTAATTGTTTTAATCTATTCCGAAATAAAAAAAAGAAGAAAATAATGAAATCGCAATGGTTCAAAAAATAATGGTTCCACCCTATTTTGGCCCAATTTCATGTTGGAAACAAATAATCAATTCCACTATTTTGTGGGACGTCCATCAAAATTATATTAAACAAACTTACAGAAATAGAACATTTATTCATTCAGCAAATGGGCTTCAAAAATTAACCGTTCCTGTAAAACATTCTAAAATTAAGTTTTCAATGCTCGAAGCTAAAATTGATAATACAATTGCATGGCAAAAAAATCATTGGAGATCAATACAATCAGCTTACAGTTCGTCTCCTTTTTTTGAATTTTATAAAGATTCTTTAGAGAAAATATATCTAAAAAAGTATACCGACCTCACAAAATTCAATTTTGATATTATTAATTTAATTTTTGAGTGGATAGAAATTGAAATAAAATCGGAGTTATCAAAAGGCTATAATATTTGGTACGAAAACAGTTTAGATTTAAGAAAAAACATAGAAAACAAAAGATGTACTAGTTCAGAAAATATAAGATATAGACAAGTTTTTTCAAATAAAAATGGTTTTTTAAATGATTTAAGTATTATGGACTTAATATTTAATGAGGGGCCTAATAGTATAAGTTATTTAAAATAAAAAAGCAGGCCATAAGCCGGATTCTGTCTTGTCTTATCATTTATCTAGACAAAATATTACTATTTTGTTCAAACCGCCCACCCTCCAACATTGAGCGAGCAGCTCTCAAGCGTTGGTATACGTGACGTTTCACCTTATAGAGTTTACCTGGTTTCACTACAGCCTAACTGTACATACTTTCTGTTGCACTTGTCCTCTATTATAAATAGTGACGGGTGTTACCCGCTATAATGCTCTTTGGTGTCCGGACTTTCCTCTTTTACAAATAAAAGCGATAAGAAGGCCTGCTTACAGCAAAAGTAGATTAAAATTATGTTGATAAAAAAAAATTATTAAAGTTTTAAAAATTATAATATTATTAGTGTATTTATATATTTGTATAGATGGAAAATTACGTTGTATCAGCTTTAAAATATAGACCTAATACTTTCGAAACCGTTGTGGGTCAAAAGTCTATAACTAAAACTCTTGAAAATGCTATTCAAAACAATCAGCTTCCGCAGGCAATGTTGTTCTGTGGACCAAGAGGAGTTGGTAAAACTACTTGTGCAAGGATACTCGCTAAACAAATTAACGACGATAATAAATCCAGTGATTTTTCATACAATATATTTGAATTAGATGCAGCATCAAACAATGGAGTGGATGACATTAGGAATTTAATAGATCAAGTAAGAATACCTCCGCAAACTGGAAATTATAAGGTTTATATCATTGATGAGGTTCACATGCTTTCAGGACAAGCTTTTAATGCTTTTTTAAAAACATTAGAGGAACCTCCTAAATATGCAATATTCATATTAGCAACAACTGAAAAACACAAAGTCATACCAACTATTTTATCACGTTGTCAAATTTATGATTTTAAAAAAATTAGTGTTACAGATATTAAAAGTCATTTAGAAAAAATTGCAAAAAAAGAAAATATTTCATTTGATGATGAATCTCTTTTTTTAGTTGCAAATAAAAGTGATGGTGCTTTAAGAGATGCTCTATCAATTTTTGACAGATTAGTAAATTTTACAAATGGAAATATCACTAAAGAATTAGCTTATAAAAATTTAAATATTTTAGATCACGATGTCTATTTTGAAACATTTGAATTAATTATTAAAAATGACATTACTAATTGTCTATTGTTGTTCAACAAAGTAATTGAACAAGGTTTTAATGGTCAACATTTCATTGATGGGTTATGCCTTCACTTTAGAGATTTATTAATATCTAAAAACAGCGCGAGCCAAGTTCTTCTAGAACAAAATGAAAATTTAAAAACTAAATATATTGATCAAGCTAAAATTAAAGATTCAAGCTTTATATTAAATGCAATTAATTTGACTGAGGATTGTAGCTACAGATACAAAAACAGTAAAAATCAACGGCTTTTAACTGAAATCTGCTTAATGAAACTATGTTCAATTGAAAGTATTGAATTAAAAAAAAAAATAAAAATCTTAACTAAAGAAGAAATTTATAAAAAGAAAACAAAGGAATCCAATAAAGTCAAAATTGAAGAAATTAAGAAAGTAGAGAAAGTAGAGAAAGTAGAGAAAGTAGAGAAAGTAGAGAAAGTAGAGAAAGTAGAGAAAAAAAACATATCAGGATTATCAATTTCAAGTTTACGAGCAAAAAAAGATATCGAAAACTTAAATATTGCAAAACAAAAAACAACAACTCTTTCCAAAAATTTTGATTCAAGTTTCAATCAAGTTACACTAAACAAATCTTGGAATAAATTTCATGAAAAATTATTAACTAAAGGAAGAAAAAACTTAGCTAGTATCCTTGCTATAGCAGAGCCTGAAGTTCTTGAAAATAATGAAATCACATACACTCTTACTAATGAAACCAATAAAATTGAACTGGAGAGAAATAAAATTGAGCTTTTAAGTTTTTTAAAAAACGAATTAAGAAATAGCAACATCAAACTTCATATAAAAGTAAATAGATTAAAAGAAAAAACTTTTATTTACTCCCCTCTTGAAAAATATGAAAAACTAAAAAAAATTAATCCAAGAATTGAAAATTTAAGAAAAGAATTTAAACTTAATCTATAATTCATTTATTAATTCGTGAACCATTCCATCAGCAAGGCCAATTTTTGGAACAGTAATCTCTTTTACATCTAATTTATTTAAAACAAATTGGTATATTTTCCCTGCTGGCACTATAACATCTACTCTGTCAGGATTTAGTTTTAATGTTACCATTTTATTAAAAAAAGACATTTTTTCTAAATCATTAATAGTTGAATCAATTAATTTAATTGAAAGTGGTTTACCAATTTTATTTCCAGAAAGTTTAAATATTTTATTAATATTTCCACCTAAAGCGACTACTTCAATATTTTTTTTATTAGATAAATTATTTAAAATCCAATTTTCAAATTTATCCCAAGTGGATTTATTTACTAAATTATTTATCAATCTAACTCCACCAATCTTAAAAGACTTAGAGTTTATTATCTTATTATTATTAATTAACGTAAGCTCAGTACTGCCACCACCTACATCAATAAAACAAAAAGTTTTAGATTTAGTTGAGAATGATGGATTATTAGTAATTAATTTGGCTTCTTTTTGGCCACTAATTATTTCAATTTTAATATTACATTTTTTTTCAACTAAATCAATTATTTTTTTGCCATTGGACGAACTTCTTAAAGCTGATGTTGCATAGGCCAAATATTTATTAACATCATGCACTTTCATTAAAAGCTTAAAAGATTTCATTGAATCTAATAACCTTTGAATATTTTTTTTGGAAATTTTTCCATTTTTGAAGGCATCTTGACCCAATCTAATCGGTACCCTTACCAATGAATTTTTTGTAGAAAAGTGCTCTGAATTATTAATATAAATATTAGAGATTAAAAGTCTAATAGCATTAGAACCTATATCAATTGTAGCATATTTAATTACTTTGTTAAAGTCCTTCAATTTTATTTAAATAATAATTATACATTTTTTCTTGAGAGTTGAAACGTTTTTTATTAGTAATTCTGGATTTAGAATTATTATTTATAAGTCTAGCTTTTATATTATCACTCCAATAAATATTAAAAATATCTATAATTTCTTTTTTTAAATCTTCTTGTAAAATGGGACAAGTGACTTCAACTCTGTTGTCAAGGTTTCTTGTCATCCAATCTGCAGATGAAATAAAAACTTTATTATTTTCATTATTACTAAAAATCATGAATCTAGTGTGCTCTAAAAATCTATCGACTATACTTATAACTTCTATGTTTTCACTCATATTTTTATGACCGGGTATAAGACAACATATTCCTCTTACTATCATTTGTATTTTTACTCCTGCCCTACTAGCATCGTATAAGGCACGAATTAAACTATGACTCGTTATATTATTAATCTTAATTTTAATCCAGGATTCTTTCCCGTTTTTAGCATTTATAATTTCATTATTAATAAGTTTTTTAATCTTAGTTTCAGTATTGATTGGCGATACAAATAAGTTTTTAAAAACATACTTTTTATAATTTGCATTGAAAAAGTTAAAAACATTTGAAACTTCTTCTAAAATCTTATCATTTGAAGTAAATAAAGTTAAATCAGTATAAACCTTTGCTGTAGATTCATTAAAGTTTCCAGTACTAATGAAGCCATATTTTTTTAAATTACCGTTTTCTAACCTTTCAATAAGACAAATTTTACTATGTACTTTTAAATTAGGAGAACCAAAAATTAATTTAATTCCTTGTGATTGCATTTCTTTAGCATATCTAATATTTGCTGATTCATCAAACCTTGCTTGAAGTTCGATTTGAACAACTACTTTTTTACCATTTCTAGCAGCATTAATTAAGGCACTGGCAACCTTAGATAATTTTGATAACCTATAAATTGTAATTGAAATCTTTTTGACTTTTGGATCAATTGAAGATTTCATTAAAAAACTAATTAAATAAGTGAATTTATGATAAGGAGTGTGTATCATAAAATCTTTTTCCTTTAATCGATCAAAAGTATTATCACTATGACTAAATCCTTTTACATTTAATGGAATCAAAGGTTTATATACTAAGGAATTATTAAGGTTAGGAAAGTCCATATAATCTCTTCTGTTATGGTATTTGCCTCCAGGGATAATACTATCTGTTTCATTGTTGATACCCATTTTGTTCAATAAAAAGTTCAAGGTTTCTAACTTAATTTCACTGTCATAAACAAAACGTACAGGATCAGCACTAGACCTTTCCTTAACACTTTGAGCAATTTTATCTAAATAACTTTTAGAGATATCATCATCAAAATCTAACTCAGCGTCTCTACTTGCTTTTACCATATTAGCATCAATAGATTTAGGATTAAATATTTTAAAAATATCTTTTAAATGAAACCTAATAATATCATCTATCATTATAATATTTTGCTCATTACTTTCTGAGGGTAATATTACAAATCTATCTAAGTTCCTAGGAAATCTGATTATAGCATTTTGAACTTCATCATTTTCTAATATAATTCTTATCAATAGAAAAGATAAATTTTCTTTAAATTTTGGAAATTTCTTATTCTTATTAAGAATAATTACATCAATTTCAGGACTTATAATTTCAAAAAAATAATTATTTATAAATTGCTTGTGATTAAATTTAACTTTTAATTCATCTACAAAGTAAATTTTATCTTTTTCTAAAAGCTTAATAATATTTTCTAGAGTTAAAAAACTCTTTTGTTGAAGATCGGTTGCCTTTAAAGTTATATCATTTAATAATTCTTTTGCTGTTTTACCTTTAAAAAGTTTTTTTCCACTATTTGTACTAACAGCTATACGTTTAACAGTAGCATACCTAACTCTATAAAATTCATCTAAATTATTTGAAAAAATACCTAAAAATCTAATTCTTTCAATCAAAGGAACTGTAATGTCGTTAGCTTCTTCCAAAACTCTTTCATTGAATTCAAGCCAGCTAATTTCTCTGTTAATAAATAGATTTTTTGAAGTGATCATTTAAAATTTTTAGGAAAATAATAATTACATTTTCCGGAATTAATATTCTCCCACAAAGATACATCAAATTCAAAAATTAAAATACCACAAGTAGGAACCAGTAAGCCCTGTATATTTGAAAATTTTGATAATATATTGTTACAACTGTTGTTGTGTGTAAAAATCATAACTGAGTGAAGTGAATTATTTAAATTTTTAATAAATATTTCAACATTTTTTCCAATAAAATCATAAAGTGTAGAATCTATATTATAGTCAATTTTATTAACTGAGTTAATGTTTTTAATGAAAATTTGTGCTGTCTGTTTAGTTCTTAAAGCTGGACTACAAAAAATACAATCTACATTAATGTTTAATTTATTGTAAATTCCTGACATAATTTGAGCATCAGAGTATCCTCTATTAGAAAGTGGACGATTTAAGTCTGATAGGCTATTTTCCCAAGAAGATTTTGCATGTCTAATTAAAATAAGTCTTTTCAAGGTGACAGTCTCTTGTTAACCCAGTTATTATTTTCATTAAAAAAAATAATTCTATCGTGTAATCGATTATCTCGACCTTGCCAGAACTCTATAGAACTTGGAACAACATTAAAGCCACCCCAATTTTTGGGCTTTATTAATTTTTTATTATTTAATAAAAAATTATTTAATTTTTCATCAATATAATTTCTTGAGGGAATAACTTCACTTTGATTAGAAACAATAGCCCCAACTCTACTACTTTCAGGTCTAGAATTGAAATAATCAATAGAATCATTTTCACTAATTTTACGAGCTATACCTTGAATAATAACTTGCCTCTCCATTGAAGGCCAGTAAAACGATAAACACACGTTTGAATTAACTGAAATATTTTTACCTTTTCTACTGTTATAATTAGTAAAGAAAACAAAACCTGACTCAGAAAATTTTTTTAATAATACGATTCTAGTTATAGGTGAAAAATCAGAACTCACAGTTGATAATGACATTGCATTAGATTCAATTTCAGTTCCAAATTTTTCAATCTCATCAAACCATTTAGAAAACAAAACAAAAGGATTATCAGGTAAATCAATTTCATTTAATTCTCCTTTAAGATACTTGTCTCTATATCCACTTAAATCTTTTGACATATTCTAAATTAATGTTTATTATTAAAAAACAAAACTCTTATTCTCAATTGCTAATTCACAGTTATCAAAAATAGTTTTAGCCTCATCTAGAAACAAATCTAAATCATTATATCTAGATGAAAAATGGCCTATGATAAGTTTTTTGACATTTGAATTCTTAGCTATAGTTGCAGCTTGCTCTGCCGTAGAATGAAATGTTTTGACAGCAAAATTTTCATCTTTTTTCAGAAATGTAGACTCATGATATAATAAATCACATCCTCTAATTTGTTCTGTAATTTTTAAATCAAAAAGAGTGTCACTACAAAATGCGTAAACAATGTCTGGGCTTAAAGGCTCTACTAACTTGATGTTTTTTATAACTTCTCCTTTTTCAGTTACTCCATCTTTTCCTAATTTAATACCCGAAAATTGAGTTTTATCAATTCCTAAATCAATAGCTTTATTCACAATTAATTTATGACTAGTTGTTTTTTTTCTAAATAAAAAACCGTTTGTGTAAATTCCATGATAAAGTGGAATTGTTGTTACAGTAAAATTATTTTTATTAAGTATAATCTCTGGTTTTATACTATTTATTTCTGTGAAATTTAATTTATAATTAGTCCAAGTTTTACCAACTTTCATCAAGGACGTAATTAATTCCTTAATCCCCTTAGGACCAAAAATGTTTAAAGGTTTTTCTCTTCCCAATAAGTTAAAAGTTAAAATTAGACCCGGAAGTCCAAAATAATGATCTCCATGTAAATGGGAAATAAAAATATCTTCTATTGAATTGAACTTAATTTTATTTTTTCTTAACTGAAGTTGAGTTCCTTCACCACAATCAATAAGAAATGATTTACCGTTATGTTCTAAAACTTGAGAAGTTGTAAAACCTTTGAAAGATGGATAAGCCGAAAAACTACCAAGTATTGTTAATTTCATAACAATTCTAAATCTCTTTCAATCTCTTCAATCTCAATTATATCTATTGCTTCTTGTAAAGATGGAACAATATCTACACTAAAATTATAATACTCAGATTTAAAATCTGAACTAATTATAACAAAAGATTTTTTGTTTTTTTTAGATTTTTTAAATAAGTTATTTAAATCTTTAAAAAAATCTTTAAAATCTAATTCATTAAAATCAATTATTATATTTTTTTTTTGGACATTATTTTTAATTTCAACTAAAATTTTTAGATAATTATTTACACTATTTACTTCAAATAATAATGTGTTTTTTGATTTAGATAAATTCATGTTATTTAAGCTTTGCAGCCAATAAGTACATAACTGCCATACGAATAGCTACCCCATTTTCTACTTGATCTAAAATTATTGCTTGATCAGAATCAGCAACTTCACTTGTGATTTCAACTCCTCTATTAATTGGACCAGGATGCATTACCACAATTTCTTTATTAATAGAATTTAATAACGGCATTGTTAGACCATATTGTTGAACATATTCTCTAATGGAGGGAAAATAGGATTCAGACATTCTCTCATTTTGAATCCTTAACATATTAACAGCATCAGAATTTTTTAAAGCTTTTCTAAAATCAGTTTCAACTCTAACGTTTAGTGATTCAATGCTTTTTGGAATTAGAGATTTTGGTCCACAAACAGTAACATTGGCTCCAAGTTTTTGATAGGCAAAAATATTGGATAAAGCCACCCTTGAATGCATGATGTCTCCAACAATAAGTATGTTTTTGTTTTTTATGTCACCAATTCTTTCAATTAACGAATATGCATCTAATAACGCTTGTGTAGGATGTTCATGAGTTCCGTCACCCGCATTAATTATACAGGAATTAACATTCTTTGATAGAAAAACACTTGCGCCAGGACTAGGATGACGCATGACTATCATATCAACTTTCATGGAAAGAATATTATTAACTGTATCAATTAAAGTTTCTCCTTTTGAAATTGAAGATCCAGAGGATGAAAAATTAACTACATCTGCTGATAATCTTTTTTGAGCTAGTTCGAAAGAAAGTTTAGTTCTTGTACTATTTTCAAAAAATAAGTTTGCTATTGTTACGTCTCTAAGAGAGGGGACTTTTTTTATTTTTCTATTAATTACTTCTTTAAAATTATCTGACGTTTTGAAAATTAAATTTAAATCGTCTTTATTTAAATATTTTATTCCCAATAAATTATCTACGCTTAAACTACTCATTTTTTATTTTTATATAAATAAACCGAATCTTCTAAATCATTTTCTTCCCAATGAACAATTACTTTTTCATTTAACCTAGAATCAACTTGAGTTCCGCAATAATCAGGTTGTATAGGTAACTCTCTAGAAAATCTTCTATCAATCAAAGTCAATAATTGAATTTCTGTAGGCCTTCCAAATGACTGTATAGCATTTAAAGCAGCTCTAATGCTCCTGCCTGTAAATAAAACATCATCAACTAATACAACTGTTTTATTTTCAACAGTAAAATTAATTTCTGTAGCACTCGCTTTTAATACTTTTTCGGTTCTTCTAAAATCATCTCTAAAAAAAGTTATATCTAAATAACCAATTTTAAGATTATTATTTTTCTCGTGTTTATTAATAAGTTTAAAAATTCTTTTTCCTAAAATAGCACCTCTTGGCTGAATTGCTACTATCACAGTATTATCAAATGTATTGTGATCTTCAATTAACTGAAAAGACAACCTATTAAGTATGGTTGATATTTCATTAGCGTTGAGTATTTTTTTTGGATTCATAACGCTTTTATTCTAACCAAAATTAGTGTTTTTTTTTAACTAAGTAATTTTTGAACTTTAAATTAAATTAGAGTTCTGATCAAAAAGATTAATTCATTTTTAGTTTTTCAGCAATTTTCTTGTAAGTACCATCATTTAATTTAGATCTAATTTTAGAAAATGCAGAAAGAGTTTCATTTACGTCATCTATATTATGAGAAGTTGTAGGTATTAATCTTAAAAGTATGAACCCCTTTGGTATAACAGGATAAACGACAATAGAACAAAAAATAAAATATTTTTCTCTAAGTTCTTTAACCATAACGAAAGCTTCATGAATATCTCCTTTTAAAAAAACAGGAGTTACACAACTTTGAGTTTTTCCTAAATCAAAATTTTGCTTTTTTAAGCCACTTTGAAGAGCTCTAACATTATCCCATAACTTTGACCTTAGTTCAGGTCTGGTTTTTAACATTTCAAGTCTTTTTAGAATTCCAGCTACAAGCTGCATCTGTAAAGATTTTGCAAACACCTGAGATCTCATATTATATTTTAAATAATCGATGATCATTTTATCCGCAGCGATAAACGCACCTGTACTGGCCATTGACTTTGCAAAAGTTGCAAAATAAACATCTATTTGGTCTTGAACTCCTTGTTCTTCTCCAGCTCCAGCTCCAGTTTCACCTAAAGTTCCAAATCCATGTGCATCATCAACTAATAATCTGAACTTATATTTACTTTTTAAAGCGGAAATCTCTTTTATTTTACCTTGTTCTCCTCTCATTCCAAAAACACCCTCAGAAATAACTAAAATTCCTCCACCCGTTTTCTCTGCGATTTTTGTAGCTCTTTCTAAATTAGTAACTAAACTATCAATATCGTTATGTTGGAAAGTAAATCTTTTTCCAATGTGAAGTCTAACACCATCAACAATACAAGCATGACAATCTATATCGTAGACAATTACATCATTTTTAGAAACTAATGAATCTACTGTTGATAAAATACCTTGATATCCAAAATTAAGTACATACGCCTTCTCTTTATTAACAAAATCTGCTAATTCGTTTTCTAGTTTTTCGTGTAAATGAGTATGTCCAGACATTAGTCTAGCTCCCATTGGATAAGCTGATCCATATTGTTTTGCAGCTTGAGCATCAAATTCTCTAATTTCAGGATGATTAGCAAGTCCTAAATAGTCATTAACACTCCAAGTGATAACTTTTTTACCATTAAAACCCATCCTATTACTAATTGGACCTTCTAACTTAGGAAAAGCAAAATAACCCTCAGCCACTTTAGCATATTGACCTAAAGGTCCTTTGTTTGAAACAATTTTGTCAAATAAATCATTCATTTTTACAGTAAATAATTACTACAAAAATAACATTTATTTTATGTATTCAATAGGTTTTTCTAATGGAGTTTTTTCAGAGTCGAAAAATCCTTGGTCAGACATCCATTTATCGCTATAAATTTTACTCATGTATCTAGACCCGTGATCACAAAAAATCATAACTACAATGCTTTCTTTATCAAAAACATTATTTTTTGAAAGCTGTTTTACAGCCTGCATAGCAGCTCCAGATGTATATCCTACAAACATACCCTCTTTTAATGCGATTTCTCTTGATGAATGAGCACTTTGTTCATCATTGACTTTTTCAAAAAAATCAATTATATCAAAATCAGTTGCTGTAGGAATTAGATTTTTACCTAAACCTTCGATTCTATATGGATATATCTCATCCTCATCAAAAACTTTAGTTTCATGATATTTTTTTAAAACTGAACCGTATGCATCAACTCCAATTATTTTAATATCTGGGTTTTTTGATTTCAAATATTGTCCAATTCCTGAAATTGTTCCTCCAGTACCACTGCTTGCAACTAAATGAGTTATTTTTCCGTTAGTTTGATTCCATATTTCTGGCCCTGTTGAATTAAAGTGAGCTTCGGTATTTAATTTATTAAAATATTGATTGATGTAAAAAGAACCTTTAATTTCTTCATGTAATCTTTTAGCGACTTGATAATAAGATCTTTTGTCATCAGCACTAACATGAGCTGGACAAACATAAACTTTAGCTCCCATAGACTTTAGCATATCTATTTTATCGGGTGAGGACTTTGAAGATACAGCTAAAATACAATTGTATCCTTTTATCATACTAACCATAGATAAACTAAAACCTGTATTGCCAGAGGTTGTTTCAATTATTGTAGCACCTGGCTTTAACAAACCTTTTTTTTCTGCTGTTTCTATTATATGGAGAGCTATTCTATCTTTATTGGAGTGACCTGGGTTAAACGCCTCTACTTTGGCATAAAAATTTCCAGGAATATCTTCAACTACCTTATTTAATTTTACAAGAGGTGTATTACCAATTAATTCAAGAATATTATTATAGGCTAAAAAATTTTTACTCATAATCTAATATTGATAGAATATCAGAAAGCAAAATACTTAAAAAAAGTACTTAGAACCAAATTTTTACTAATTATAAATATTTTCTAAATCTAGAATAAATGCATATTCTTTAGCTAAATCTTTTATGGCTTCGAATCTACCTGAGGAACCTCCATGACCAGTTTCCATATTTGTATTTAAAAACAAATGATTGTCATCAAGTTTAAAATCTCTTAATTTAGCTACCCATTTAGCAGGTTCCCAATACTGAACTTGTGAATCATGTAGTCCAGTTGTTACTAGTAAATTAGGATAATTCATTTTTGAAACATTATCATAAGGCGAATAGGACAACATGTAGTCGTAATATTGTTTTTTATTAGGATTTCCCCATTCATCATATTCACTAGTTGTTAAAGGAATAGTTTCATCTAACATGGTGGTAATTACATCCACAAAAGGAACTGCAGCTATTACTCCATTGTATAGCTCAGGAGCAATATTAATGACTGTACCCATAAGTAGTCCACCAGCCGATCCTCCATAAGCATAAGAGTGATCTGCTGAGGTATATCCTTGAGAAATTAAAAATTTTGTAGAATCAACAAAATCAAAAAAAGTATTTTTCTTATTTAAAAGTTTACCATTTTCATACCAATCTCTTCCTAAATACTCACTTCCTCTTACATGAGAAATAGCATATATAAAACCTCTATCCAACAAACTTAATCTACTAATTGAAAAAGATGGATCGATTGTATTACCATAAGATCCATAACCATAAAGTAAAAGTGGATTAGAGCCATCTTTTTTTATACCCTTTTTATAAATTAATGAAATTGGTATATTGTTACCATCTCTTGATTTAGCCCAAATTCTTTCAGTAATATAATTGTTTTTATCAAAGTTTTTATCTAATACTTTGTGTTGTTTCAAAATATTTTTTTCTTTGGTAATCATATCAAATTCAACAACAGAATAAGGCTCATTAAGTGAATTGTAAGAATACCTAAGTTTATTAGAATCGAAATCTAAATTGGCAGTTGTATTAGAGCTAAATGTTTCGTTATCAAAATTTAAAAAATAATTTTCTGAATTATCCCATTTTTTAATATTTATTCTATTTAAACCATTAACTCTTTCGCTGACAACTAAATGATCCTTAAAGATATCTATACCTTCAATTAAAATGTTTTTTCTATGTTCAATAACATCTTCCCAATTATCACTGGAAGTATCATTGATTTTAGTTTTCATCAGCTTATAATTAAATGCATTGTCTTTGTTAGTTATAATGTAAAAATGGTCTTTATAATGGTTGATATTATACTCAACACCTCTTTTTCTTTTGCTAAAAAGTGTAAAATTATCATTAGGATTATCAGCTGATAAAAATTGAAATTCAGATGTTAGTGTACTGTATGATGAAATAATAATATATTTTTTTGATTTTGATTTAGAAACGTTAGTATAAAAGGTTTCATCTTTTTCAAAATAAACTAATTCATCTTTTTGATAATTAGAATTTAAAATATGCTTAAATATTTTATCATTTCTTAACGTATTTACATCTCTGTTAGTATAAAAAAGAGTTGAGTTATCATTAGCCCAAGAAAAACTTCCTGATGAATTTATTATTTTATCATTATAAATTTCTCCTGTCTCTAAATTTTTAAATTGAATTGTATATAATCTTCTAGATACAGTATCAGTGCTAAATGCAACTATCTTGTTATCAGGACTAATTTGAAAATTTGACAAATTAAAATAATCATGTTTTTTAGCTAATTCGTTACAATCAAATAAAACTTCCTCTTTATTATTTAGAGAATCTTTATATCTAGTATATATGGGATAGCCTAGACCTTCTTTGTATTTAGTTTTATACCAATATCCATTTAAAAAATAAGGAACCGATTCGTCTTCCTCTTTTATTTTATTTTTAATCTCGTTGAATAATTTATCTTGTAAACCTTGTGTATGCGAAGTCATCTTCTCATAATAGTCATTCTCTCTCTCTAAATAATCAATAACTTCGGGATTATCTCTTTCCTTCAACCAATAATAATCGTCGATCCTAATATTGTTAAATTTTTTAAATGAAACTGGAGATTTTTCTGCTTTCGGGGGGATAATTGAGTTCTTCAAAGGAGGTTTAATTTCGTTGTTACAAGAAAAGACAAACATAATACTTACAAATAAAAAAAGTGAATTTTTAATCATATTTTAAATTTGAAGATTTGTAATTATTTCAATAAATTTTTGATGCATTTCATTATTATAATCTTTATGAGTAACAATCCTTAATTTATTATCTCCCATTGATATTAACTTAACACCAGATTTTAACATTTTATTTAAAAAAATATTTGAATCATAGTTTGATTTTAATTGAAAAATTAAAATATTTGTTTCAACTTCCTCCACTTTCTTTATATAATGTTTTTCTGAAAGTAATTTTTCAATTTCAAACGCTTTTAAATGATCTTCTTTTAATCTTTCAATATTATTATTTAAAGCATAAATTCCGCAGGCAGCTAAATATCCAGCTTGCCTCATCCCTCCGCCTAAGACCTTTCGTACTCTTATAGCTTTATTAATCAATTCACTTGATCCAATTAAAACAGACCCAACTGGGCATCCTAGGCCTTTGCTTAAACAAATTGAAATTGAATCAAATATGTTTCCATATTGAATTGGTTTAGTATTTGTTTTAACCATTGCATTCCAAATTCGAGCACCATCTAAGTGATAAAATAAGTTATGTTCTTTACAAGTTTGCTTGATTTTAATTAATTCATTAATATCCCAACAAGCTCCGCCTCCTTTATTTGTAGTGTTTTCAACGCATACTAAGGAGGTTTTTGGGCTGTGGTAAAAATCTGGTGGATTAATTGACTTTACTACTTGTTCATTTGTAAACATTCCTCTGTGTCCATCTATAAGTTTACAAGAAACGCCACTATTAAAACTTACACCACCACCTTCGTAGTTGTAAACATGTGCATATTTATCACATATTAATTGATCACCTGGATCGGTATGAATCTTTATAGCAGTCTGATTGGCCATAGTTCCTGAGGGAAAAAATAATGCTGATTCTTTTCCAAACATTTGGGCTAACATTTTTTCTAATTCATTTACAGTTGGATCTTCCTTAAAAACATCATCTCCTACATTAGAATTCATCATGAAATCTAACATGTTTTTACACGGTCTTGTAACTGTGTCACTAATTAAATTTATTTCCATACTATTTATAATTAAAATTACAAGATTCTGTTCCTATTGGAGATCCATCAGGAATTTTTTTTGAAAGTTTTCCTTTATATTTTTCTGGATTATTATTAAAATCATTAATTAGTAAACGGTAATCCTCATTGAAAGATTTAAAGTTATTATAGTGGTTATTTTTAATCAAATTTACTGATTTGATTGCACTGTTTTTAACTTGTAAGAATGCATTTTTGTCGATCGAAACTTTGAGTAAATATGTCAAGATATTTAAATTGATCATATGTTGAATTTCGTTCAAATATGTGCCTTTAAGTTTCTTTCCAAATGTAGATGATAACAAATCATTAAATAATTGATTTAAACCAAGCTTTGAAGTATCTATGGAACTTTGAACCTTAATTCTATTTAACCTTTCTACATTTAACAATAAATTTATTGAAAATTCACTAGCTGTTTGAGCTGCACTAAAAGGGTCAAAAGAAACACCAGTTCTTCCACTAAAAGATTCTCTATTACCTGGATAACCATAAGCTCTTGGCGGAAACAATTCTAAAATATTCTTAGGAATTGCTAAATGTTTAGCATTTAATGATTTTAAAACTGCATTTAAAGCATCCTTTTGAATTTCATATTCTAAATCCTTAACTATTAACTGATTGTCATCTCTTGTTGAATAATTATAATCCATTCCACCAATTAATTTAATAACAGCTTCAGTTTGATAACGATGCATAAAATACAATGGAACAAAAAGGTCTTCTAATTTTGAATAAGGCTCCCCTTTTTTAATATTAAATTTAGAAAAATTTGAAATTGCTTTTTTTCTAATATTAAAAAGATCATTCAAGTTATTAGTAACATTTTTTCCATTGTCCCAGAGATGAGCATTTACGTGAGAACCTGAACTTGACCTAGCGTCACTGTCTGTAATAAACCTTAATCCACTTTTATATGCATCATTGAGAATCTTATCAAGATGTAATTTTTTATCTTCTTCTTTGATTTCAGAGTAACTATAAGCAACACTTACCTTGTCCCAATCTCCAATACCAACAGAGTAAGCTTCAGAAAAATCAATTTTATTTTCATCAAGTTTTAATAACGGATGTGGATAATCCATAACTGAAGATCTTTCATTTGAACTAGAAGCAAAATTATGAGCAAAACCCAAAGTGTGACCAACTTCATGGGCACTTAATTGTCTTATTCTTGACAAAGCTAAATCTAACATTGGTTTATCATTCTGATTATCAAATTGAAATGGTTTATCCATTAATGATTGAGCAATTAAAAAATCTTGTCTTATTCTCAAACTACCTAAACTGACATGACCTTTAATTATTTCTCCAGTTCTTGGGTCAACAACACTAGATCCATAGCTCCATCCACGTGTTGACCTGTGAACCCATTGAATCATATTGTATCTGCAGTCCATTGGATCTGCTCCCTTAGGTAATATTTTAACTTGAAATGCATTTTTAAAACCTATATCCTCAAAAGCTTCATTCCACCATAGAGCTCCTTCAATTAATGCAGATCTTACGGGTTCTGGTGTTCCAGGATCTAAATAATAAATAATTGGTTTTTCTGGATCGCTATAATCCGAATCAATATTCTTTTTTTTCAATCTATGCCTGATGATGTTTCTTTTTAATATTGGTTTTTCAATTTCAGTAGCATAATCCATATATGATGTCATAATTGCACCACTACGTGGATCAAATTCTCTTGATAAATAATTTTCATCAGGAAGCTCAATAAAAGAGTGATGTTGTATTAAGCTAACTAATTTAGAATCTGGTGAAACACTTGAAATTAAATATCCACTCGGATTTCCTTTAAAAGTTAGTAATGCTTCAAA
>CAJQMK010000074.1 GCA_905479415.1 uncultured Flavobacteriaceae bacterium | reverse complement strand
TTTGAATACTTGATTAGTAATAAATTAGATAAAGTTGCAAATTGATAAAAAAGAATTAAATTTGCATCCAATTATTATAAAAATGAAACAAGGTATACACCCAGAAAATTACAGATTAGTTGCTTTTAAAGATATGTCTAATGACGATGTTTTTATTACTAAATCAACAGTTGAAAGTAAAGATTCAATTGAACATGAAGGTGTAACATATCCTCTTGTAAAGTTAGAGATATCTAGGACTTCTCATCCGTTTTACACTGGTAAAACAAAACTTATTGATACTGCTGGTAGAATTGATAAGTTTAAAAATAGATATGCCAAAATCAAAAAGTAAATTACTTTTTATATACTTTTTTTAAATTTAATTGGTTTACTGGATTAGTTGTCAATCCTTCTACATTTTTTTGAGTAAATCTCATGACTTTATCATAGTATAGTGGAATAATTGGTGAATTTTCTATTACTAAACTGTCTAGTTTTTTATATAATCTTTTTCTAAGTACACTATTTTGTTCTTGATAAGTGCTTTCAAATAGCATGTCATATTCAACGTTTTTAAAGTGTGTATAATTTGGTCCATTTGGCGCTAAATTTTTTGAATAAAATAAGCTTAAATAATTTTCACTTTCTGGATAATCAGCTATCCAACTAGCTCTAAACATTTCAAATTTCCCATTGGATTTACCTTGTCTTAATGCAGAAGCAGGAACAATATTTATTGATAAGTCAATATCAATTTTCTGTAATTCTCTTTGTATAAACTCAACAATATCTAAATAATTTGCATCACTAGTTAGTACAAGTTCTATTTTCTCTTTATTATTTTCTGCTTTGTATTCTTTAATTAATGTTTTTGCCTTTTTTAAATTGTATCTAAATCCATTTACTGAATTTTCCATATTTAATCCTAATGGAACAAAACCATTATTTGCTGCGTATCCAATATTATTTCTTAAATATTTCATCATTTTTTTTCTATCGATCGCATAGTTTATAGCTAACCTTAGTTTTTTTGAATGAACTTGACTTTTTTTATCACCAAGATAAAACCCTATATATTCTGTGTTTAAATATGGTCCTGAAATGAGTTTTATTTTTTTGGAATGTTCTTCATTTAAATTTCCGTCAATAGAAATTAATTTATCTTTAAAAGACGAATCTATTGAGTTAATAAAATCAATTTTATTTTGCGCAAATTCCATGAACTCACTTTTCTTATCAGGAAGAAATGTAACTGAAATAGCTTCAAGATAGGGTAGGTTTTTTCCTAAATTATCTTTTTCGAAATATAAATTGTTTTTTCTTAATACTAATTTGATATTCTCTTCCCATCTTTTAAATTTGAATGGACCTGTGCCAATAGGATTTTTACCAAACTTATCTCCGTAAAAATTTACTGCCTCATAAGGAACAGCTGAAAAATATTTCATCGATAGTAAGCCTAAAAAAGCTGCAAAAGGTTTTTTTAATTTTATAACAAATACACTGTCATTTTCTGCTTTAAAACTATTTACATTTTTCATTGCCCAAGATCCAGGTGATCCTAGTTGTGGATCGTTTAATCTTTTAAAACTATATTCAAAATCTCCTGCATTAACCGCTCTAGTAGAATCTTTTCCAAAAGTTTTAGAATAGTGAAAGAAAATTTTATTTTTTATTACAAACTTATATTCTAAACCGTTTTTAGATATTATCCAGCTTTTTGCTAAATCTGGTTTTATTTTTAATGAATCGTCTAACTGAACTAATCCATTAAAGATTTGATTAACTGGCCAAATATTTCTTAATGTACTCGAATAAATAGGGTCTAAAGATGAAATATTAGAATGTTCATTATATCTAAAAACTTTCTTTTCATCAATCGAAACACTATTAGAACAGCCTGTAATTATTAATATAGTTATTATTAAAAAGGGTATTGAAAACTTTGACTTGTAAATCATAGATATTGATTCCTATATTTGCAAGCTAATTTAAGAGTTTAAATCTATATGAGCCAAAATCATAAGGTTGCTTTAACTACTTTAGGTTGTAAGCTTAATTTTTCTGAAACTTCAACTATATCAAGACAATTTGAAGACGTAGGCTATTCTGTGGTAAAGTTTGATCAATTCTCTGATATATATGTCATAAATACTTGCTCTGTTACAGAAAATGCAGATAAGCAATTTAAATCCTATGTCTCAAAAGCTTTAAAGTTAAATCCAGATGCTTTTTTAATTGCTATTGGGTGTTATGCACAACTAAAACCAGAAGAACTAGCTAATGTAAATGGTGTTGATTTAGTTCTTGGAAGTAAAGAAAAATTCAAAATATTAGATTATTTAAATGACCTAAAAAAAAACAACAAAGGTTCTATTCATTCTTGTGAAATAAAAGAAACTGATTTTTATAAATCAAGTTACTCAATTGGTGAAAGAACAAGATCTTTTTTGAAGGTTCAAGATGGGTGTGACTATAAGTGTACTTATTGTACAATACCTTTGGCCAGAGGGATTTCAAGAAGTGATAAGCTTGAAAATATTGTAAATGCAGCAAAATCGATTTCTAGTTCTGGAATTAAAGAAATTGTCTTAACTGGAGTTAATATTGGAGATTATGGAAAAGGAGAATTTGGCAATAAAAATCATGAAAACACTTTCTTAGATTTGGTTAGTGCTCTTGACAAAGTAGAGGGAATTTCTAGAATTAGAATATCTTCAATTGAGCCTAATTTATTGTCAAATGAAATTATAGATTTTGTTTCCACAAGTAATAAATTCGTCCCTCATTTTCATATTCCTTTGCAAAGCGGAAGTGATCCTGTCTTAAAACTTATGAAAAGACGATATTTAAGTAAACTTTATAAAAATAGAATTGATCATATAAAAAAAGTCATTCCAAACGCATGTATAGGTGCAGATGTTATTGTAGGTTTTCCTGGAGAATCAGAAGAAGATTTTCTAAAAACCTATAATTTTATAAAAATTTTAGACTTGTCATATCTTCATGTTTTTACTTATTCAGAGCGTGATAATACAGAAGCAATTAATTTTAAAAACATTGTTTCTAAAAACATCAGATCAAAACGTAGTAAGTTGTTAAGATCCCTTTCTGTTCAACTAAAAAGAAAATTTTATAAATCTCAATTGGGAAACACAAAAGATGTATTGTTTGAAACTGAAAATAGAAATGGTTTTATTTATGGCTTTTCTAATAATTATGTAAGAATCAAGACTGCTTGGAGAAAAAGTTTAGCAGATCAGATTGTTTCATTTGATCTGGAAGATATTGATAATGATGGATTAGTAATTGGAAAGAGTACAGAGCTAAAAACTATAGTCTAACACCAATAGGAAGCATTTCTTTAAACTCCTTGTTTTTTTTGATAAATTTTCTAACTTGAGGTGAGGTAGGCATTATCCTGATATTTTTTTCCTTTATGATTTCAAATACTTCTCTTATAAATTTTTCTTCAAAATCTTCATCTTTGTTTGATGATGGTATAATAAGTTTTGTTAAAAATATTTTTCTGTCTTGAAGAGCATATTCAATAATAGCTAAATCATCTTCGATTTCAACTTCGTATTGACGCAAGAACAAGTTATCGTTAATAATCATATTTCCCATTAAATATCTATTAGCTAATTTTGTTAAAGTTTTACAAAGATAATAAAAATAGATTTTAATGACTCTGAAAAACAAAACTCATGTTTATTTTATGCCAGGAATGTGTGCTAATTCATTGATTTTTGAAAGAATTAAACTAAATAAAAATTTTATTCCACATTATTTAAGCTGGATTCCTCCTCTAAAAAATGAATCCCTTAGCAAATATGTTGTCAGACTTTCTGAAACTATAAAGCATAAAGATGCAATACTTATTGGAGTTTCTTTTGGAGGTGTAATTGTTCAAGAACTATCAAAAATTTTAAAAATTAAAAAAGTCATAATTATTTCAAGTGTAAAATCTAATAAAGAATTATCAAATTCAATGAAATTTGCAAAAAAAACAAAGAGTTATAAGCTCCTGCCATTAACTTGGTTAAATGATTTTGAATCTTTGTTGGCTTTTGTTTTAGGTCCAAAAATTAAACGAAAAGTTAATCTATATAGAAAATATCTTTCCGTTAGAGATGAAAATTATTTAAAATGGGCTATAAAAGAGATGGTTAATTGGAATCAAACTACTCCGTTGAATAATGTTATTCACATTCATGGAACTTATGATTCAATGTTTCCAGTGCTTAATATAAAAAATTATATACCTGTAGAAAGAGGAGACCACACAATGATACTTAAGAGAGCTGATTGGCTAAATGATTATTTTCATAAAAACTTAAATTAAATTCTTTTCATTTGTTGTTGCATCATTTTTATTTGATCCAATAACATTTTTTGCTTATCTAATTTTTTAGCTTCGTTTAATAAGGTTGTAGCTTCTCTTTTTCTTCTTTTTTGAATTAGTATTCCAGCTAAACTTAATTTGGCCATTGCTAAGTCATGATCCATTGATAATCCAATTGAAATTGCTTTTTTAAAATATTTTTCAGCTTTGGTAAGGTTTGTTTGAGAACACACAATTCCCCATAAATAATTGTAATAACCAACTTGCTTTTTTGTTAATGATCTTTCGGGATTTTTAATTTTTTTTAACCATTTTTCTGTTCCGTCAAAATCTTGTTTCCTTAATTTAAAAAAAATTATAAGTATAATTTCATTTTTAAAATAAAGAAAAACGAAAATTATTACTAATAAAATCAATGCTATTCCATTGCCAATATTGTTTTCATAAAATTGATATATCGAATAAATTAGTGTTGAAATTGCTAATATTAGTTTTATATTTTTCGGATACATTGATTATCAGTTTTTTAATTAATTTTTAAACTTTAAATTTTTTAAACAATACATTTGAGTTAGTTTAAACTTATTGTATATTTGGCCTCAAATTTTAGTAAAAATAGTTAATTAATTCAAATGAAAAGAACTTTTCAACCTTCAAAAAGAAAAAGACGTAATAAACACGGATTTAGAGAAAGAATGTCATCGCCTAGCGGTAGAAAAGTTTTAGCTAGTCGAAGAGCCAAAGGAAGAAATAAGATTTCTGTTTCATCTGAACCAAGACATAAAAAATAAGTGAATAAAAACTTTAAAAATTTAAGGTGTTACTTTTTTAGTAACACCTTTTTTTATATATATTCATCAACCAAACTAATATTACGTAAATGCCATTAAGAAAAGATTTAAATAGTATACTTATAATAGGATCAGGTCCAATAGTTATCGGTCAAGCATGTGAGTTCGATTATTCAGGTTCTCAAGCTTTGAGGTCTCTAAGAGAAGACGGTATAGAAACAATTCTAATCAATTCTAATCCAGCTACAATCATGACAGATCCTGTTATGGCAGATCATATATATCTAAAGCCTTTGAATACTAATTCAATTAAGGAGATATTGTCAAATCATAAAATAGATGCAGTCTTACCAACAATGGGAGGACAAACTGCACTTAATTTGTGTATTGAAGCTGATGAAAAAGGGATCTGGGAGCAATACAATGTTGAAATTATAGGAGTTGATATTGATGCAATTAATATTACAGAGGATAGAGAAAAATTCAAACAATTATTAAAAACTATTGATATTCCTGTTGCACCAGCTAAAACTGCTACATCCTTTTTAAAGGGTAAAGAAATAGCTCAGGAATTTGGATTCCCTTTGGTTATTCGTCCCTCATTTACACTTGGAGGAAGTGGAGCTTCCTTGGTTTATAAAGCTGAAAATTTTGATGAATTACTAACTAGAGGTTTAGAGGCCTCACCAATTCATGAAGTTTTAATTGATAAAGCTTTAATGGGTTGGAAAGAATATGAATTAGAACTATTAAGAGATAAAAATGACAATGTAGTTATCATTTGTACGATTGAAAATATGGACCCTATGGGAATTCATACAGGAGATTCAATAACTGTAGCCCCTGCAATGACATTATCAGATTCTGCATATCAAAGAATGAGAGATATGGCAATAAAGATGATGAGAAGTATTGGTGATTTTGCAGGTGGTTGTAATGTTCAGTTTGCTGTAAGTCCTGATGAAAAAGAAGATATAATTGCAATTGAAATTAACCCGAGGGTTTCAAGATCCTCAGCTTTAGCTTCTAAAGCATCAGGTTATCCAATTGCTAAAGTTGCTAGTAAGTTAGCTATTGGATATAGTTTAGATGAATTAAACAATCAGATTACAAAATCAACTTCAGCTTTATTTGAGCCGACTTTAGATTACGTAATTGTTAAAATACCAAGATGGAATTTTGACAAATTTGAAGGTTCTGAGAGAACTTTAGGTCTTCAAATGAAATCAGTTGGAGAGGTTATGGGAATTGGTAGATCCTTTATTGAAGCATTACACAAAGCAACCCAATCTTTAGAAATTAAAAGAAATGGTTTGGGTGCAGATGGTAAAGGATATACAGATTATCAACAGGTAATAGATAAGCTTACTTATGCAAGTTGGGATAGAGTTTTTGTTATTTACGATGCAATTAAAATGGGAATTTCATTGGAAAGAATTAATGAAATTACCCGAATAGATATGTGGTACTTAAGGCAGTATGAATCACTAGTTAATTTAGAAAAAGAAATTTCAGATTTCAACATAGATACAATTACTAAAGATTTAATGTTAGAGGCTAAACAAAAAGGTTTTGCTGATCGTCAAATTGGTCATATGCTAGGGTGTTTAGAAAGTACGGTTAATAAAAAACGAAAAACTTTTAACATTAATCGAGTGTATAAACTTGTTGATACTTGTGCTGCAGAATTTAAAGCTCTAACGCCTTATTATTATTCCACTTTTGAAGAAGAGATCCAACTTTCAGATGGAACTGTTTTTACTCAAAATGAAAGTCAAGCATCTGATAAAAAAAAGATTATTGTTTTAGGTTCTGGTCCAAATAGAATTGGACAAGGAATTGAATTTGACTATTGTTGCGTTCATGGAGTTTTAGCATCATCTGAGTGTGGTTATGAAACTATTATGATTAATTGTAATCCTGAAACGGTATCAACTGATTTTGATACCGCTGACAAGCTCTATTTTGAACCTGTTTTTTGGGAGCATATTTATGATATAATTGAGCATGAAAAGCCTGAAGGTGTCATTGTACAGCTTGGTGGACAAACTGCATTGAAATTAGCTGAAAAATTGGATAGGTACGGTATTAAAATTATGGGTACGACTTATCAAGCTTTAGATTTAGCTGAGGATAGAGGAAGTTTTTCAACTTTGCTTAAAGATAATAATATACCTTATCCAGAATTTGGTGTAGCTGAAACTGCAGATCAAGCCTTAAAATTATCCGATACACTTAACTTTCCTATTTTGGTAAGACCTTCATACGTTCTTGGTGGACAAGGAATGAAAATTGTTATAAATAAGGAAGAATTAGAAGCACATGTTGTTGATCTTTTACAAAAGATTCCAAACAATAAGTTATTATTAGATCATTATTTAGATGGTGCAATTGAAGCAGAAGCTGATGCTATTTGTGATGGTGAAAATGTTTTAATAATTGGTATTATGGAGCATATTGAACCTTGTGGAGTTCATTCAGGAGATTCGAATGCAACATTACCACCATTTAATCTAGGAAAATTAGTGATGCAACAAATCATAGATCACACTAAAAAAATTGCAATTTCATTAAAAACTGTAGGTCTTATCAACATTCAGTTTGCTATAAAAAATGAAATTGTTTACATAATTGAAGCTAACCCAAGAGCTTCAAGAACAGTTCCGTTTATTGCCAAAGCTTATCAACAACCCTATGTTAATTATGCAACTAAAGTGATGTTGGGAAAACTTAAGGTATCTGAAATAAATTACAAGCCCAACCTAAAAGGTTTTGCAATAAAGCAGCCTGTTTTTTCATTTAATAAATTTCCAAACGTTAATAAAAGTCTAGGTCCTGAAATGAAAAGTACAGGTGAAAGTATCCTCTTTATAGATGATTTAAAAGACGATCAGTTTTACGAGTTATATTCAAGAAGAAAAATGTACTTAACTAAATAATAATATTTCTATATTAGATATATGGATATAGTTCTTCTAATACTTCTTTTAGTTTTAGTGGTTTTTTTAATATTTATTTTAAAAAACAAAAATGATAATAGTTCTAATGAACTATTAATTCAACTTACAAATAACTTAAGTAGTGAAATCCAAAATATTCGAAAGGAAGTTGGTGAAAATTCTGAAAAAAGTAGATTAGAATTGGAATCTAAATTATCTTCAATAAATAAGGAAATTAATAATTTTCATAAAACATCAAAAGAAGACATTCAAAAACAATTTTCTGATTCAAATAAGGTTATAAAAGATGTTACTGTCGAATTAGAAAAAATAAAAGGAACTAATCAACAAGTTCTAAGTTTTGCCAACCAAATGAAATCTTTGGAAAAAATATTAGGAAATCAAAAACAAAGAGGAATTTTTGGGGAGATTCAATTAGAAAATTTATTAGCAAATGTTTTACCACCAGAAATTTTTAGAATGCAATATTCTTTCAACAACGGTGAAATTGTAGATGCTATAGTTAAAGTTAATGATCATATAATTCCTATTGATGCAAAATTTTCTTTAGATAATTATAATAAAATGATAGAAAGTTCAGATGCTTTAGAAATCGAGAATTTAGAAAAAAAATTTAGAATTGATATTAAAACTAGAATTGATGAAACGTCAAAATATATAAGACCCTCAGAAAAAACACTAGACTATGCTTTTATGTTTATTCCTGCCGATGGACTTTATCAAGATTTGTTAAATAATAGAGTAGGTTCACTTCAAATAAATTCTAAAGATTTAGTTTCTTATGCATATGATAAAAAAGTTATGATAGTCTCACCAATGAGTCTTTTTCCAATGCTTCAAATTACAATGAAAGCTTTAAATAATTTAAAATTTGAAAAATCTGTTGATGAAGTAATTAAAAACGTACAAAAACTGTCTAATCATTTAAATTCTTACCAAAATTCTCACAACAGATTAGGTAAATCTTTAAGTGCGGCGGTAAATCATTTCAATGATACATCGAAGGAATTTGGAAAGATTGATAAGGATGTTACTAAAATTTCTAATGGAGACTTTAAAATTGGAATAGAAACTAATCTTGTAGACAGACCTGTAAATGGGGAATAGCTATTTTAAATTCCTGTATAATTTGAAGGATTTATTTTTTTTAATTCTTTTTTAATTTCTATATCTACATTTAAATTATCTATAAATTGATGAATAGTCTCTTGATTTATAGTTGTGTTTTTTCTAGTTAATTCTTTTAACGTTTCATATGGATTGGGATAATTTTCTCTTCTTAAAATAGTTTGAATAGCTTCAGCTATAACTGCCCAGTTATTGTTTAAATCATTATCTATTTTCTCTTTGTTCACTATCAATTTATTTATTCCTTTAATTGTCGATTTGATAGCTATAGACGAGTGACCAAAAGGAACACCAATATTTCTAAGTACAGTACTGTCTGTTAAATCTCTTTGTAATCTTGATACAGGAAGTTTTGATGATAGATGTTCAAATAAGGCATTTGCAAGCCCTAGGTTCCCTTCAGAATTTTCAAAATCAATCGGGTTTACTTTATGAGGCATTGCAGACGAACCAACTTCATTTTTGTTTATTTTTTGTTTAAAATAATCCATAGAAATATATGACCATAGATCTCTGTTAAAATCAATAATTATGGTATTTATTCTTTTCAAACAATCAAATAAAGAAGCTAGATGATCATAGTGTTCAATTTGAGTTGTGGGGAAAGAATGATAAAGTCCTAAATCAGTAACTAATTTATTAGCAAATTTTTTCCAATCTATTGAGGGAAAAGCAACAATATGCGCATTAAAGTTACCTGTTGCTCCTCCAAATTTAGCTGCAAATGGAATTGAATGTAAATGTTTTAATTGCTCATCAATTCTAACTTTAAAAACATTAATTTCTTTACCTAGCCTTGTTGGTGAAGCTGGTTGGCCGTGAGTACGTGCTAACATAGAAATATCATCATATTCTAAAACTTTTTCACCAAGCAATTCTAACAGTTCACTTAATTCAGGAAGATAAATTTTTGATAAAGCGTCTTTAATTGAAAGAGGAACAGCTGTATTGTTTATGTCTTGAGATGTAAGACCAAAATGTATGTACTCTAAATATTTATTTAATTGTAAATTTTTAAATTTATTTTTAATAAAGTATTCAACCGCTTTAACATCATGATTAGTTTCCTTTTCTATCTCTTTAATAGAAATAGCATCTTCATAAGAAAAATTTAGATAGATATTTTTTATATTTTGTATAGATTCTTGAGGAAAATTTTTAAAAGCAGGAATTTTAGTTTTTGTTAATGCTATAAAGTATTCAATCTCTACTAAGACTCTATATTTAATTAAAGCTTGTTCTGAAAAATAGTTTGAATATCCGTTAGTTTTATTATAATACCTGCCATCAATTGGAGTTATAGCATTAAGAGTATTTAAGGTCATGACAATTCATTTTAATGGGGTACAAATGTAAGCTTTTTAAAAATAGTTATTTTCTATTAAGAACTTTAAATTCTTCATAACAACCACTGATAGCATCAAGAATTTGTAAATCATTAGCAGTCAGAATAAAGCTATCTGAAAAATTACAGTTTCTTAAAATTTCATCAATATCAATTTTTTGAACTTGAAGCAATTCAACCAATGTTTCTCTATCAAATTTAGAGGATAAAAGTTCACGTATTCTGAAATCTTCTTTCATTTGTTGTAACTTTTTAAACTGTCTAGGTTGTTTGCCAAACAAATTATAAAGAAAATCAGCTGGATTAAAAATAGCATTAATTACTTTTGAAAATGCTCCTGAATTTCTAGATCCACCCTCATATCCACGAGAGGGTAATCCAGGTATACTATAGCGATAAGATTGACTTACCGGAACATTCTTAGCATCAATTTCAAGATATCCAGTTAATTCATATGGTTTTACAATAACCTCTTCTAAAGCATATGCTAGTTCAGTTAGTTGAATTTTAGAATTTTTAAATTTTAATAAATCGTTAGTCACTCTAACTTTAATCGATTTAAACCCTAAATAAGATAGATAAAGCGTGTCATTTAATTTTGCAGGAATCTCAAACTTACCTTTCTTGTCTGTTATCACACCTACCACTTGACTTAGATTGATTACGTGTACGCTTGGGATAGGTTTGTTGTCTGAGGAGTTTTCAACAAATGCTGTTAAATTCTGATTTTGTGAAAAAGTTAAGTTTGAAAATAACCCAAAAGCAAAAGCCAGAAATAAAAATTTAAAAAATTTATTCATTGATCTCAAAAATACAAGTAATTAAAGATATACTATCATTTTAAATAAAATTTAACAAAAAAATTATGATATAAAGTTTATCAGTTTTTTTATGGCTAATGATCTGTGACTTATTAAGTTTTTTTCGTTTAATGTAAGTTCTGCAAAAGATTTATTATATCCAGACGGTGAAAAAATCGAATCATATCCAAATCCGTTTTTTCCAATTGGATTTTTCAAAATTTCACCTTCAACAATTCCTTCAAAAGTATGAATTTTGTTTTCAACAATTAATGCTATTACAGTCTTGAATCTTGCATTTCTATTTTTCTTGTTCTCCAATTTTCTCAATAGTTTTTCGATATTGTCTTTTGTATTACATTTAGCTCCAGCATATCTAGCAGAATGAACACCAGGTTCTCCATTTAAAGTTTCTACCTCTAACCCAGTATCATCTGAAAAAACATTAATATTGAATTTATTATAAATATATTTCGCTTTGTAAATTGCATTTCCTTCTATGGTATTTTCATTTTCCGGAACTTCTTCATCAAAGTTTAAATCTTTAAAACTTATGATATTTACATTTTTAGGGATGATTTTACTTATTTCTATTAATTTATTTTGATTTCCAGTTGCGAATATTAAGTCCATATTTTAATCATTATGATAAGGGTGGTTATTTAAAATTGTAAAAGCTCTGTATAATTGTTCCGTAAAAAATAATCTGATTATTTGATGTGAAAATGTCATCCTTGACAAAGAAATTAACCCAACAGATTTACTATATAAATCTTTGGAAAACCCAAAAGCTCCTCCAATTACAAAAACAATCGTTTTACTTTCTTGAAATTTAATTTTTAAAAATTCAGCGAATTCTCTAGAATCATAATTTTTACCTTTTTCATCAAGTAAAAATAGAAGATCATTCTTTTTGATGTTTTTTAAAATATTTTCACTTTCAATTTTTTTTATCTCAATTGCATTATTTTTTTTTGTTTTTGAAGAGTTGATCTCAATAATTTTGAAATTATTAAAAAAATTAATTCGTTTAACATATTTTTCTATTAAGCTTATAAGTTCTTTATTTTTAGTTTTTCCCACAACAATTAACTTAATCTGCATAAACCTAATATTTGATGAATTTTAATTTTATATTTATTTGTAAATATATGTTAATGATTATTATTGTTTTTTCAATGTTTATAAAAAACTGATGATGCATTTTATTGATGTAATTATACCTCTTCCAATAAAATCTACTTTTACCTACAGTATTAATAAAGATGAGTTTAATTTTATTAATCCTGGATTTAGAGTAATGGTTCCTTTTGGTAAATCTAAATTTACAACTGGGATTGTTATTCAAAAACACCATAAAGTCCCTGTTTCTTATGAGCCTAAAGAAATTGAATTTATTATAGATAAAGAGCCATGTGTCACCCAAAGTCAACTTATTTTTTTCAAATGGATTTCAGAATACTATATGACTCCTATAGGTCAAGTTATAAAAGTTGCTTTGCCAAAGCTATTGTTACTTAAAAGTGAAAGTGAAATAATATTATTAAAACAAGATATTTCAGATTTTAATGTCACTATAAATTCAAAATTTGTTTTTGATTTATTGAAGATAAATAAAAAGTTTTCATACAAAGATTTGATTGGAAAATTAGAAAAATCAAAAATTAATAAAGCCATAAATGAACTATTATTACATTCAATAATTTCTGTAAAGGAAGAAGTTTATGATTATTTTAAACCAAAAAAAATCAATTTAATCTCTATTGACAAAAATATTTCTCTTACTGAATTAAATAAAAAACTTAAAAGAAAAAGATCTCAATTAATTTTAGCAAAAGGACTAAAATCAAACAAAAAAAAATTACAATTTACTTTTGACGAATTAATTAATTTGTACAGTGTTTCAAGAGTGACTATTAATAATTTAATTAAATCAGAAATATTATTAAAATCTGAAAAAGTAATTAATAGAACTCAATTTGAAATTGAAAAATTAATTAAACCTAAAAAATTAAGTGTTAATCAACAGAATGCATTAACTGAAATAGAACTGAATTTTTTAGAAAAAAATGTTTCTCTTCTCCATGGTGTCACATCTTCTGGAAAAACTGAGATATATGTGAATTTAATAGAAAAAGAGTTAGAGAGTAACAATCAAGTATTGTATTTAGTTCCTGAAATTTCACTAACTACTCAGTTAATAGTAAGATTAAAAAAATATTTCGGAGAAAAATTATTAGTTTATCATTCAAAATATTCACTAGACCAACGAACCGAAACTTGGATAAATGTATTAAAAAGCTCTGGTAAAATAATTTTAGGCGCTAGATCATCAATTTTTTTACCCTACAATAGCTTAAATCTTATCATAGTTGACGAAGAACATGAAAATGCTTTTAAACAATTTAATCCAGCACCCAGATACAACGCTAGAGATTGTGCAATTTATTTAGGAATGCTTCATAAAGCAAAAACTTTGTTAGGATCTGCAACTCCCAGTATTGAGTCTTATTTCAATGCTATTTCAAATAAATATGGATTAATTAAATTAATTAAAAGATATAATGATGTAGAATTGCCTAATATTTTATTGAATGATTTAAAAGAATCTACAATTAAAAATAAAATGATTGGAAGTTTTTCTGAAATTTTATTATCAAATATAAATTCAACTTTAATAAACAAAAAGCAAGTAATTATTTTTCAAAATAGAAGAGGTTATTCTCCTTATCAAGAATGTGAAACATGTGGATATGTTTTTCACTGTAAAAACTGTGACGTTGCATTAACATACCATAGAGTTTCTGACGAATTAAAATGTCATCATTGTGGTTATTGCATTAAAAATGAAAACAAATGCTTGAAATGTTCTTCAAATTCACTTATCAAAAAAGGATTGGGTACTCAGAAAATTGTAGAAGAATTAAGAGAGTATTTTCCAGATTATAAAGTTGAAAGAATGGATCAAGATTCAACCAAAAATAAAAATTCATTTTTTAAATTAATTAATGATTTTGAAGAGAACAAATTTCAAATACTTGTAGGTACTCAAATGCTTAGTAAAGGATTAGATTTTAAAAATGTTGAACTAGTTGGAGTTATTAATGCTGATAATTTAATTTATTTCCCTGATTTTAGATCTCAGGAAAAATGTTTTCAATTAATTCAACAAGTTGCAGGAAGATCTGGTAGAGATAAATCAAGAGGAAATGTTATAGTTCAGACTTTTAATCCTAAGCATAGCATAATGGAGAAAATAAAGAACAATGATTATTTAGGTATGTTTAATGAGCAATTGAAAGAAAGACATTTATTTGATTATCCACCATATTCAAGAATTATAAAAATCATATTAAAACACAAAAACAAAGAAATGTTAAAAAATGGTTCATTATGGTTTTTCAAAAGTTTAAAGACTAGGTTTGAAGACAAGGTTTTTGGACCTGAATTTCCTTTAATCCCTAGAATTCAAAATAGATACATAAATGTTATACAAATAAAAATACCTTTGGACAAAAACTTAGCAAAAAGTAAAAAAATAATTTTAAAAATACGATCCAGTTTCGAGTCTATATCAAAATTTAGAAGCATACAGATTTCTATTGATGTAGATCCTTACAATTAAATACGAATAGAATTTTGTTAGTGTATATTAAAAATGTATTTTTGCGACCAATTTTTAATAAAATATATGAATCATTACGAGGCTGTTTTCATTTTAAATCCCGTTTTATCTGAAGATCAGGTAAAGGAGACAGTGAAAAAATTTGAAGACTTTTTAATTAGCGAAGGATCAGAAATTATCTCAGTTGAACACTGGGGACTTAAAAAATTAGCTTATCCTATCCAAAACAAACAAAGTGGATTTTATAATCTTATTGATTTTAAAGCTGCTAACACTACAGTTGAATCATTTGAAACTGAGTTAAAAAGAGACGAAAGAATTATGCGATATTTGAACGTTAAGTTAGATAAATATGCTGATGCTTGGTCTATCAAAAGAAGAGAACGAAATACTAAAAAAGCTTAATTATGTCAACATTAGAACAAGCAGGTAAAGCAAATCAAGGAGAAATTAGATATCTTACTCCTTTAGATATAGCAACAAAAAACAGCAAAAAATATTGTATGTTTAAAAGATCTGGTATCAAGTATGTTGATTACAAAGACCCGGATTTTCTTTTAAGATTTATTAATGAACAAGGTAAAATTTTGCCAAGAAGATTAACTGGAACATCTTTGAAATATCAAAGAAAAGTTTCAGTTGCTGTCAAAAGAGCAAGACATTTAGCACTTTTACCTTACCAAGCAGACATGTTAAAATAATATTATGGAATTAATTTTAAAAAATGACGTACCTAATTTAGGTTTCAAAGATGATTTAGTTTCTGTTAAAAATGGATATGGAAGAAATTATTTAATTCCTCAAGGATTAGCTATTCTAGCTACACCATCCTCAAAAAAAGTCTTAGCTGAAAACATTAAACAAAGAGAGTTTAAAGAAAAAAAGGCTGTTGATGAAGCTAATAAATTAGTAAAAAAACTTAGTAAGTTAGACTTAAAAATTGGAGCTAAATCTGGAACAGGTGGAAAACTATTTGGTTCTATTTCTAGTTCGGATTTAAATAGTGAATTATCCAATCTCGGATACGATTTTGATAAAAAAATTATTAAAATCATGGGAGGATCTGTTAAAAGACTTGGCACCTATGTGGCTACTTTAAGATTACATAGAAATGTTATTCACGAATTATCTTTTGAAGTAATCAAAGCTGTAGATTAAACATATTTAATAATATTTTAAAATCTGATTCTGTTTTCTTAAAAAAATCAGATATTTGTTTATATTATTAATTGTACGTAATGTCTAACACACCTTCCAATCCTAAAGGAACTAGAGATTTTCTGCCCTCAGAACTTTCTAAAAGAAACTATATTATTGATATTCTTAAAAATAATTTTAAGAATTTTGGTTTTTCTGAAATTGAGACTCCAGCTCTTGAAAAAACTAGTACCCTCTTAGGTAAATATGGAAATGAGGGTGATAGATTAGTTTTTAAGATCCTGAATTCAGGTGAAAAAGTCAAAAAAGCAGATATAGAAGCATTAAAGTCTAATGATCTAAATTCATTTACTAAATCAGTGTCTGAAAAGGGTCTAAGATATGATTTAACAGTCCCATTAGCAAGATATGTTGCACAACATCAAAATAAGTTAACTTTTCCTTTTAAGCGTTTTCAAATTCAATCTGTTTGGAGAGCAGATCGCCCTCAGCATGGAAGATTTCAAGAATTCACACAATGTGATGCAGATGTGGTTGGAAATAATTCAATTTTTCAAGAAATTGAATTAATTAAATTATATGACAGAATTTTTAGTGAATTAGGTTTTGATGATTTAGTCTTTAAGATTAATCATAGGCTTATTTTAAAAGGAATTGCTGATTACATTGGTCTTGAAAATAATTTAAATGAATTTATTTCAATAATTGATAAACTTGATAAAATAGGACTTGATTCAGTAATTGATGAAATTAAAGAAAAGTTTAAATATGTTTCAATTTCTAAACTTGATAATTTATTAAAAAACAAATCTTTAAGTTTTGAAAATATTTCATTAATATTAAAAGATATTCCTCTTGCAAACAAAGGGATAGAAGATTTAAAAAGTGTATTTGATTTTATTTCTAGTAAATCTATAAACAATGAAATTAGATTCGACTTAACTCTAGCAAGAGGTCTTAATTATTATACAGGAACAATTGTTGAAGTTGTTTCAAAATCTAATACAAGACTAGGTTCACTTGGTGGAGGAGGAAGATATGATGATTTGACTTCTTTGTTTAATATGAAAAATACTAGTGGGGTAGGAATTTCTTTTGGTCTTGATAGAATTTTTATTTTAATGGAAGAAAAGAAATTATTTCCTAATCACTTAAAAAATAGTTTTGATGTTATTATTATCAACTTTGGAATCAGGTACTTAAAAGAAATCTACTCTTTTGTTGATTTACTTAGAAATGAAAACAACAAAGTATTTATTTTTCCTGACAAAGTTAAACTCAACAAACAATTTTCTTATGCCAATAAGCATAACGCTGAATATGCTATTATTTTTGGTGAAAATGAATTTAACAATAATGAAATTATAGTAAAAAATATGATAAAAGGAACTCAATTTGTTCATGATTTAAATGATTTAAATACAAATATTTTACAGTAATTTTTCTAATATTAAATAGTAATATTTTCAGTTAACATTTTAAAAATGAAAAATATAGCAGTTATTGGTGGTGGCGCTGCAGGTTTTTTTTCTGCAATTTCTGTTAAAACTCATTATCCAAATTATAACGTAGCACTATTTGAAAAAAGTTCTAAAATTCTTTCAAAAGTAAAAATTTCAGGTGGCGGAAGATGTAATGTAACAAATTCAACAATAGATGTTAGTGTTTTAATAAAAGCTTATCCAAGGGGAGGTAAAAAATTAAAAAATATTTTTCATCAATTTGGAACTGTAGATACCAGAAATTGGTTTAAAAACAGGGGTGTTCCATTAAAAATTGAATCTGATGGTAGAGTTTTTCCAACTTCAAATAGTTCACAATCTATTATTGATTGTTTAGTTAATGAATGTGAAAAAAATAATATTAAAATTGAATTATTAAAATCTGTAATTGGTTTGTCAAAAGTTAAATCAAAATGGACTATCGATTTTAAAAACACTAGTTATTCAACCCCCTTTGATAGTGTTATTGTCGCCTCTGGAGGATTTCCTAAATTAAAAGGATTTGATTGGTTAAAAATAATTGGTCATAAAATAATTAATCCCATACCATCTCTTTTTACTTTCAATATGCCAAGCGAATCAATTACTAGTTTGTCTGGAATTTCATTAAAGGAAGTAAAAATAAAAATTCTAAATACAAAAATTGAAATTTCAGGCCCTCTTCTTATTACACATTGGGGTATGAGTGGCCCTGTTATTTTAAAAGCATCTTCTTTTGGTGCACGAGATTTATTTGAAAAGAAATATATTTTTGAATTGCAAGTAAATTGGTTATTTGAAAGTAATACAGAAATTTTATTTAGTACAATAGAGAAATATTCATTACAACATTCAAAAAAGTTATTATCTAAACAAAATCCATTTAAGCTACCTTCACGCCTTTGGAGTTTTTTGATTACAAAGTTTATTTTGTCTAATGATAAAAAGTGGGGTGAACTCGGTAAAAAAAACATGAGGAAGCTAATAGAATTCTTAACAAAGGATATATACAAAGTTTCAGGTAAAACAACCTTTAAAGAGGAATTTGTAACCTGTGGAGGAATTTCTTTAGAATCTATTGACATTAAAACTATGCAAAGTAAAACTTCAAAAGATCTTTATTTTGCTGGTGAAGTACTTAATATTGATGGTATTACTGGTGGATATAATTTTCAATCTGCTTGGTCAACTGGATACATAGCAGGAAAATTAGGGAATTAACTAAACTTAAGTAGCGAGAGGGAGATTTGAACTCCCGACCTCCGGGTTATGAATCCGACGCTCTAACCAACTGAGCTATCTCGCCATTATAAAATGCGCGTAAATATATAAACAAATTATATAGGGGCAAACTAA
>CAJQMK010000073.1 GCA_905479415.1 uncultured Flavobacteriaceae bacterium | reverse complement strand
TAGATGCCAGAAGAAATGAAGTTTATTCAGCTATTTATAATGTTAATTACAATTTAGTTAAAGAAGAAACTCCAGAAATAATTGATGATAAATCGTTTGATAATTACTCAAAGGATAATCAGTTATATTTTATAGGAAGTGGTCAGCAAAAATGTAGAGAACTGATTCGATCTAACAATAATCTGATTTTCCATGATAAAGAAACATTACCTTCTTCAAAACAAATGGCAGACATTTCTTACCAAAAATTTTTAAGTTCTGACTTTGAAGACCTCGCTTATTTTGAACCAGCCTATTTAAAGAATTTTATTTTAGATAGTGTTAACCGTTAACAGCATTTACCTCGGATATTTTTCCGGGTAACATATCTTTTAACATAGTCTCAATACCACTTTTTAATGTAACTGTTGAGGAAGGACACCCACTACATGCGCCTTGAAGAATTACATTAACCTTTTGAGTATTTTTATCATATGATTCGAACAGAATATTACCACCATCGGATGCAACAGCAGGCTTAATGTTTTCATCGATAATTTTAATGATTTCTTTTGAAATATCATCAAACTCAACTTTAGAATTAGTTTTTACATTATTATTAATTCTATCTTCAAAAACGATAGTGTTATTATCTTGTATAAAAGATCGAATAAATTCTCTAATATCCATTACATTTTCATCCCAGTTGTTCCCTTGGTGTTGAATCAATGAGACAAAATTGAAATCAAAGAAAACTTCTTTTACAAAATCAAAACCAAATAGCGATTTGGCAAGAGGAGAATCTATAGTTTCATCAATTGATTTAAATTCAAACACATTATCTACAATTTTTTTATTAACTACAAATTTCATTGCATTTGGATTAGGAGTACTTTCAGCGTAGACAGTAACAGGTGACACTTTTTTTATTTCATTTTTACTCACTAACCCCCCATTATTCAAAAATTCCTCTAACTGAGAACATAGCTCTTCTTGGACATCATTCCATTTTAATATATTTAACTTTTCTATATAAACAGAATGTTTATTTAAAGTAACCTTTTTTATAAATGGTAAATAAAATATTTGTTGTATAAAAGGGAAATCTATAGTCTCTTCAATTTTATTAAATTCAATTCTCTTTTCAGATAAAAATATGTTTGAATAAAATTCAAGTTCTTCTTCTCTACTTGTCTCTTTAAATTTAATTATATGTTTTTCCATTTTATATGGTATTTATTTTAAAATTATTAGTTAATATTTTTTTTAAAGAATTATCTCCTCCGTTACAATAAAAATTATAAGTAGGATTTTTATTGTTTCCAACTAAATTCTTATCAATTATTATTTTTTTGGTTTGTTTAGCAACAGCTTCCCCACTTTCAAGAATTTTAACATTATTTGGTAATATTTTTTCTATACTATCATTAATTAACGGATAATGAGTGCATCCTAAAACTAAATGGTCAATATTTGACTTAATCATAGGGCTTAAAAACTTTAAAAGTAATTTTTCAATTTCTGTGCCATTTAAAATTCCATTTTCAATCATGTCTACTAATCCGTCACCATTCTTTTCAATTATATTGATTTTAGAACAATAATCATTTGATGTAATCTCAAATAAATTACTGTTTAGAGTGCCTTTAGTTGCTAAGACACCTATATTTCCT
Organism: uncultured Flavobacteriaceae bacterium; assembly: GCA_905479415.1. Classification (GTDB taxonomy): domain Bacteria; phylum Bacteroidota; class Bacteroidia; order Flavobacteriales; family Flavobacteriaceae; genus MAG-121220-bin8. The sequence continues at coordinate 14,400 of CAJQMK010000073.1, read as the reverse complement.
GTTCTCGTATTAGTTGCAGCTGGTTTTATTGCTGGTTCTACACCTATAAAAGGTGTTTTAAACGACTTTCTTAGCATAGAAATGCAATTTGTTGTAGCAGTATTACATGCTACTACAATTATCTTACAGCCTTTATTTAATAACCACTCACTATTTTTTAAACTTAAAATTTGAATTTCTTTTTTATTCTTATTTCCATAAGGAGAATTAAGATTATCAGAAAAGTATATTATATTTTCTTTAGGTAATAATTTTTGAATTGATTTGAAAATTGTTATTCCACCAATTCCAGAATCAAAAATACCAATTGGTGCATTATTCATGATATAAAAGTAAAAAAAAACTACCTAATAAGATTAGGTAGTTTGATCTAGTATAAATTGTTAAAATTTATTAAAATCCTAGTTCTTTTTTAACGTCTTCAATTAAGTCTTTTCCGTCAGAAAGAATTAGACTTCCACCTTGAGTACCGTCAATAACATAATCATAACCTTGAGCTCTAGCTACTTTTTGTATTGCAGCTCTTGCTTTTTCGATTAATGGCTTTAATAAATCTGCTTGTTTCTTTTGAATATCTTGAGACGCAGTTTGTTGATATTGCTGAATATTTTGCTCCATTCCAGCTAATTCTTTTTGACGAGCTTGGTTTGTAACATCTGTTTGATTTTGTGCATCAGCTGAATACGTCTGTAGCTTAGTTTGGTATTCTTTCATAGATGCATCAATTTCAGTAGCATAGGTTTTTTGAAGTTTCTCAAGTTGAGCTTGCGCTTCTTTAACTTCAGGCATTTCACTAATTAGTGATTGGCTGTCAATGTGTGCAATTTTACTTTGTGCAGTAACAGAAACTGTTACAAATAATAATAAAAATACTGCTGTTAATTTTTTAAAAGTTTTCATTTTTTTGAACTTTAATTTAGGGTTATTTTCTTTTTCTTAATTCTAAAAGGCTATCTCTTTTTTTTTGATAGGCTTTTCTTTTTTCTTCTTTTTGTTTTAAAAGTAATTCTCTTCTTGTTTTAATTTCTTCAGCTTTTTTTAACTTTTTTTCTTCAAATTCTTTCTTTTTTTCTTCTAGTTCTGGGTTAAAACTTTCGTCACTAAATTCGAGATTTAACTTTTCTAATTTTTCAGATCTTAAAATACTTTTTAAAACCAGGTCGCTAATATCGTATTTTTTTTCGGAATATAGAACAATTGCATCAGCAGATTGATCAAATATTTTATCAAATTTTTTTTGTTTAGCAATAGATTGAACAACATTTAAAACTTGATCTTGAATAGGTTTGATTAATAAAAGTTCTTGAACTACCCAATCACCATTGACTCCGAACCGTTTATCCTTGTAATCAGTCATTTGTTTTATCTCAAAATCAATTTCTGATTCTCTGTCATCAATTAAGTCTTTTGTGAGTAATGGCCTTTCTATCTCTAAACTATCTTTGAGATTATTTATGAAATTTAATTTTAAATCAATTTCTTTCTTCCATTCTTCGATTTTTTCTTCTAATTGCTCACTAGCTTTTGTGTAATCTTCCATTTTTGACAAAATATATTCCATGTCAATTATACCAATTCTCTCACTTTTTTGACAAAAAGATAGCTGGATAGTAATTGTAAAAATCAGACAGAAATATAAAAATTTACTTTTCATTATGCTAATCACTACATTAAATATAAGGATTTCTAAAAGTTTTGACCGATCACAAAATGTGTTTCCCATCCGTGAGCATTAAGATCTCCTGCAAATTGACTATCAAATCCATATCCAAAGTCAATTCCAAGAAGTCCAAATGCTGGCATGAAAATACGTATCCCTAGACCTGCAGATCTTTTAGCATTGAAAGGGTTAAATTCTCTAAAACTATCGTAACCATTACCGGATTCAAGAAATGTTAGTGCAAATATTGAAGCGCTTGGTTTTAAAGTTATTGGATATCTTAGTTCTAATGAAAATTTATTGTAAATCGTAGACCCATCTTGGCTAGACAGCGATTGATTTGTGTATCCTCTCAAAGCAACTGTTTCTCTACCGTCCATTGCGTATTGTGACATTCCGTCACCTCCTAGATAAAATCTGTCAAAAGGAATAATTCCTCTTTTATTGTTGTAAGCTCCTAAAAACCCAAATTCAGCATGAGTCTTTAAAACAAACTTGTCAACTAATCTAGTATACCATGTACCGTTAAACTTGACTTTATAAAATTCTAACCACTTAAATTTTTCTTGATCAATTTTAGCCTGATCAGGATCGCCGTCTTCATTTTGGTATTCTGCTTGATTTTCTAAATCATCGTAATCAATGTTGTTAAACAAAGAATATGGCAAAGAGAGTTTTGCACTTATTGCAAATTGAGACCCACCTAAAGGGAAAACTGGGTTTACAAAAGTATTGTCTCTAGCAAGAATGACTTGGTAAAAAATATTATTTGATTTACCATCACCAAAGGTAAATAAGCCTGTATAATAATTACTTAAATTATAGTATTGATAGCCAATAGATTGACTAAGCTGAAAATAGTCATCAGGAACTCTTAATTTTTTTGCAAGCCCTATTTGAGCTCCGGTTATTTCAAAAAATTGATTTTTGTTGGCTTGACCAGTGAAATAATCATATCTGTATTGTTTTGTTCTTGAAATTGATGTTGAAAAAGAAACAGGTTGTCTTCCTCCCAGCCAAGGTTCGGAAAAAGAAAAACTAGCAGTGTTATAAAATCTGTTAGCTTGAAGCCTTAACGACAGAGCTTGACCATCTCCCATGGGAAGAGGTTTGTATGCTGATTTATCTTTCAAACCTCTAACAGAAAAATTATTGAATGACAATCCTAGAGTTCCAATGAAGCCACCTCCACCATAACCTCCTTGCAGTTCCACTTGACTAGCACCTTTTTCTACAAGACCATATTCGATGTCTACGGTTCCAGCATTTGGATCAACATTTTTAAAATCTGGGCTGATTTGTTCAGGATCAAAAAATCCCATTTGCCCCAGTTCTCTTACTGTTCTCACAATTTGAGATTTACTATAAATGTTTCCAGGTTTAGTTCTTAACTCACGATAGATAACATGATCATTAGTCCTTGTATTACCAACAACAGTTATCTTGTTAAAATAAGCTGGTTTTCCTTCAACAACTCTAATTTCAAAATTTATAGTATCATTTTCAACAGAAACTTCAACTGGATTAATATTTGAGAATAAATAACCGTTATTCTGATATAAATTTGACAAATCTTCACCATCAGGCTTTGTATTATCAGATATTCTTTTCTTTAACAAAACGCCATTGTAAGTGTCTCCTTTAAAAAGACCCAAAGCTCTTGAAAGTTGTGCATCAGAGTAGACTGAATTACCAAGAAATGAAATATCCCCAAAATAATACTTATTACCTTCTTGTAAATCTATATTAATTGTTATGTTATTATTATCTGTAATAACAGAGTCTGTAATTATTCTAGCATCACGATAACCTTTCTCTTTATAAAAATCTAAGATAGATGTTAAATCTTCTTTATATTCTTTTTCAATGAATTTTGACTTTTTCCAAAACCTTCCAAATAGTTTTGTTTTTGTTTTTTTCATCTTCTTTTTTAATTTAGAAGACTTAGTAATTTCGTTTCCAGTAAAATTAATCTGATTAATTTTAACTCTTTCACCTAGATCAACTTTAATTAACATTTTACTAAAGTTAACTTCACTTGAATCCGGTAATATATTTATTGAAACTTTAGTGTTTAAAAAACCATCTTTCTTATATTTATTTACGATATAATTTTTAGTAGTTTTTATAAAATTCTCTGTGATTTTTTTTCCTTTCTTAAGTTCAGTTTCAGAAACTATAGTTTCAATTTTTGATTTTTTTAAACCAGTAATTTTAAATTCCGATAGAGTAGGTAGTTCTTTAATATCAATTTGTATACTTGCCTCACCATCTTGAACATTAATTAAGTAGAAATTAATATCACTAAATAGATCTAATTTCCAAAGTTTACTAATTATCGCACTAATTTGTTCGCCTGGAATTCTGATTTTCTGACCTTCTTTAAGCCCTGTGTAAGTAATTACTGTTTGTTCATTAAAGTTTTTAAGTCCTGAAACAGAAACATCTTTTAAAATGTATTCATTTCCTTTAATATAGGAAGTTTCTTGAGCTAATGAATTTAAACTAAATAATGTAACTAGAAGTATTAATAAATAATTAATACTACCCTCAAGACTTTTTTTCTTATTAATTAATTTTTCCAAATCTTCTGTCTCTTTTTTGATAATCATCTAAAGCATCTATAAAATCTTCTTTTTTAAAATCTGGCCAAAGTAAGTCAGTAAAATACATTTCAGCGTAAGCTATTTGCCAAAGCAAAAAATTACTAATCCTCTTTTCACCACCTGTTCTTATTAAAAGATCTACGTTAGGTAAATTTCGGGTGTAAAGATGCTCATTTATTATGTTTTCATCAATATTTTTTGAAGAAATTATGTTATTTTTAACTTTATTAGAAATTTCTCTGATAACATTTACTATTTCTTGTTTAGATCCATAGCTAATTGCCAAATTCAAATTTAGTTTTTTGTTACTTTTTGTTTCAGAAATAATACTTTTTAGTTTTGTTTTAGCTTTATCTTTTAAAGTCTCTAATTCTCCAATAACATTTAATTTAATACCGTTTTCAATAAGATTTACTCTTTCATTTTCTAATGAATAAACTAATAAATCCATAAGTGCATTAACCTCAAATTTAGGTCTATTCCAGTTTTCAGTTGAAAACACATAGAGAGTAAGATTTTTAATTCCTAATCTCAATGATTGATCTATACAATCTCTTACAGATTTAGTCCCGTTCTCATGACCAAAAGCTCTTTTTTTTCCAATTTTTTTTGCCCATCTTCCATTTCCGTCCATAATTATGGCTACGTGATTGGGTAAATGAGTAAAATCTTCTTTTTTCATAATCATTTAATTAGCACAATAACATTTTTTATTTCCGAAAAGATAGGTAAATGTAATTCCGCTAAAAACATACCAATCTTTACTCAAAGTTGAACCAAAATAATCTGACGATGCCATTTGTTTTTGACCTGGGTAGCTTCCATCTAAATTATCAGAATTACTGTAATTAGCATTGATTTCAAATGCAATAATAAAGCTATTTAAAGGCTTAATCTTATATCCAATTGTTATTGGAAAAGATAAATCCGTTGCATCACCATATTTATTTGCTTTAGCAACACCAGACTCATATCTTAAAAGATCATATCTAAACAAAGAAATTCCCGAACTTATGTACGGTGTCATTTGTAAAGATGAACTGTAAATATCAAAATCTAGAAAATTAAAATCAATTCCTAAGTTTAGTTCTTTAATTGAGTTTTTGAAATATTTACCTCTTTGTTTTCGGTATTCTGTAGTTTTTGGCCAATTATCAGAACTTCCAATCTTAGCATAATTAAATTTTGCCCTTAATGCAATTCTTTCATTTAAATTTTTTCTATAAATAATTCCTGCAACTACATTAGTAGAAATATTATAAGAAAATGGATGTATGTATGTAGTTGGACCTACGTCTCCAATGTAATTTGATCCTCCAGCAAAAATTCCAATTTCATTATTTTGTGAAAACACAGTCATCGATGTAAAAAAAATAATGATATGTATTAATATAGTTCTCATTATATGGCAGCAAATATAGATAAATTCAGTTTTTAAAACCTATATGTTTCTTCTGTCTTCTCCCCAGAGCAATTTACTTCTCAATGTTTTATAAAAACTATTATTTTGAAAAGAAGCCAATTTGATTTTATAATTAGCTTTTTTGATTTTGATTTTTACGTTATTTTTTAAAGAATTAATTCGAGAATCAAGCGATAGTAAATGCGTTTCTTCTCTTCCTTCTACTGAAAGTTCAATTTTAATTTCATCTGAAATAACTAAGGGTCTAGCGTTCAAATTATGTGGAGCGATTGGGGTTATTGAAAATGTTTGACTTGAGGGAGTCATTATAGGCCCTCCACAACTTAAAGAATATCCAGTTGATCCAGTAGGTGTTGAAACAATTAAGCCGTCTGCCCAATATGTATTTAAATATTCTCCATTTAATGTAGTTTTGATTTCTATCATTGATGTAGTGTTTTTTCTTCCAACACTAACTTCGTTTAAAGCAAAGTTAAAGTCAGAAAAATCATCATTATTGTTAACCCTTACTTCAAGAAGACTTCTTTCTTCAATTTTGAATTCACCTTTTAATATTTTCTTAAGTTCAACATTTAAAAGTTCTTGATTTAATGTAGCTAAGAATCCTAATCTACCTGTATTTATTCCAATGATAGGAATTCCTAAATCTCTTACAAAAGTAATAGAGCGTAATAATGTGCCATCTCCTCCAATTGTTATCATTAAGTCTATTGTGCTGTCAAGATCCTCATATGATGAAAATAATTTATGAGTATGGCTTATTTCTGATTTATGTAAAAGAATTGAATTATATTTTTTCTCAATTAATAAGATTATGTTTTCACTTTTACTTATACTTAGCAGTTCTAAAAAAATATTTTTAGAAATTTTATCTGCAGATTGACCATATATTGCAATTTTCATTTAAGTCAAGATTTTAATGCAAATTAATTAAAATAACATACAACAAATCTTTAATTTTGAATTATTATGACAAAATTAAGTGTTAACATAAATAAAATAGCTACAATTAGAAATGCTAGAGGAGGAAGTAATCCCAATTTACTCAAGATGGCTAAAGATATTCAGTCATATGGTGCTCAAGGAATTACAATTCATCCTAGACCTGATCAAAGACATATTACTTACAAAGATGCCATCGATTTACCGAAAATAATATCCACAGAATTTAATATCGAAGGAAACCCAAATGAAAAGTTCATAGAATTAGTTTGTAAAATCAAACCCGATCAAGTAACATTGGTTCCAGACAGTGTTGATGCTATAACTTCTAATTCTGGATGGGATACACTAAAAAATAAATCATTTTTAAAAGAAGTGGTGTCCGAATTTAAAAACAATGGAATCAGAACTTCAATTTTTATTGACACTGAACTTAAATTAATTGAAGGCGCAAAAAATACAGGTGCAGATAGGATTGAGCTTTATACAGAGTCATTTGCTGTTAACTATTTAAAAGGTAATAAAGATGAGATTAATAAATATATTAATGCTTCAATTTTGGCTAATGATTTAGGAATGGGAGTTAATGCTGGACATGATTTAAGTCTTGAAAATATTCATTTTTTTGTTGATAAAATCCCATATTTGGACGAGGTGTCTATTGGTCATGCAATAATTTGTGAATCCTTGTATTTAGGAATTGAGAATGTGGTTAACATGTACTTGCAAAAAATTAATAATGCTTCTAAAAAGTAAAATTATTGGAAAAGGAAGTGATATTCTGATCGTTCTTCATGGATTTTTAGGAATGTCTGATAATTGGAATTCATTTGCTAAAAAAATTTATAATCAAGGCTTTCAAATTCATTTATTAGACCAAAGAAATCATGGTGACAGTTTTCATAGTAAAGAATTTAACTACGAACTTTTATCAAATGATTTGAAATATTATACAGACTATCATCAAATAAAAAACTTCTCTTTAATTGGTCATTCAATGGGAGGAAAGGCAGCTATGATGTTTTCAGGATGTTTCCCAAACGCCATTAATAAACTAATTATTGTAGATATTTTACCCATCTATTATAAGAATGACTATCAAAATATTTTAAAATCACTTAAATCAATAGATTTAAATTCCATAAGATCTAGGCTAGAAGCAGATAAAGCTTTATCAAGTTCAATCAAAGCCCCCTCCTTCAGAGCATTTTTATTGAAAAACTTGAAAAGAATCAACAATAATGAATTTACTTTTAAAATTGATTTAAATATTATTCTAGACAAACTAAATGAAGTCGAAAAAGCATTACCTGTCAATCTTTACTTTGGAGGTGAAACTTTATTTATTAAGGGTGAAAATTCAGATTACATAAATAATCAAAACTTTAAATCAATTCACAAAAACTTTCCAAAATCTCAATTGGTTGAAGTCTCAAAAGCTGGTCACTGGGTTCATGCAGAAAACCTGGATGATTTTGTTAAAGAGACACTACTTTTTTTAAAATCTTAAAAGTTGGTCACCTTTGTAAAAAGACCTATTTTTGCGACCAAATTTGTAAAATATGAAGGTTTCAAAAAAGGATATCGATAAGTTAAACTCAGTATTATCTGTTGTTATAGAAAAGACTGATTACGAATCAAAAGTTGAAGAAGTTCTTAAGGATTATAAAAAAAGAGCTAATATTCCTGGCTTTAGAAAGGGTCATACTCCAATAGGATTAATAAAAAAACAATATGGAGTATCAGTTAAAGTTGATGAAATCAACAAGCTAATGCAAAAAGGATTAGGTGATTATCTAGGTGAAAAAAAATTAGATATTTTAGGTAATCCCATCCCTGTTGAAAAAGATAATATTGATTGGAGTGCTGACAAATTAACTTTTGATTTTGAAATAGGTCTATCTCCTGAATTTGAAGTTTCATTAAAAAATAAAAAAGCGATAGCTTCTTATGAAATTGATGTTGATAAAAAAATGATTGATGATCAAATTAAAAATATTCAAAATCAATATGGAAAATTAATTGCACAAACTAAAATTGAAGACGGTTTTGAAATAAATGGAAAATTCTTAAATGAAGAGTTTGAAGTTGATAACACTTCAAATTTCAAATTAAATGATATAAAAGGCAAAGGAAATAAAGACAGTTTAAAAAAATTGAATATAGGAGAATCTGTAGAGCTCAAAACAAAAGGTTTGTTTGACAAGGATTCTGACTTATCATTTCATTTAAAAACAAACGATGAAAATAAAGATAAAGTAAAAACTGTAAATTTCTTGCTTAATGAAATTAACAAAAGACAGCCTGCAGATCTTGATCAAGAATTGTTTGACAAGTTGTTTGGAAAAGATACTATTAAGACAGTAACTGAACTTAAAAATAAATTGAAATCAGATGCTGAATCAAATTTTGTTAATCAGACAGATCAAAAATTATTAAATGATGTAACAGAGTATTTAATTGAAAACACAAAATTTGATTTACCAGATAATTTTTTAAAAAAATGGATGCAGACTGCAGGAGAAAATAAATTAAATGAAAAAGAGGCAGCTTTGGAGTATGAAAAATCTGAAAAAGGACTTAGATACCAATTAATAGAATCAAAATTAGTTGCTCAAAATGATATCAAAATTGACCACAATCAAATAAAAGATTTTTCCAAAGATTTGATTAAAACTCAAATGAAACAGTATGGTCAAAACAATCCTGAAGAAAAAGAGTTAGAATCAATTTCTCAAAGAATTCTTTCAAATAAAGAAGAGGTCAAAAGGATTTCTGATCAATTGTTGAGTAAAAAGTTGATTGATTTATTTAAATCAAATCTTAAATTTAAAAACAATAAAGTTTCCTACGAAAAGTTTATTGAAATGGCTTATGCTAAAAAATAATTAACTTTAGTTTATTATAAAAAATAATTTTTATGGATTACTCAAAAGAATTTAAAGAATATTCAATTAAACACCACGGTATTAACTCGCTTTATTATGATAAGTTGGTCAGTAGTATGACTCCTTACATAATTGAAGAAAGACAGCTAAATGTTGCTCAAATGGATGTTTTTTCCAGACTTATGATGGATAGAATAATTTTCTTGGGCACTGGAATAAATGATTCTATAGCTAATATAATCCAGGCTCAATTACTATTTCTAGAGAGTACTGATAAAGACAAGGATATTCAAATTTACATTAATTCACCAGGTGGTTCAGTTTATGCTGGTTTGGGAATTTATGATACTATGCAGTTTATAAATCCTGAAGTTGCAACCATTTGTACAGGAATCGCTGCTTCAATGGCAGCTGTTTTATTATGTGCAGGTCAAAAGGGTAAAAGATCAGGTTTAACTCACTCCAGAGTAATGATTCATCAACCACTAGGTGGAGCACAAGGTCAAGCTTCAGATATTGAAATTACTGCTCGAGAAATAGGAAAGTTAAAGAAAGAACTTTATGAAATTATAGCTAACCATTCTGGTCAGAAATATGATAAGGTGTATGATGATAGTGATAGAGACTATTGGATGAAAGCTCAAGAAGCAAAAAAATATGGAATGATAGACGAGGTTTTATCAAAAAAATAATTAATGTCAGATAAAGATTTAATATGTTCATTTTGCAGTTTGAGTAAATCTCAAACTAACCTACTTGTTGCTGGTCAAGATGCTCATATTTGTGATAGCTGTATTGAGCAAGCCTATGGAATAATCATTGAAGAATCTAAAAGAAATGACAATTTAAAAGAAGAAGAAGAACTTACAATTGCCAAACCAAAAGAAATTAAACTTTTTTTAGACGATTACGTGATTGGACAAGATCACACAAAAAAAATTCTCTCTGTAGCTGTTTACAATCATTATAAAAGATTAAATCATAAATCGTCAAAAAATGATGTTGAGATAGATAAAAGTAATATTCTAATTGTTGGTGAAACAGGTACTGGAAAGACTTTAATAGCAAAAACAATTGCAAGAATGCTTGATGTCCCATTAGCTATTGTTGATGCTACTGTATTAACTGAAGCTGGATATGTTGGCGAAGATGTAGAGACTATTTTAACCCGATTATTGCAAGCTTCTGATTATGATCAAGAAAAAGCTGAGAGAGGAATTGTATTTATTGATGAAATTGATAAAATTGCTAGAAAAAGTGATAATCCATCTATAACAAGAGATGTTTCTGGCGAAGGTGTTCAACAAGCTTTATTAAAATTATTGGAAGGAACTATTGTTAATGTTCCACCAAAGGGAGGAAGAAAACATCCTGATCAAAAATTCATTGAATTAGATACTCAAAATATTCTTTTTATAGCGGGAGGAGCTTTTGATGGTATTGAAAAAGTTATTTCTAAAAGATTAAACATGCAGGTTGTTGGATATAAAAATCCTACTGCCACCAAAATCAATCAACAAAATTTACTTTCATTTATATCTCCAAAAGATTTAAAAGATTTTGGATTAATTCCAGAAATTTTAGGAAGATTACCTGTACTGTCTTATATGAATTCTTTGGATAAAAAAACATTAAGGTCTATATTAACTGAACCAAAAAACTCTCTAATTAAGCAATATGAAAAGTTGTTTGAACTAGATGGAATAAAAATAACTTTTACTGAAGATGGCCTAAATTATATCGTTGAAAAAGCACTAGAGTTCAAACTCGGTGCCAGAGGACTCAGATCTATATGTGAACTGATATTGAATGATGCAATGTTTGAACTCCCTAGTTCCAAGAGAAAAAAACTCCACATTGATAAAAACTATATTTCTAAAAAATTGTCAAGTTCGAGCTTAAGCATTTTAAAGGTAGCTTCTTAATTAAGCTTTATTAGCTCTTCAATAAAAATTCTATCATTACAAAGTCTCGGAATTTTATTTTGTCCACCCAATTTATTTTTAAATTTTAACCAATCAAAAAATAGTTTTTCTTTAGCAACAATAATTTCTAGCCTTTTCATTGTTATGTTTTTGAAACGTTTTGATTTATAGTCTGAATTAAATTTTTGAAGATTTTTATCAAGATCTTCACAAAACTTTGAAATATTGGCAGGTGCTTTTTCAAACTCTATCATCCATTGATGAAATCCTGATTTATTTTTGCTAATAAATGATGGTGCAACAGTGTACTCAACTATTCTAGAATTATGTTTTAAAAGTGTTTTATTTAAAGCATTTTCAGCATTTTCTATTATAAGCTCTTCTCCAAATGCGTTTATAAAACTTTTAGTTCTACCTGTAATCTTAATTCTAAAAGGACTTAATGACGTGAATTTAACAGTGTCTCCAATTTTATACCTCCAAAGCCCAGCATTTGTAGAAATTATTATAGCATAATTTGTGTCTAATTTAACTTCAGATAAATTTATTATCTCAGGGTTTTGTTTGTCAAGAACTTCAAATTCAAAGTATATTCCATAATCAAGCATCAGCAGCATATCGTTATGATCATTTCTATCTTGAATGGCAAAAAATCCCTCAGATGCATTGTAAGTTTCATAAAAACGAACATCATTTCCTAAAACAGATTTAAATTGATCTATGTAAGGGTTAAAATTTACGCCCCCATGAAAATATACTTCTAAATTTTTCCAAATTTCTTTAATGTTCGTTTCATTTCTTTCTTCTAAGATTTTATTTAAAAGAATTAGCATCCAAGAAGGTACTCCAGCTAAACTTGTAATATTTTCACTTAGGGTACTATTTATTATAGCTTTTAACTTCTCATCCCATTTGTCCATTAAAGAGATCTCATTATTTGGAGCACTTAGCATCTCAGCCCACATAGGTAAGTTATCAATTAATATTGCAGATAAGTCACCAAAATAATTATTATTGCTCTCGTAAAGTTTTTTACTTCCACCAAGTCTTAATGACTTACCGGAGAATAAATTTGAATTTTCATTATTACTAACATATAAACATAAAACATCTTTACCAGCTTTATAATGACATTCTTCCAAAGATTCTTTACTAACAGGAATAAATTTGCTTTTTGAATTAGTTGTTCCACTGGATTGTGCATACCATTTGATTGGAGAGTTCCAAAAAATATTTGATTCTCCTTTAATAGATCTTTCAATGTACTTAAAAAAGTTCTCATAGTCTGTTAATGGAATTTTTTTAGAAAATAAAGGATAGTTTTTTATTGAACTAAAGCTATATTTATTTCCAAATTCAGTATTTTCTGCATTTTTCAAAAGATTAAGTAAAACTTCGTTTTGAACCTCTAGAGGGTATTTTTTAAATAATTCGATTTGATGCATTCTTTTTTTAAGGAACCAAGTCGTAACAGAATTTAGAAAAGAGAAAGGCATTTTAACTATATTTAATATCTAATAATACAAATAAATTTTTTATAAATGTTTAATGGAGTATTAAATAAAATGAAAACTGAAATTGATGATAATTTGAATTATTTTCTTGAACTTGGAGATGATTTTATTAATTTAAATCAACTTTTAGGCTCGCAAATAAAATTATCATTTAGTGGATATGAATGTTTAAATTGTAAATCTGACTTACAATTATATAGACAAGGACATTGTAAGAAATGTTTTTTTGAATTACCAAGCACAGCAGATTGGATTATGAAACCAGAGCTAAGTAAAGCTCACCTAAATATTGAAGACAGAGATTTAGACTTTGAAAAAAGAGTTCAATTAAAACCCCATATTTTATACTTAGCTTTCTCAAGTAATGTTAAAGTCGGAGTAACTAGAAAATCTCAAGTGCCCTATAGATGGATTGATCAAGGTGCCATACAAGCTATCGAAATTGCGGAATTTCCAAACAGATACCTAGCTGGAATCTCAGAAGTTCAGCTTAAAAATTTTTATGCAGATAAAACGAATTGGAGAGAAATGTTGAAAACAAGTAATTCCAACGTAGATCTTCTATTAGAAAGTAATAAAGCTTTAGAAAAATTACCAAAAGAAGCTCTAGATTCTATTCAAACTAAAAAATATTCAACTTTTAATATTAACTATCCAGTAAATAAATACCCCGAGAAACCTAAAAGCCTTAATTTACCTAAAGAAAAATCTTTTTCAAGTGAATTAGTTGGAGTTAAAGGACAGTATTTAATATTTAGTGATGGAACTGTTTTTAACGTTAGGTCTAATGAAGGTGTTGTTATCGATTTAGAAATTATCAAATCTTAATTTCTTCTCCAATTTTTAAATTAAATTTTTTTCTGAATAAATAAACAAATAGATATAATAGTGGAGTGTCTAAAAATGCTACTAAAATTTTAAAAACTATTCCTGATACAACAAGTCCTAAAAAACTATCCCAACTTAGTACTTCAAAAAGACATAAAAGTGAAATGACAGTAATGGTATCAATTATTTGAGAGCTAAATGTTGAAAAATTATTTCTTAACCATAGCATTTTTCCTTTGGTTAAATTTTTCCAAAAATGATAAATTTTAATATCAATAAATTGAGCGAACAGATATGCTAGCATAGATGCCAAAACTGCTAATCCGGAAAGTGAAAAAACATTAGAAAATGTTTCATCATTAATCGGCGATGATTCTAGCGCAGGCACATAATTAGATATTAAGATTATATTTAATGAAAAAAAAGATGCAAAAATTCCAGCTATTACAACTTGATTAGCTTTTTTTTGACCGTATATTTCAGAAATCAGATCAGTTACTAAAAAAGTTATTGGGTAAGGAAGAATGCCAACAGAAAGTTCAAATAATTTTATACCACCAATAGTCATGTCAAATGGATACCAATAAAAAAATTTTTGAAAAATTAAATTTGAT
>CAJQMK010000072.1 GCA_905479415.1 uncultured Flavobacteriaceae bacterium | reverse complement strand
ACTAGAAAGAATACAGCATATATTAAAAACAGGTAAACCTTTAAGAAATTAAATTATGAAAGAAGCATATATAGTTAAAGCTTATAGAACAGCTGTTGGAAAAGCGCCAAAAGGATTATTTAGATTTAAAAGACCTGACGAACTTGCGTCAGAAACAATTAATCATATGATGGGTGAAATTCCTGAACTTGATAAAACTAGAATTGATGATGTAATAGTTGGAAATGCAACACCTGAAGCAGAACAAGGTCTAAATATAGGAAGAGTAATTTCTTTAATGGGATTAAAAGTAGAGGACGTTCCTGGTGTTACGGTTAATAGGTATTGTGCATCAGGTTTAGAAACTATAGCAATGGCTTCTGCAAAAATTAAATCTGGAATGGCTGAATGTATTATAGCTGGAGGAGTTGAAAGCATGAGCTTTATACCCATGGGAGGATATAAACCTGTGCCAGACTATGCTATTGCTCAACAAGGCAAAGAAGATTATTATTGGGGAATGGGTTTAACTGCTGAGCAAGTTGCACAACAATTTAATGTTAACAGAGAAGATCAAGATGAATTTGCATTAAATTCTCATTTAAAAGCAGTAGATGCTATTTCAAATGGTAAATTCAAATCTCAAGTAGTTCCAATAAAAGTTAAGGAAACATATCTTGATGAAAATGGGAAAAAGGCATTTAGAGAATATATTGTTGATACTGATGAAGGACCTAGAAAAGATACAAATCTTAAGGTTTTAAATAAACTTAGACCAGTTTTTACCATGAATGGTAGTGTAACAGCAGGAAACTCTTCCCAAATGAGTGACGGTGCAGCATTTGTTTTAATAATGAGTGAAAAAATGGTTAAAGAATTAAATGTTGAACCAATTGCTAGACTTGTTAACTATGCAGTTGCTGGTGTACCTCCAAAAATAATGGGGATTGGTCCAGTTAAAGCTATTCCAAAAGTTTTAAATCAAGCTAAAATGAAAATTAATGATATTGAACTAATCGAGCTAAATGAAGCTTTTTCATCTCAATCATTAGCAGTAATAAGGGAGTTAAATTTAAATCCTGAAATAATCAATGTTAACGGAGGCGCTATCGCTCTGGGTCATCCATTGGGGTGTTCTGGAGCAAAATTATCTGTCCAATTATTCAACGAAATGAGAGATAGAAAATCAAAATATGGAATGGTTACTATGTGTGTTGGAACAGGGCAAGGAGCAGCAGGAATTTATGAATTTTTAAATTAAAATATTGTTATGAGTACAAATGAAAAAAATATAACTAGAGGAGGCGAATTTATAATTAAAGAAACTGATTGTGAAAATATCTTTTCACCAGAAGATTTTTCTGAGGAACAACTAATGATGAAGCAAGCCGTTTCAGATTTTATCGATAAAGAAGTTATGCCTCATAGAGAAAGGTTTGAAAACAAAGATTATAAATTAACTGAAGATACTATGAAAAAAGCTGGAGATCTAGGCTTTTTAGGCGTAGCAGTTCCAGAAGAGTATGGGGGAATGGGAATGGGATTTGTTTCAACAATGTTAGTATGCGAGACTATTTCAGGAGCTGTAGGTTCTTTATCAACAGCATTTGGAGCACATACTGGAATTGGTACAATGCCAATAGTTCTTTATGGAAATCAAGAACAAAATAAAAAGTTTGTTCCGAAACTTGCAAGTGGAGAAATATTTGGATCGTATTGTTTGACTGAACCAAGTGCCGGATCAGATGCTAACAGTGGAAAAACAAAAGCAGTTTTGAGTGAAGATGGAACTCATTACAAAATTACAGGTCAAAAAATGTGGATTTCAAATGCTGGATTTGCAAAATTATTCATTGTTTTTGCTAGAATCGAAGATGATAAAAACATAACAGGATTTATAGTTCCAAACGAAGATGATAATGGAATTACATTAGGTGATGAAGAAAAAAAACTCGGTATACATTCATCATCAACTAGACAAGTATTTTTCAATGAAACAAAAGTTCCAGTTGAAAATATGCTTTCAGAGAGAGGAAGTGGATTTAAAATAGCAGTAAACTCATTAAATGTAGGTAGAATAAAATTAGCAGCAGCATGCCTAGATGCTCAAAAAAGAGTGACATCATATGCTGTACAATATGCCAGCGAAAGAATTCAGTTTAATACAAAAATTATTGATTTTGAGGCTATTAAAGAAAAAATTGCTATCATGGCTACGGACACTTATGTAGGTGAATCAGCAACATATAGAGCTGCTAAGGATATTGAGGATCGAATTAAAATTAGACATGATAGTGGTAATAGCTTTCAGGAATCAGAGCTTAAGGGAGTAGAAGAGTATGCCATTGAATGTTCATTATTAAAAGTAGCTATAAGTGAGGATATGCAGAATATTGCTGATGAAGGTATTCAAGTATTCGGTGGTATGGGCTTTTCAGCTGAAACCCCGATGGAAGGTGCATGGAGAGACTGTAGAATTGGTAGAATATACGAAGGTACTAATGAAATAAATAGAATGTTAAGCGTTGGAATGTTAATCAAAAAAGCGATGAAAGGTCATATTGATTTTATCAATCCGGCCACTAAAGTAGCTGATGAATTGATGGGAATTCCATCATTTGAAGTGCCTGATTTGACTGAACTATTCGCTCAAGAAAAATTAATATTAAAAAATCTTAAAAAGGTATTTCTAATGTTAGCCGGGGCTGGAATAAAAAAATTCGGAGAAAAACTTGAAGAGCATCAACAAATGTTATTAGCAGTATCAGATATTCTAATCGAAATATATATGACAGAATCTGCACTATTAAGAACTGAAAAAAATTGTAATAGACTTGGAAAAGAAACTCAAACTAACCAAATTGCTATGACTCAGTTATATCTTTATAAAGCTGTGGATATTATACAATCAAAAGGAAAAGAAGTGATAGTGTCTTTCGCATCAGGAGATGAACAAAAAGGATTATTGATGGGACTTAAAAGGTTTACAAAATATTACGAATATCCAAACGTTATTAAATTAAAGAATAATATTGCAGACAAACTAAAAGAAGAAAATAAATATTGTTTTTAACAAATTAAAAGTTTTTGCATTAAATTTAGGCATGAATTATTTCAAAATCATACCTATTTTAATTTTTACTTCATTATGTTATTCGCAAAGCGAAGAAAATTATTACAATATTATTGATTCAATTTCCGAAAATAGAATTGAAAGTGATATTAAAAAATTAGTGTCATTTGGAACAAGGCATACATTAAGTGACACTTTATCAAATACAACAGGAATTGGCGCAGCGAGAAGGTGGATAAAGAAATCTTTTAAAGATATTTCCACAAATTGTAATAATTGCTTAGAGGTTTTTTATCAAAAAAATTATTTCGTAAAAAACAAAAGAAGATTAATCAAAGATGTTTGGATTAATAATGTAATTGCTATTCAAAGAGGATTAGTTAATCCTAACAGATACATAATCATGAGTGGAGATATTGATAGTAGAATCAGTGATCCTAACAACTACACATCACCATCCCCTGGCGCAAATGATAATGCTTCCGGAATGGCTGGGGTAATTGAAGCAGCAAGAGTATTAAGCAAATATAAATTTGATAACAGTATTATATACGTAGGGTTATCAGGTGAGGAACAAGGTCTATATGGTGGAGCTGGACTGGCTAATTATGCAAAAAAAAATAATTGGGAAATTATTGGAATATTAAATAATGATATGATTGGAAATATTGAAGGTGTTGACGGTGTAATTGATAATTTTAGTTTTAGAATATTCTCTGAACCCACTCCAGCTAATGAATCAGAAGTGTCTATTAGAAGAAGAAGGTTTTATGGTGGAGAAGTTGATGGTAATTCAAGACAACTTGCAAGATACATTCATAATACAGTTCGTAACTATATGCCAGAAATGAATCCAATGATGATATACAGATTGGATAGGTTTGGAAGAGGGGGGCATCACAGACCATTTAATGACTTAGGATATGCTGGTGTAAGAATAATGGAGGCACACGAAAATTACAATAGACAACATCAAGATATTAGAACTGAAAATGGTATCGAATATGGTGATGTTATCTCTGGAGTTAATTTTAATTATGCAAAAAAACTAACAGCAGTAAATGCAATAAATTTAGCAAGCTTAGGTTGGAGTCCAGAAGAACCGAAAAATGTAAAAATTGGAGGCGCGGTAAAACCTTCTACAAAGCTTAAATGGGAAAAACCAAAAAACTCTAAAATATTAGGTTATAAATTATATTGGAGAAAAACCACCTCAGCTTTTTGGGAAAATAGTAGGTTTGTTGGAGATACTAATGAATTTACTTTAAAGGGAATAGTTATAGATAATTTTTTATTTGGAGTTTCCAGTGTTGGTACTAATAATCAAGAAAGTATTATAGTATTTCCAAAAGATGTATTCAATTAAATTTTGATACAATTTTATTAAAATTATCTGGATCTGTATCACCCTCGGTATTAAACAAAAGAATTTTTGAATCTTGATTTATATTAAGATGTTTTTTTAAATCATTGCATTTTTCAAAGTCTAGAACTTTAATTAAACCAGCTAAACCAGCTGCACCAGATGCTCCTGAGATTATTTTAATATCATTTGCGATTGGATTGTAAAATTGTCTCATCGCTTTTTTAACTTCTTTATCAGATATTTTAATAACAGCATCACATCCACTCTTAATAATTTCCCAAGCATTTTTAGAAGGAATTCCACAATTCAAACCAGCCATAATAGTATTAAACAAAGTATTAGGAGATATCCTATTAGCATTTTTAAAAGATTCAAAAACGCCACACGATTCTTCAGGCTCAACTAAAACTATTTTTGGACGATTTTTCTTATAATAATTTAAATAATACCAAATACAAGAGGAAGCCCAACTTCCAACACCACATTGTAAAAAAATAACATCAAATTTAGATTTAATATTAGTTTTGGTTGGGAACTCAATTTCCTTAAAATGAGTTAGATAACCAGACATAATTAGAGATGGAATTTCTTCATAATTTTCCCATGAGGCATCTTGAACCAACTTCCAGCCATTTTCATCACATTTTTTAGATGCATACGCACAGGTTTCCTCATAATTTAAATCAAGCTGATAAACAATTGCATTAAATGATTTGATAGCCTTAATTCTATTTATTGATGTATCTTTTGGTACAAAAACAACTGTTTTTTTATTGAACTTTTTAGCAGCCCACGCTACACCTTTTCCATGATTACCGTCCGTAGCCGTACAGAACACATCAGTTTTTGAGTTTTTTTTTAAAATCTCATAAAGTGCGTAAGTTGAACCCAAAACTTTAAAAGCATCTAAACCAAATCTATTTGATTCATCTTTAACATAGATATTGTTCAAGCCTAAATGATTAGACAAAGAATTTAGTTGAATAAGTGGGGTCTTATTGTAGTAATCTTGCTTTATATGAAATTGATAAGAGTTACTATTTTTGAGTATTAAATGTGTAAGATTATTATCTAATTTATTTGAGCAATTATTAATAATAAAATCATTCATTAATCTAAGCTGAAACCATTTTTTTTCATCCAATCATCATTATATATTTTTCCTATATATCGACTTCCTGAATCATGTAGTAAAACTACAACAACATCATTTTTTTTAAAATTATGTTTTAATTGTAAGACACCTTTAACAGCTGCACCACATGAATTACCAGCAAAAATGCCTTCTTGTTTAGCCAATTTTCGTGTATAAACTGCAGCATCTTCATCTGTCACTTTTTCAAAACCATCTATCAAATCAAAATTTACATTTTTAGGTAGAATATCCTCCCCTATTCCCTCTGTTATATAAGGGTATATTTCGTTTTGATCAAAAATTCCAGTTTCGTGATATTTTTTAAATACAGATCCGTATGTATCAATTCCCCAAATTTTAATTTTTGGATTTTTTTCTTTTAAAAATTTTGCTACTCCAGAAATTGTTCCACCAGTACCAACTCCAACTACAAAATGTGTTATTTTACCATCTGTTTGATTCCATATTTCAGGTCCAGTAGTTTCATAATGAGCAATAGAATTTGAAGGATTATCATATTGATTTACATACCAGGAATTAGGTGTTTCTTCTCCGATTCTTTTTGAAGTGGAATAATATGATTTTGGATCTTCAGGTTTTACATTAGTTGGGCAAACAACAACTTTAGCACCCACAGCTCTTAAAACATCAAATTTTTCTTTTGATTGTTTATCAGTTGAGACACATATTAATTTATATCCTTTTACAATTGCAGCTAATGCTAAACCCATACCAGTATTTCCAGATGTACCCTCAACAATAGTATATCCTGGCTTCAAACGACCATCATTTTCAGCATCTTCAATCATTTTTAAAGCCATTCTGTCTTTTATTGAACTACCTGGATTAAAAAATTCGACTTTTGCTAAAACTAAAGCATCTATATTCTTTGTTAAATTATTTAATTTTATAAGAGGAGTATTTCCAATTGTTTCTAAAATATTTTTGTAATAATTCATATAGTTTTGCAAATGTAATAATATACATGGTTATTACATTAAAGCAAATTTCTTTATTTAGTTCTTATTGAGTTTGAAGGAGAAATTCTTGTAATAATATATGATGGTATAATCAACATTAAAAAACAAAAAAACAATACCCCTAAATTCAATAATACAAGCGATAAAAAATTATAGTCAAATGGAAACTCAGAAACATAGTAAGTTTGGGGATCTAATTTTATAAATCCTGTGAGATTCTGAAAAAATATTATTCCAGTCCCAATAAGATTTCCGATTAATAAGCCTAAGCCTATTAAATAGGTTCCATTAATTAAAAAAATAGATCTAATTGATTTATTAGAAGCTCCAATAGTTTTAAGGATACCAATAACTGTTGTTTTTTCTAAAACAGTAACTAAAAGAGCTGTAATCATATTGATTCCTCCAACAAGAATCATAATAATAATTATTAGTAAAACATTAAAATCAAACAAAGACATCCAATTAAAGATTTCTGGAAACTTCTCATTAATTGACATAACACTTATATTAGGGGGAGTTTGATTATATAAATCATCAGAAACATCATTTGTATAAGAATATTTTTTTAAAAATATTTCTATATTTCCAAACTCATCTTTAGTCCACTTGTTCATTTTTTGAACATGCCTTATATCACCGAAAAAATATACTTCATCAAACTCTGTAAGTCCAGAACTATAAATTCCAACAACCTTAAAAATTCTTTTATTAGGATTAGAGGCTGAACTTGATTTAAAAAAAGTAGCTTCAAATTTATCATCTAAATTAATTAACAATTTTTTAGATAAATTTTCAGAAATCAACACTTCATTAGAAACATCATTATTTAAAGAAGGAACTCTGCCTGTATTAATATAATTTGAAAAGTTTTTCCAATTAAAATCTGCTGACAGCCCTTTAAAAACAACTCCTTCAAAACTTTTTCCTTTAATAATCAAAGCTGATTTATAAGCTACTTTTTCAAAGTATTTAATTCTATTATTACTTAATAAATTATAATCAAAATCATTGTTTAAAGGGTTTATTGAGGAAAAAGAAGAATTATTCTCAAAGTCTGACACCGATATATGTCCAAAAAAAGACGAAACCTTAGATTCTATAGTTTTCTGTAAACCAACGCTAGATGATATAGAAATAATCATCATTACTATTCCAATTACAATTGATAATATTGATATTTTTATTATTGGAGATGAAACGGTATTTTTATATGGCTTTGATTTTATAAATCTTTTAGCCATATAAGATTCAAAATTCATGTTTATGAAATTTAATTTAGTAAAATATAAAATTACCTTTTTTTTAATATTTAATGTATTATGTAACTTTTCTTTTTCTCAAAACATAAATTATAACAGCGTTGGAGCAAATGAAACCAATAATTATCTTAAAGATTTAATTAATTTAAAAGTAGGATTAGTCGGTAACCACACATCACTTATACAAAAAAAAAATGGAAAATATATTCATATTGTTGATTCATTAATTTCTTTAAAAATTGAAATCAAAAGAATTTTTTCTCCAGAACACGGTTTTAGAGGTACGGCAGATGCAGGAGAATTAATTAACAATAATATCGATTCAAAAACAGGAATAGAAATAATTTCATTGTATGGGAAAAATAAAAAACCAACTAACAATCAGCTACTAGGAATTGATGTGTTAGTCTTTGACATTCAAGACGTCGGAGCAAGATTTTACACATACATCTCTACTCTTCATTATGTAATGGAAGCTGCTGCAGAAAACAATATTAAATTAATAGTTCTTGACAGACCTAATCCAAATGGTCATTACGTTGATGGTCCCGTGAGAAAATTAGAATTGAAAAGTTTTATTGGCATGCATCCAGTTCCAATTGTACATGGAATGACGATTGGAGAATATGCTTTAATGGTAAATAATGAAGGTTGGTTAAACAATAAAGTTAAATGTGATTTAGAAATAATTCAAATGAAAAATTATAATAGATATTTGAATTATAATCTTCCTGTTAAACCTTCTCCTAATTTACCAAATCAAAAATCAATTAACCTATACCCTAGTCTATGCTTGTTTGAAGGCACTAATGTGAGTATTGGACGTGGAACAAATTTACAATTTCAAACAATTGGACATCCAAACTGGAAGAATTATTATTTTACTTTTACCCCCAAGTCAATGCCTGGTGCAAAACATCCTAAACATATTAATTCTAAGTGCTATGGGTTAGACTTAAGAAAACATAAAAAACTCAGTGAAATAAACTTAAAATGGCTAATATTAGCATATAAAAATTCTAAAAATAAAACTTCTTTTTTCTTAGAAAGCTTTGACAAACTTGCGGGAACATATGAGTTAAAAAAACAAATAATTGGTGGTAAAACTGAAAAACAGATTAAAAAAAGCTGGATAGGTGATTTGGAAAAATTTAATGCTGTAAGAGCAAAATATTTATTGTATGACTAGGGAATATTTAAATATTTATGGGTTTGTAAAGAAACTTTCCATTTAGGGTTTTTCATTACATAATCGACAATAATTGGCATAACTTTTTCTCGTTTACTCCACTCAGGCTGAAGATATAACAAGCAACTACTTGAAACTTTTTTTGATTCATTTTCAGCAAATTTTAGATCATCTAAATTGTAAATTATCATTTTTAACTCATCTGCTTTTGAATAAATTTTGTTTAGAGGGTTTTTATTTTTTTTGGGACTCAAACAAATCCAATCCCAAATTCCAGAAAATTTGTAAGCACCAGATGTTTCTATATGAGTTCTGATATTATTATCTTTTAAAAGTTTTGTTATAGGACTCATATCCCACATTAAGGGCTCCCCTCCGGTTACAACAACAGTGTCAGAATTTTTTTTGACATTTGAGACAATTTCATTAATATTTGTAGGAGGATGTATCTTAGAGTCCCAGCTATCTTTAACATCACACCAATGACACCCTACATCACAACCACCTAGTCTAATAAAAAAAGCGGCAGAACCTTTGTGATAACCTTCTCCTTGAATTGTATAAAATGATTCCATTAAAGGCAGAAGAAGTCCCTTATCAATTAATTCTTTCTCATTGTTTAAATTCACTTGACAAATATATAAGATAAAATCAATTTGTATTTAAACTAATTATTACATTTAAATAAATTTAAAAAATGAAAAAATATCTAATAATTTCATTAATAATTTTTATTGTTGGATGCTCATCTGATGAATATAAAATTGAAAAAGGTAAAATCGGAAAATTAAATACAGAAATTAAAGTTCAACAACTTGATTCAATATATAAAAATGATTCAATTGTAAAAAGAATTGGCGAAGGAGATTATATGTTCTCTGGTGATGATAAATATTTAGTTTTTGATTCTAATAAAAATCACTTGCTTACCCTAACTCCAAGAAATCAACATGATAATAACGAAACGATCGAAACTATCGAAATAGTAAGTAGTTTTTTTAAAACAGACAATGGAGTAACTATTGAAAGTACATTTGGGATGATTGAAAAACATCATAAAATAAATTCTATTCAGAATACCATAAATAATTTAATTATATATGTAGATGAAATTGATGCTTACTTCATTATTGATAAACAAAATTTACCAATAGATTTGAGATTAGGTACCGAAAAAATTATTAAAAGCATAAACATACCCCCCGAAAGCAAAATAAAAAGATTTATGATTGGGTGGAATTAAAAATACAAATTATCAAAAAACTATCTCCTTTCCACCTAGCAATTCCCGTAAACAACCTTGAACAAAATAGAATCTTTTATAAAGAAGTATTAGGATGTTTTGAAGGAAGAAGTGGTGATCACTGGGTTGATTTTGATTTCTTTGGACATCAACTTGTAATTCATTTAGATCATAATACTAAAAATGAAAACTCTAATCCAGTTGATGGAAAAGATGTGCCAATACCTCACTTTGGGGTCATACTTGAATGGAAAATTTTTCAAGAGTTTGCAAAAAAGCTTAAAAAAAGAAAAATCGAATTTATTATTGAACCTTACATAAGATTTAAAGGGTGTACTGGCGAACAATCTACAATGTTTTTAAAAGACCCCTCAGGAAATGCTTTAGAATTTAAATCATTTAAAGAACCAAGTCAAATATTTGCTAAATAGAAATTTTTCTGGAAAGTAAAGTATTTTTTAACAACATAGCTATTGTCATGGGACCAACTCCACCTGGAACAGGTGTGATATAACTTGCTTTAGATTTCATTGACTCAAAATCTACATCTCCCTTTATTACGTATCCCTTTGTTGAATTATCATCTTTTACCCTAGTAATTCCAACATCAATTATAACAACTCCGCTCTTTACCATATTACTTTTTACAAATTCAGGTATTCCAAGAGCTGAAATAATAATATCTGCACTTCTAGTATAACTTTCTAAATTAATAGTTCTGCTGTGCACTACAGTAACAGTTGAATCACCAGCTTCTCCTTTACTATTCATTAAAATACTAATTGGTCGACCAACAATATGACTCCTACCAATTACAACAGTATGTTTTCCTGAGGTTTCAATTTCATATCTTTTTAAAAGTTCCATTATACCGAAAGGTGTAGCTGGAATAAAAGTTTCCATATTTAAAGCCATTTTTCCAAAATTCGTAGGATGAAAACCATCAACATCTTTGTTAGGATTTATAGCCATTAAAATATTCTCTTCATTTATATGCTTTGGTAGTGGTAATTGAACAATAAAACCATCTATTTCATTATTATTATTTAATAAATTGATTTCATCAATGAGTTTGTTTTCAGTAATTGAAGATGGAAGTTTTATTAAAGTTGATTCAAATCCAACTTGATTACATGACCTAACCTTGCTTCCAACATAGGTTAAACTAGCACCATCTTCTCCAACAATAACTGCTGCCAAATGTGGAGGTCTTTGTCCTTTTGATATAATTAGATCTACCTCTTTTTTAATTTCAAGTTTAATTTGATTTGATATTTCTTTTCCGTCTATAATTTTCATAATAATTTATTTCATTCCTTTCATCATTTGCATAAGCTTATTTGAACCTCCACTTTGCATCATTTTCATCATTTTAGACATTTGTTCAAATTGTTTTAAAAGCTTATTAAGTTCTTGAATTTCTAATCCACTTCCGTTTGATATTCTTTTCTTTCTACTATTATCAATAATTTTGGGGTTTGAGCGTTCTTTTGGTGTCATAGAGTAAATCAAAGCTTCAATATGCTTAAATGAATCATTATCAATTTCAGCATCTCCAACGGCTTTACTAGCACCAGGTATCATACCTACCATATCTTTGATGTCTCCCATTTGTTTTATTTTTTTTATTTGATCTAGAAAATCATCGAGACCAAATTGACTTTTTGCAATTTTTTTGCTTAAAATTCGTGCTTGTTTTTCGTCATAAACATTTTGTGCTTTTTCTACTAAGGAAACAATATCACCCATTCCAAGTATTCGGTCTGCCATTCTTTCTGGATGAAAAACATCAATTGCATCCATTTTTTCACCAGTTCCAATAAATTTTATTGGCTTATCAACTATCGATTTTATTGATAAAGCTGCCCCTCCTCTTGTGTCACCATCAAGTTTAGTTAAAATAACACCATCAAAATTTAATATATCATTGAAAGTCTTAGCTGTATTAACAGCATCTTGACCCGTCATTGAATCAACAACAAATAAAGTTTCTTGAGGATTAACCGCATTATGAATATTTTTAATTTCATTCATCATTTGATCATCAACAGCTAATCTTCCAGCAGTATCTATTATAACTAAATTTTTTCCAATTTTTTTTGCATATGAAATTGAATCTGATGCAATTTTTACTGGGTTTTTTTCTGATTCATCGCTGTATACATCAACTCCAATTTGTTCTCCAAGAATTTTTAATTGTTCTACAGCAGCAGGTCTATATACATCACAAGCTACTAACAAGGGGATTTTGTTCTTTTTTACTTTTAAATACTTTGATAATTTTCCAGAAAAAGTAGTTTTTCCAGATCCTTGCAAACCTGACATCAAAATAACGGTAAATGAGTTTGACAGGTTAATTCCCTCTGCATTACCACCCATTAATTGGGTCAATTCGTCCTTTACAATTTTCACCATTAGTTGACCAGGGTTGACAGTTGTCAAAACATTTTGCCCAATAGCTTTATTTTTAATATTAATTGTAAATTCTTTTGCTGTTTTAAAGTTTACATCAGCCTCAAGTAAAGCTCTTCTAACTTCTTTTAATGTTTCCGCAACATTAATTTCAGTTATTTTTCCTTGTCCTTTTAAAATTTTTAAGGCTGAGTTAAGCTTATCTGTTAAATTATTAAACATTTAAATTTTTATTAAATTACATTTTGTCAGGAACTTTTATTCCAAGTAATAGCATTGAAGATTTAATAATTAAACCGACTTTGTAACTTAAGCTTAATCGGAATAATTTAACTTCATTGTTTTCAATTTTTGAGATTTTTGTTGTTTGATAATAAGAGTTAAAAGCTTTTACAAGTTCATATGTGTAATTAGCTATTAATGCAGGATTCAAATTATCAGCAGAGGATTTTATTAAGTCTGGATATTGAGTTAATAATTTTAATATTAGTTTCTCTTTTGTATTAATTTCTAAATTATCATTTACCGAACTATTTTCATAAGCTTCCTTTCTCAAAAGTGATTGAATTCTTGCATATGTATACTGGATAAAAGGTCCTGTATTTCCATTAAAGTCAATTGAATCATTAGGATCAAACAAAATTCTTTTTTTTGGATCGACTTTAAGTATATAATATTTTAGGGCTCCAAGACCAATCGTGTGATTCAAAGTGTTTTTTTCATCATTACTCAGTCCATCAAGCTTTCCAAGGTCACTAGATAATTTAGAAGCATTATTTACCATTTCAGAAATTAATTCATCTGCATCCACAACTGTTCCCTCTCTGCTTTTCATCTTTCCAGAGGGTAAATCAACCATACCATAACTTAAATGAAACAAATGATTTGACCATTTAAAACCTAGTTTTTTTAAAACCTTAAACAAAACATTAAAATGGTAATCCTGTTCATTTCCCACAGTATATATTAATCCACTCATCTCAGGATTGTCCTTGTATCTTTTGTAAGCTGTACCTAAATCTTGAGTCATATAAACAGAAGTGCCATCTGATCTCAACAATAACTTTTCATCAAGACCTTCATCTGATAAATCAATCCAGACAGAACCGTCATCTTTTTTATAAAAAATCTGTTTATCTAAACCTTGTTTAATTATTTCCTTTCCAATAAGATAAGTATCACTTTCATAATACAATGAGTCAAAATCAACTCCAAGATCATTATAAGTTTTGTTAAAACCTTTGTACACCCATCCGTTCATTAATTTCCAAACATTAATAATTTCTTTATCACCCGCTTCCCATTTTTTTAATAAATCCTTGGCCTCAATAAAGATTGGAGATTTTTGTTCAGCTTCAGTTTTTGACAAACCACTGTTAATTAATTCCTTAATTTCTCTTTTGTAAATTTTATCAAAAAGAACATAATATTTTCCAACAAAAAAGTCTCCTTTTTCATTCATATTTTCAGGGGTTATATTTTCTCCAAACTTTAACCAAGCAATAATTGATTTACATATATGTATTCCTCTATCATTTATAATTTGAGTTTTATTAACTCTTTTACCAGATGCCTCTAAAATATTTGACATTGAATATCCAAGTAAAATATTTCTAATATGCCCTAAATGAAGAGGTTTATTAGTATTTGGGGATGAGTACTCTACTAAATATAGTGGACTATTTTTTTTTGGAATTATAAATCCGAAATTATCATCACTTAAAGAGTTATTTAAAAATTCTAAATAATAAAATGATGAAATAGAAAGGTTTAAAAATCCTTGAATAATATTAAATCCGGTAACGTATTTAGAATTATTTACTATAAATAAACCTAATTCGTTACCTAAATTTGCAGGACTTTGCTTTAAAACTTTGACAAGGGGAAAAATAACAATTGTTAAGTCTCCTTCAAAATCTTTTTTTGTAAGTTGAATTTCAAAATCTTTAAAGTCAATATTATACTTTAATTTAAGATATTCTGAAAATTTAGACTGTAAAATTGTATTAATATTCATTAATTTAATTTGAAGTAAATATAATTATAAAATGAATAAATTATTTTTTTGATTCGTTTATATTTGAAATTAATAATTTGATTAAATGTTAAGAAACGTTTCCTATAATAATTCTATAATAAAATCTGAAATCAATGACCTGTTAGGCAAACCTTTTACAATTTTTGAAAGAATTAAACTAGGTGGAGTTGGTTCTCCAAAATACTTCATATTACAAACAGATATTAAAATTACTAATTTATTAAACTTAGACAATAATACTAACCAATGTAATATTGAGTTAAGACCAAAGGGAATAATAATAAGTTTTAGATCATTACTAGAGACTTATGGTCTAGTTATTCCTTATTATAAATTAAAGTTATTTAAGGGGCAATCTAATGTGTATTCAATATATATTGACGAATATTTCATTAAAATCTTGGCAAATAAGAAAAATGAACATGAATTCATTAAAAAGTTAAATAAATTTAAATCAACTAATTAAACACTTCTGCAATCATACACCTAACACTTCCACCACCACAATTTTCTATTGTTTCAACGCTAGAGTGTACAATTTTTGAGAATTTTTCTATTTTTTTAATTTGATTTTTAGTGAGTGATTTGTAAGCCTTACTACTCATAATAAGAAAACTATGATTTTGATAAACTAACTCTATCATATTACCAGCAAAAGAATTTAATTGATTTTCGTTAATTTCAATTATTTCTTTATTATCATCTTCTAAGCTTTTTAAAACAATTTGCTTATCAATTAGTGAATCAATAGAATCTAAACAGATTATCGAGTAGTTATTAGCTATACACATCATTACATTAGTATGATATATTAGTTTTCTTTCTTTATCAATACTTTGATAAGACTTAAAAATAATAGGCATATAATTAAATTCATCACAAAATTCTTCAACTAAACTCTCTGATGTTCTTTCAGATAAAGAGCAATAGGATTTTTTATTTAATCTATCCAAAACCATGCTCCCCGTTCCTTCAAGAAATAAATTGTGATTTTCCGCCTCGCTGTAATCATTAATAAAATCAATTTCAATTCCCTTGCTTTCAATGAATTTTATGATTTTATCATTTCGTTCAAGTCGTCTATTTTTAGCATACATTGGATATATTGCTATTCTTTTTTTTGAATGGAAACTTATCCAATTATTGGGGAAAATGGAATCAGGTGTGTCTTGAACTAAATCATCTTGAAAAACATTTACTGGAATTCCATTTGAAATCAAAAGACTAACTAAATTATCAAATTCTATACATGCTTTTTCTAAAACTTGCGCATCATTTAAGTTGGTGTTTTTTTGAAAATAATTATTTGAAGCTGTTTGAGAATTCATTCTAAAACTAGAAGGTCTTACCATTAAAATTGAATGGATATTATTCATCATATCGAATCAAGGGTAATGATGAACATCTAAAAAGTCCTTCTTGTTTAGAAACTTCTGATAAGTCAATTTCTTCAACGTTTAAGTTTTGATATTTCAACCAATTATTTAATCTCTTGAATTTAGGTTGAGAAATTACTGTTTCGTGATTTATTGACAAAACATTACTAGTCATATCATACATTTCATTGTCGGAAATTTCAAAAATATTTTGTTTACCAAAAAAATCTATTAACCACAAATAATCATCTTTAAAAGTAAAAGCCTCAGGATGAATAATAGCTTTATTTTTACCAATAATTTGTAAACAACAATCTAAGTGAAGAATATTCTTCTTAGGATTAGTTAATGATTTGTTTAAATGAAAACCTTTTACGTTTTTTTCTGGAAAAAATTCAATAAAATAATTTAATGCAGCTTTATTTGTTCTAGCTGTGAATAAATCACTGTAATCATCGTTATCATAATAACCAACAAAAATAGTATTGGAATGATATAGTACATCTCCACCTTCAATATGAATGTTTTGAGGCATTTTTATAATCTGGTTATGAAAATTAGATAAAATTGAGCTTAAACCATGAAACTCTTTTGCTCTTTTAGGAAGGATATTAGATTTAAAAAAATAGTTATCAATAACAAATCCTATATCTCTTGTAAAAATCTGATTGTAATCCTTTATTAGATTTGGCCTGTAAACCTTTACATTATATTTCTCAAGTAAAACAACAAAACTCTCTAACTCTTTAACCATATCAGATTCCTTGGGATATGTACCTTTTTTTAAATTTTCAATAGATTTCGGATCGTAAAGTTCTTTTAAAGATGGAATATCTCCTAAACTGTCAGCAATACCTATAACTACTGATCTTAGTTTAGAAGTTTCACCACTAACTAAAAATTCCATAATTAATTAATTACCTTGAATTTATATCGCTAAAAGATCTTAAATTTTCGCCGATATAAACTTGTCTAGGTCTTCCAATAGGTTCTTTTCTAAGTCTCATTTCTCTCCAATGAGCAACCCATCCTGGCAACCTTCCTAGAGCAAACATAACGGTAAACATTTCAGCTGGAATATCTAAGGCTTTGTAAATAATTCCTGAATAAAAATCAACGTTTGGATAAAGTTTTCTATCAACAAAATATTGATCTTCTAATGCCTCTTTCTCTAATCCTTTCGCTATATCAAGAATTGGGTCATCAATTCCTAGATTTTTAAGAACTTCATCAGCAGCAACTTTAATTATTTTAGCTCTTGGATCAAAATTTTTGTAAACTCTATGCCCAAATCCCATGAGTCTAAATGGATCAGATTTATCTTTAGCTTTAGACATATATTTTTTTGTATCTCCACCATCTTCGTTTATTGCTTCAAGCATTTCTATTACAGCTTGATTAGCTCCTCCATGTAACCTTCCCCATAAAGCAGATATTCCAGCAGAGACAGATGCAAATAATCCTGCATAAGATGAACCAACTATTCTAACTGTAGAAGTAGAACAATTTTGTTCGTGATCTGCATGTAAAATCAATAATTTATTTAAAGCACTAACTACAGTTTGATTTTGAATATATTCTTTATTGGGTCTTTGAAACATCATTTTAGCAATATTTTCAACGTAACCTAAAGAAGTGTCACCATATTCAAGTGGCAATCCTTTTCTTCTTCTGTACACCCAGGCTACTAAAACAGGAATTTTAGCTAATAAATTAAGTATAGCATCATACATATCTTCATCATCATCTATATCAACAGCAGAGGGATCAAAAGCTACTAGCCCACTTGTTAGAGAAGAAAGAATACCCATTGGGTGAGCAGATTTAGGATAACTATTTAATATAATTCGTAAATCTTCATCTATTATTGATCTTTCTTTGATATCATCAGAAAGTTTTTCTAATTGTTGTTTAGTGGGTAATTCACCAAAAATTAACAAATAAGCAACTTCTAAAAAATCTGCTTTATTAGCTAATTCTTCGATTGAATAGCCTCTATATCTTAAAATGCCTTTTTCACCATCTAAGAATGTTATGGCACTTTGACAAGATCCAGTATTTTTAAAACCTGCATCTATTGTAATTAAATTAGCATCAAGTCTTAATTTACTTATATCCAAAGCAACCTCATTTTCAGATCCAGTAATTAAATCTAAGTCATGAACTTTATTATTTATATTAAGTGTTGCTTTATTATTCATATTTATTACTATTTAAATTTAGTGAAATATTTAAAAATCAACATTAAAAGCTTCTTTTTTTGGGTAAAATGCTTTATTACCTAACTCTTCCTCAATTCTTAACAATTGATTGTATTTTGCGATTCTGTCACTTCTTGATGCTGAGCCAGTTTTAATTTGACCTGTTGACAGCCCAACTGCTAAATCAGCAATAGTATTATCTTCTGTTTCGCCAGACCTGTGTGACATCACACTCGTGAATCCAGCAGCATGAGCCATATTTACGGCGTTAATAGTTTCTGTAAGAGTTCCAATCTGATTAACCTTTATTAAAATTGAATTAGCTATATTATTTTCTATTCCTTTATTTAATCTTTCAACGTTTGTGACAAATAGATCATCTCCGACGATCTGAACTCTATCCCCACATATTTTAGTTAAGTGAGCCCAACCGTCCCAGTCGTTTTCATCCATTCCATCTTCAATTGATACAATAGGAAATTTAGATGATAAGTCAGCCAAATATTTAGCTTGTTGATTAGAATTTAGTACTTTTCCATCTTTTCCTTCAAAAATTGAATAATCATACATTCCATTTTTATAAAACTCAGATGAAGCACAGTCCAAAGCAATCATAACTTGCTTTCCAGCTTGGTATCCAGATTTTTCAATGGCTTTTATAATTGTGTTTAAAGCATCTTCCGTACCATCAAGTTTTGGTGCAAAACCACCTTCATCTCCAACTGAAGTTGTCAACCCTCTGTCTGAAAGAATTTTCTTTAAGTTGTGAAAAATTTCTGAGCCAATCTTCATTGCTTGAGTAAAACTTTCGGCTTCAACAGGCATAATCATAAACTCTTGAAAAGCTATAGGAGCATCTGAATGTGAACCTCCGTTAATAATATTCATCATTGGAACAGGAAGCTTAGTGCTTTTATCATTTGAAATATATGTATGCAAGGAAATCCCTTTAGAGTTACTAGCAGCTTTAGCTAGCGCAAGTGAAACACCTAGAATTGCATTAGCTCCTAATTTTGCTTTATTAGGAGTTCCATCAATTTTAATCATCAAATTATCAATGTTTTCCTGATCAAATACTGAAAGACCTATTAATTCTTTTGCTAATACGTTATTTACATTAGAAACAGCATTTAAAACACCTTTTCCCATATAATCTTTACCACCATCTCTTAATTCAACTGCTTCATGTTCTCCGGTTGAGGCACCTGAGGGTACTGCAGCTCTACCCAAAATACCATCATCAGTAAATATATCTACCTCAACAGTAGGGTTTCCTCTAGAATCAAAAATTTGTCTAGCTTTAATTTTACTTATTTTACTCATTAATATTAGATTTTATTAGTTCAATAAATTGATCAAAAAGATAATTAGAATCATGAGGGCCTGGACTGGCCTCAGGATGATACTGAACTGAAAAACAGTTTTTATTTTTTATACTTATACCTGCTATAGTATTATCATTTAAATGTAAATGCGTTATTTCTATATCTGCATTTTTTTCAGCTTCATTTTTATTAATAGCAAACCCATGGTTTTGTGAAGTAATTTCACCTTTTCCAGTAATTAAATTAATAACTGGATGATTGATTCCTCTATGTCCATTATGCATTTTATAAGTAGAAATACCATTTGCTAAAGCAATTACTTGGTGACCTAAACATATTCCAAACAAAGGCTTATTAAGGTTTAAAATTTCTTTAGCAAGATTAATTGCAGAAGATAATGGTTCTGGATCTCCTGGACCGTTCGAAATAAAATATCCATCAGGATTCCAACTAGATAAATCATTAATTGAAGAATTATAAGGGAAAACTTTAATGTAAGCACCCCTATTTGCTAAGTTTCTTAGTATATTTAATTTAATACCAAGATCTAAAGCTGCAATTTTAATAGTGGAATTAGGATCTCCAAAAAAATATGGTTTCTTAGTTGAAACTTTTGAAGCCAACTCAAGACCCTCCATTGAAGGAGTTTTAGATAAATCTAACTTTAATGTTTCAATAGAGTTAATATCTGTAGAAATAACTGCGTTCATAGCTCCATTATCACGTATGTGCGAAACTAATGCCCTTGTATCAACGTCAGAGATAGCTACAATATTATGTTCAATAAATAAGTTTTGTAAAGAATTGTTGGCAGCAGGTCTTGAATAGGAAGTGTTAAAATTTTTACATATTAAACCAGCTATTTTAGGTGAATTAGATTCAATATCAATTTCACTAACTCCATAATTTCCAATATGAGCATTAGTAGTCACCATAAGCTGACCATAATACGAGGGATCTGTAAAAATTTCTTGATAACCTGTCATTCCAGTGTTAAAACATAATTCACCAAAGGCTGAACCTTTAACTCCAAGTGCTTTACCAAAAAAAATAGTGCCATCATCTAAAAGTATAAATGCTTTTTCTAATTTTTTGTTGTTTTTCATGGGTTCCAAAAATAATACAAAAAAAGGGATAAACAGAATGTTTATCCCTTATAATTGATAAAAATTATAAATAATATAATTATTTTATGAATCAGTTTCTTTTTTATCAGAATCTGATTGATTTGTTTCATTATTTTTATTTTCTGGAGCTGCTTCATCAACAACTGGAGCTACTTCATCAACAACTGGAGCT
>CAJQMK010000071.1 GCA_905479415.1 uncultured Flavobacteriaceae bacterium | reverse complement strand
AAGTATAATTAAAGATAAAATAACTATTAAAGGAATGTAAAAAATCATATATATATTAAGTTTTAGGGTTAGCCTATAAGGTACGAAAAATTTAAACCAAAAGAAAGCTTCTTGCCAGAATGTTTTTCTGTTAGTTCTCTAAAGCTTTGTTTAAAAGAGTCATTCTAATGACACAGGTGTCTTTTCCTATAAGGGAAGCAATTTGAAAAAGATCAGGTCCAGATAAATCTCCAACAAGAGAAAGCCTAAACAGCCCCATTACTTTTCCAAAGCTCCATTCGTTTTTTTGGACCAAAACCTCTAAAGCAGGTTTAATTTCGGCCAGGTTTTCAGTTGAGCTTACTAACTCGATCAAGCCAGAAAGAATGTCTTTAAAATTTGCTTTTTTTAATTTATTAAAATGCTTTTCGTTATAGCTATCAGGCGTTTTGAAGAAAAAAGAGGCGCAAACATAAATTTCGTTTAAAGTGTTTAGTCTTGGTTTAATAAGCTCCGCAATTGTGTTTAATTTTTCTTTATCAAATAATGTCAAATACTCAGAAAATTCGCTTTCAATTTTTTCAACAAGAAGGCTGTTCTTTGTTTTCTGTATGTGCGCGTGATTAAACCATTTGTTTTTTTCAGGATCAAATCTTGCCCCGGACTTGTTTAAACCTCCCAAAGAAAAGGACTCTATTAGCTCTTGTAGGTAAAACAATTCTTTTTCGTTTCCAGGATTCCAACCAAGAAGACTTAAAAAATTTACTACAGATTCAGGTAAAAAACCATGCTCTTTGTATCCCTTTATGATTTCTTCATCTTTCCACTGAATAGCAAAGACAGGGAATCCAAATTTGTCTCCGTCTCTTTTAGAAAGTTTTCCCTTCCCTTCAGGCTTTAGAATTAAAGGTAAGTGAACAAACTTAGGTCTGATTTCCCACCCAAACGCATCATACAATAGCCAGTGAAGCGGTAGAGAAGGAAGCCATTCTTCTCCCCTAATAACATGTGAGATTTCCATTTCATAATCATCTACTACGTTAGCAAAATGATAGGTTGGCATCCCGTCACTTTTAAAAAGAATTTTATCATCAATTGTTTTTGTTGATACCCGGACAACCCCTCTAAGTTCATCCCTACAAACAACTTCTTGTTCCACAGGTGTTTTAAACCTTACAACATGTTCCGCCCCGCTATTTAAAAGACTGTTTGTCTCTTTTTTAGATAGAGAAAGCGAGTTGTTAAGTTTTAATCTATTATGGGCATTGTACATAAAGGTTTTACCTTTTTTTTCATGATCTTTTCTATGAAAATCTAACTCTTCCTTTTTGTCAAAAGCATAATATGCGTGCCCTTTTTTTAAAAGCTCTTGTATTTTTAATCTATAAAGCTCTTTTCTTTCGCTTTGTTTGTATGGGCCACAAGAACCTTTAGTTCCAGGACCTTCGTCAATTTCTAGCCCACACCATTTTAATGAGTCCATTATGTGTTTCTCGCTGCCATCAACATACCTGTTTCGATCCGTGTCTTCAACTCTAACAATAAATTTTCCTCCGTGTTTTTTTGCAAATAAATAATTAAACAAAGCTGTTCTCAACCCTCCAATGTGTAACGGCCCTGTTGGGCTAGGGGCAAAACGAACCCGAACTTTTTTTGTCATCTATTTTTTTTATACAAAAATACACTCTTGTTTAAAATTTTCACCCTTTTTCTAAGATCATTTCTTTTGTGTTTTTGTTTGATCAAGCTTTAGTACTGTTTTTCGCTTGTAAAAAGTTTGCGTAAAGCATTTAACCCTCAAATGTTACTTATAGTTTTTATATACAACGCAACAAGTTATATTTGCACAAATATGGAAACTAAAATAGATTACGTTTACAACACAGCGTTTGTCTTAGAAAACGAAACCAAAGTTTCAAAATGGCTTGCTCAGGCTGCAATGAAAGAGGGTTTTAGTGTAGGAGAGGTGGTTTATGCTTTTTTTAATGACGAGGACCTTAAGTCGTTGAACAACAAGCATTTAAATCATGATTATTTTACAGATGTAATTTCTTTTAACGATTCTAAAGGCACTGTTTT
Organism: uncultured Flavobacteriaceae bacterium; assembly: GCA_905479415.1. Lineage (GTDB taxonomy): Bacteria > Bacteroidota > Bacteroidia > Flavobacteriales > Flavobacteriaceae > MAG-121220-bin8. Next base: position 6,938 of record CAJQMK010000071.1, on the reverse strand, counting down.
AAATGGAAATATTGCTATATCAATAGATCGAGTTAGAGAAAACGCAGAACGATATAAAGCGACATTTAACGATGAGCTTCTTAGGGTTATGGTTCATGGCCTTTTGCACTTTATGGGTTATGACGATTCTTCTGACAAAGAAACTTTGTTGATGAGAGATAAAGAAGATGATAATTTAAAAACGTTCCACGTGGAACAATAGATATGTTTAAAGAAGAGTACGATGTTATTGTAGTTGGCGCAGGCCACGCTGGTTCAGAGGCCGCCGCCGCCGCCGCTAACATGGGAAGCAAAACGCTTCTGGTAACAATGAACCTTCAAAACATCGCGCAAATGTCGTGCAATCCCGCAATGGGAGGTATTGCTAAAGGTCAAATAATAAGAGAAATTGATGCCCTTGGCGGTTACAGTGGTGTCGTTACAGACAATTCAGCGGTTCAGTTTAAAATGCTTAATAAATCAAAGGGTCCTGCCATGTGGAGTCCTCGCGCACAATCAGACAGAATGAGGTTTGCCGAATGCTGGAGATCTATGCTGGAAAAAACACCTAATCTTGATTTTTACCAAGAAATGGTTTCTGGGCTTCTTATCTCTGGAAACAAAGTTGTTGGCGTTACAACTTCTTTGGGGCTTCAAATTAGATCTAGAACAGTAATACTTACAAATGGAACTTTTTTAAATGGCCTTATTCATATAGGAGAAAAGCAGTTTGGCGGAGGGCGTGCTGGTGAAAAAGCTTCTTTTGGAATAACAGAAGCTCTCACTGATTTTGGTTTCGAATCGGGTAGAATGAAGACAGGAACACCTCCGCGTGTTGACGGAAGGTCTTTGGATTATACCGTCATGGTTCCTCAGCCTGGCGATTTTAATCCGGGGAAGTTTTCATATTCTAACATTACAAAACCTCTTTCAAAACAACTGGATTGCCACATGACTTACACCAGTCCGCTTGTTCACGATTTATTAAGAGAAGGGTTTGATAGATCCCCTATGTTTAATGGCTCTATAAATAGTACAGGACCAAGATATTGTCCGTCAATTGAAGATAAAATAAACAGATTTGCTGACAAAGACAGACATCAAATCTTTGTTGAACCCGAAGGTTGGAATACTGTAGAGGTTTATGTAAACGGGTTTTCCACTTCTCTTCCCGAAGACGTGCAGTTTCATGCTTTAAGGTCAGTAAAAGGATTTGAAAGTGTGAAGTTTTTTAGACCTGGCTATGCAATTGAATACGATTATTTTCCGCCAACGCAATTAAAAAATTCATTAGAAACAAAACCTGTTGCTGGGTTGTTTTTCGCAGGACAAATAAATGGAACTACCGGCTATGAGGAGGCCGCAGCTCAAGGCTTAATGGCCGGGATAAATGCGCACTTATTAATAAACGCCAAAGATCCTTTTGTTTTAAAAAGAAATGAAGCTTATATAGGTGTGCTTATTGATGATTTAATCACTAAAGGCACAGAAGAGCCTTACAGAATGTTTACTTCAAGAGCTGAGTACCGAACACTCTTACGTCAGGATAATGCAGATTTAAGGCTTTCAGAAATTTCACACAAACTAGGTTTGGCCTCAAAACAAAGAGTTGCAAATGTAGAAGACAAACGTACAAACACAGAGGCTTTTGTTTCTTTTTTCAAAAAAACAAGTGTTAAGCCTGAATCTATTAACCCTATACTTTCTTTAAAAAACTCTTCAGAAATATCACAATCTATGAAGCTTTATAAATTGTTTTCTAGACCCAATATTTCTTTAGACGATATGTTGTCTTTAGAAAGCGTTAAACTTTTTCTTGAAAAAAACGATTTTAAAAACGATGTTTTAGAACAAACTGAAGTGCAGGTAAAGTATTCAGGTTATATTGAAAAAGAAAAAGCTAATGCAGAAAAGCTTAATAACCTAGAAAACATAAAAATACCAACTACTTTTAATTACTCAAAAGTTCAGTCTTTGTCAAGTGAAGCTATTCAGAAATTAAACAAGATAAAACCATCAACACTTTCACAAGCCTCTAGAATAAGCGGAGTGTCGCCAAATGATATAAGTGTTTTAATGGTTTACATGGGCAGGTAGTGTTCCACGTGGAACAAGATTGTTATGAAAACAAAAACAACAACTAAGATCAAAGACCATTTCTTAACAAAAGAAACGTTTTCTTTAAGTAAAATTAAAGGACTTGATGTTTTTCAAACATTGCCAAAGGTTGACAAAAAGAGTATAAAAGGATATTATAAATCCAACAACTATCTCTCACACAACAGTAAAAAATCTTTTTTTGCCTCATTGTACACGCTTGTTAAAAGATTAAATTTTTATTTTAAACACAGAGTTTTAAAAAGTGCTTCGCCTTATAAAAAACCTCTTTTAGATTTTGGCTCAGGAAACGCTTATTTTGTTTCCAAACTCAATAAAAAAGGAGGAAACGCTTATGCTTATGACCCGTTTTACAAGCAAGTGTCAAACAAAACTGTTGACGAGCAAAAGGTTTTTATAAACGAATCAGCCTTAAAAACTTTAACGTTTAGAACAGTAACAATGTGGCATTCTTTAGAACATGTTTCATCTTACAAAGAGACGATTTCTTTAATGTCTGACATTCTTGATTCAAAAGGCTGTTTGATAGTGGCCTGCCCTAATTATCAATCATACGATGCTAATTATTATAAAGAGTATTGGGCTGGTTTTGATGTTCCAAGGCATTATTGGCATTTTTCGCCAAAAGGTCTGATCGAGATAATGGCACAAAACGAATTTGATTATGTAAAGAAAAGCCCCATGTATTTTGACGCCATATATGTTTCCATGCTTTCCGAGCAATATAAAAAATCAAAATTATGGTTTTTTAAAGGCTTGACAATTGGGCTTGTCTCAAACATCGTGTCTTTGTTTAAAAAGAACGCCTCTTCTTATGTCTATGTGTTCAAAAAACGATTTTAATCACTTTTAAAAAGGTTTTAGCCCGTGTGCTAACAAAGTTGTTGGAGGGTTTTTTTAAAACCCTAATCTAAAGGCTAAAAACAAGAAACAAAATAATAAAAAGCTATTAAAAAAACTTTTTGATAGCAAAAAACTATACCGCTATTGTTTTTGAATTAGCCTTGTAAGTTTTAGGGATAGGTCCATAAAAATCATATTGGCATTACCATTTGATTGAATTCCTTTTTGAGCTTCTTCAATTTCGCTAAAAATATCTTCAATATTATTGCCATTTACATATTTTGAAAAAGATTCAAAATTCATATCTGTTTTAGGCTCAAAATTAACAAGAGAGTTTATTTCATAATTTTTTAACAAAGCACTCCTAAACACATTCATACTAAAATTTAAAAAACTCTTTTGAACCTCTCTTCCGGTTTTTGATATCATTTTGCTCCAGTTTATTAACTCTAAAACCTCTTCTTTGTTTTTTCGAACTTTAAAAGCAGTTCTCACCCATTTTAAAAACCACTCTTCAAACTCTTTGTTGTTTTTGTTTTCGCCAATCGATTTTAAGGCAATACGAAGATTTCCAAAACCGCTAGTCGCCGCTAAGGAGGCTTCGCTTTTTTCAATTCCTTTACCAATTAAAAACTCTTCTATTTCGCCTTTAGACAAATTGCTGAGTTTTGATGTTTGACACCTAGAAAGAAGAGTTTCGGCCATAAGCCCAGTGTTTTCACAAACAAAAATAAAAAGAGTTTTTTCAGGCGGTTCTTCTATAAGTTTGAGTAATTTATTTGTGGCCGTAAGGTTTAGTTTTTCAGCCATCCAGATTATAGCAACCTTCCAACCTCCTTCGTATGACTTTAGAGACATTTTTTTTGTAAGATCCTCAACTTCGTCGTTACCAATTTTTCCCTGTTTGTTTTCCACCCCTATTTTCAAATACCAATCAAAGAGATTGCCGTAAGGGTTTTTATGAACAAACTCTCTCCAATCCTCTATAAACATTGATGAAATAGGCTTAGACTTAACGTCTTTGTTTATTGCTACCGGATAAATAAAATGAAGGTCAGGATGTTTAAGCTCACTTAATTTTAGACTTGTTCCGCTATGATTGTTGTTTTTTTCAATAACCATTCTTGCATACGCAATTGCCAGCGAAAGCCCTCCACTTCCCTCAGGTGAAAGAAAAAGTTGAGAATGAGCTATTCTACCAGACTCAAGCCCTTTAATAAGTTCTTTTTTAAGTAATTCTTGCCCAATAACCTCATCAAATAACATTTTCCAAAGATAAAAGATTAAACTTTAAATAAACTAGAAATACATATCTTTGAATTCCAAAAATTTACAATGAAATCAATTTATCAAACAAATTTCAACAATCAAAAGGTTTTAGTTCGAGTAGATTTTAACGTTCCTTTAAGTCCTGATAAAAAAGTTACAGACAACTCTAGAATTGTTGCTGCAAAAAAGACAATTGATAAAATAATAAACGACGGTGGAACAGCTGTTTTAATGTCTCATTTAGGAAGACCAAAAGGCAACGATCCAGAGCTTTCACTTTCACACATTGTAAAATCTGTCGAAGATGTTTTAGGAAAGCCTGTTGCTTTTTCAAAGCAAACTGTTGGAGAAGAAACACAGCAAATAGTTGAAAACAGTAAACCGGGCCAAATCATTTTGTTAGAAAACCTAAGGTATCACAATGAAGAAGAGGCGGGTGATGATGGTTTTGCAAAAGAGCTTTCTAAGCTAGGTGACAGTTATGTAAACGATGCTTTTGGCACAGCTCACAGAGCTCATGCTTCCACTAGTGTAATTGCGAAATTTTTTGCTAATAAAAAATTTGCTGGAGACCTGCTTTTAAAAGAGGTGGACTCTATTAAAAAAGTGATTGAAGACGGCCAAAAACCTGTGTTAGCGATTTTGGGAGGCGCGAAAGTTTCGTCAAAAATTACCATAATTAATAATATAATAGACAAAATAGACAAACTAATTATTGGAGGAGGAATGGCTTTTACCTTTGTAAAAGCACAAGGCGGAAAAATTGGAGGATCTATATGCGAAAACGACAAACTAGACTTGGCATTATCAATATTAGAAAAAGCCAAACAAAACAAAGTAGAAGTTTTTCTTCCTGTCGATGTTTTATGTGCAAATGATTTTTCAAATGATGCCGACACTCAAATCTGTCCAATAAATCAAATTCCTGAAAACTGGGAGGGAATGGACGCTGGGCCAAAATCTTTAGAGATTTTTAAAAAAGCAATAGAATCTAGTAAAACTATTTTATGGAACGGCCCTGTTGGTGTTTTTGAAATGGAAACTTTTTCTAAAGGAACTGTAGCGGTTGGTGATTTTGTTTCTAAAAGCACATCCTCTGGCGCATTCTCCCTTGTTGGAGGAGGAGATTCTGTTGCGGCAGTTAAACAATTTAATTTTTCCAATAAAGTTAGCTATGTTTCAACTGGCGGAGGAGCGATGCTAGAAAGTTTAGAAGGCAAAACTCTACCCGGAATAAAAGCTTTAGAACAATAAAAATGTACAAAAAAATTCTTTTCATGCTCTGTGTTTTTGTTGTGGGTTGCGACTCTACAGAAACAGCATATAAACCAGTGTCGAGCGGAAATATTCACACTATTTCTGTGGTAATTGACAATAAACTTTGGAAAGAATCGCCTGGAAAAGAGCTGCAAAAGGTTTTTTCTAGCGAATTCCTTGGCCTTCCTCAACAAGAGCCTTTGTTTACATTAAACCAAATCCCACCGTCAATATTCACCGATTTTACAAGAGAGAGCAGAAATATTATTGTGATTTCTAAATCAAAAAAAGACACCGCTTATATTGAGTCTAACAAGTTTGCATCACCCCAAAAAATAGTCTACATAAAAGCAAGTACAAACAAGAGTCTTTTAAAACAAATAAATAAAATTTCTCAAAAAGCAATTTCTGTTTTTAAAGCAAACGAAATAAAAGAAAAACAAAAAAGAATAAAAAACTCTATTTTAAAAACAAAAGCACTTGATTCTATTGGGATTAACCTTACAATGTCTTCAGGATATAAACTTTTTAAAAAAGAAAACAATAACAAGTTTTGGTTCCAAAGAGAAACACAAAAAGGTAGCGTTAATTTATTAATATATACACTGCCTTTGTATAAAAAGAACCCGAACCTTGAAAGCATTATTGCTTTGAGAGATTCAATAGGAAAAGCTTTTGTTCCAGGAAGAAATAAAGACTCTTACCTAATTACAGAGAAAGCGTACGAACCCTATTTTTTCAAGACAAAAGTAAGTTCGTTAAATACTTTTGAGACAAGAGGAACTTGGGAGGTGGTTAACGATTATATGGCAGGACCTTTTCTAAATTACTATATTAAAGACTTGAAAAACAACAGGACTATAGTAATAGAAGGGTTTGTGTTTTCACCCTCAGTTAGAAAAAGAGAGTATCTTGTCGAATTGGAAGCTATAGTTAGATCGTTAAAAGTTTTTTAAAATTAAAAAAGAAGTTAATCCTCTTTTTTAATTTCTTTAGACTCCTCTTCCTTAACACCTTTCTTAAACTCTTTTATTCCAGTTCCAAGACCTTTCATTAGTTCTGGAATTTTTTTTCCTCCAACCATTATAAGAAGAACAACAGCGATAAGCGCTATTTGTCCCGGGCCAATTGCTAAAAACATATTAGATAAAATCATTATTAATGTATTTATACAAAAGTATAAAGAAAAATAGAATAACCTTAAAGAATATATCTAAATAATATTGTTGGCTCTTCACTATATTTGTGTTGTGAAAGAAAAAGAAAAAAAACCATTTAAAGACAGGCTTTTAAATAAGTACAGGCTAGTGGTTTTAAACGAAGACACTTATGAAGAAAAACTTTCATACAAATTAAATAAACTAAACATTTTTTTGTTAATAGCTTTAGTATCAGCTACACTTATTGTTTTAACTGTTGGGCTTATTGCTTTTACATCTGTAAAGGAATATATTCCAGGTTATGACTCGACT
>CAJQMK010000070.1 GCA_905479415.1 uncultured Flavobacteriaceae bacterium | reverse complement strand
TTTTTTATCATTAAATGACTAGTTACAGCTAAAGCATCTCGAGCCATTTCTTCAAGATTATAAGAATTTGATTTTGACCAATCTTTAATCCAATCTGATTTACCTAATCCTCTATTATCAAATCTAATAACTCTAAATCCGTTTTTAAGAATAGTTCTAATCATCTGATCTGGCCATTGAATCATCGTCTCAGCTGCTCCGTTTATAAGTAGAACTGTACCCTTTGGGTTTTCAATATTACACAGATCTTCGTAAAATATTTTTACATCAATATTTTTTGCATAACCTGTTTTTTTAGAAACAAATGTTGGAATTTGTTTTGATTTTGTAATTGAAATTAATTTATCAATGTAAGAATCAATTAAATTATCTTTTAATTGATTCTTAATATAAAAACCAAATAATATACTTGAAACAATAATTAAAAAAATCATTTTAAATTATTCCCAAATAACATCTTCTTCACTCTTAAACCAGTTCAAATATTGACTAGAAAATTTTTCATCAATTTTTGATCTTTTAATTTTTAAAGTTGGAGTAGTCATTCCATTTTCAGGTAGCCAGTCTTCTTGAACAAAAATAATTTTCGACATTTTTTTATAGTTATCTAGGTTACTGTTCACTTTTTCTAAAATCTTAGAAATTTTGGAATTTGTAACTTCTTTATTATTTTTTGCGATTTCAGTAGGTACAGCTAGAAGAAGAGGTTGATCGCAATTTAGACCAACTACACATACTTGAGAAAATTCTGAAACATTACCAAAATAAGCTTCCAAAACACCAGGCTCAATGTATTTACCTTTTGAAGTTTTAAACATGTCCTTGATTCTCCCGGTTATGAACAAAAACCCATCATCATCAATATGTCCTTTGTCTCCAGTATGTAACCATCCGTCTTTCAAAGTTTCATTAGTCACTTCTTCATTTTTATAATAGCAACTCAATATAAAAGGTCCTTTCATTAAAATTTCACCTTGATCACTTATTTTTAAGTCAACTCCAGGTGTGGGTCTTCCAACAGATCCTCTTCCAAGAGGTTGGTAAGGATCTAAGTTTGTACATGTAGCACAATTTTCAGTCATTCCATATCCGTTTGTAATGAAAATACCAAGACTTCTATACCAGTCTAATAATTCAAGCGGCATTGCTGCAGCACCCGTTACTAAAGCTTTTGCCTTGGACATACCCAGTGCACCCTTCAATTTTCTTTTTATTAACCAAGAAATAATAGGAATTTTTAATAGTTTATCAAGCTTTGCTTGAGGCATTTTCATTAATATTTTTTCTTGAAACTTCATATAAATTCTTGGAACTCCTTGAAAAGCTGTAGGTTGTGTGTCATTTAAATTTTGAGCAAATGTTTCTAGTGATTCAACAAAGGAAATAGTTCCTCCATATCTGAAAGCAACATGCTCGATAACAACTCTCTCAAAAATATGGTTTAAGGGCATATAGGATATAAAACGATTTTTACCACTTAAATCAACTTTTAGCGGGTTTCCATCTTCAGTTATTCTTTTTGTATTGAAAAGGGTTTCATAAGTTAATACAACTCCTTTAGGGTCTCCTGTTGTACCGGACGTGAAGATCACAGTCCATATATCTTTAAGGTTTGGTCTAAAATCCTCAGTTTGAGCATCAAATTTATTAATAAATTCATGCCATTGATGACCAACCTCGACTTTTGAATGATCTTTGTATTGAGGGAAAGCTATAATAGGCATTTCTAAATCAACACCTTTTTTCATTTCTTCCCAATTTTCTAACTTTCCAACAAATAAAGCTTTAACATCTCCAAAAGTTAGAAGATTTTTAATTTCTTTAGAATTAAGAGTTGGAAAAAAAGGAACAGATATGTAACCTGCCATAGAAATTGCTAGATCTGCAATTACCCATTCTCTACAATTTTTAGAAACCAATCCAATATGACTGTCTTTTTCTAAACCTAAACTTTTTAATCCGTTAGAAAGTTTTCGAGCCATTAAACCAACTTCATTCCAAGTGTAAGTTTCCCATAAGTTTCCAAATGGTTGTTTTAAAAAAGGCTTGTCCGCTAATTCTTTTTCCCATTTATAAAAAGGAAAATCAAATAATTCGTTGTTCATATTGTTTTTGTTTTGTTGTAATAATTTATTGAAATTAAGGTTTTTTTATTAAAACACATTTATAAATAAATATCCAATATTTGTCAAGTTAATTAAAAAATAAATGTTTTATCCTTGCAACTTTTTTCTTATTTCTAAGTATTTCTGTTTAGTAATTGGATATTTTAAAATAAAAAAAATTGATAAAAAATAAATTATCATTAAGAGTGGACCCCCAATCAAACCAAGTTTTGAAATAATTTCAGCTGGAATATTTTCAATTTCAGTTTGAGTAGGAAATGAAATTAATTTTAATAGGATACCAGCAAAGAAATAACCTAAACCAACAGTTAATTTATAAGCAAATGACATAGTTGAAAAAAATAAACCTTCATGTCTTTGATTAGTTATTGACTCGTATTCATCAACAACATCTGCCATCATTGAGTTTACTAAACTCATTGAGGTCCATAAAAAGATATAAGCAATTGTAGTAAATAAAAAATATGTTACTATTAGGTGTGGATCTCCATTTTCAGGAAAAAACCCAAATATTCTAAGATTAAATGGGCTAGACATAAATAAACCAAAAAGAAATGTACTTATGATAACTCCAGTTTTTTTATCAAATTTCTCTCCTATTTTTGGTGCAGTAAACAAAGAGATTACACCTCCTATTGCACCTGAGAAAATAATTATTGCTATTTCGTTTTGGTTTAATTCAAAAAAGAATGAAAGAAAATAAGTTATCATAGAATTTCCTATTCCTAAAGCAATATATATCATCATTGTAAATAGAACTAAAGAGTTAAAAGACTTCATTTTAAAGGCTGTAGTTAAATTTTTAAACAATGATTTTAAGGATTCTTGTTTCTGGATTTTAGGAAGTTTAGGAATTGTATGTTTTGTTCCATAAACACTAAGTAAAATGGTAGATATCATAATTAATGCACAAAACATGGCAAACTTTGGATAAGCATTGACATTTAATAGTCCTGTGGACATTCCATTTTCAGGAACAAAAAAATAAACTAACCCAATAAATGATATTAACGGAGAGACTAATGTTGCAAACATTATTCTGTAACTTGTTATAACCGTTCTTTCATTATAGTCTGAACTTAGTTCAGCACCTAGTGACATTCCAGGAACCAAAAAAAGAGATAAAAAAAATCTAATTAAAATTGAAAAAAAAGTCATCCATAGAAACAACTCAAATTGACCTAAGTTATCTAAAGGTTTAAAAAGTAGATATGTCGAAATTCCAAGAGGAATGGCTGACATTGCCATAAATGGATGTCTTCTGCCATATTTTTTTGACTTGTAATTATCTGAAATTGTTCCAATTATTGGATCAGAAATTGCATCAAATAAAAGAGCGATTAGAGTTGCTATTCCAGTATATATTTGATCCAGTCCAAGAATTTGACTAAAATAAAAGAAAACAAAAACAGCGTATAAAATATCTTTAATTCCAACAGAAATAAAGCCCATTCCATAAAAAAATTTTGTTTTAGAATCTACCTTCATGAATTGTAAATATATTTTTAAGATACAATTAAATAAATATTTTTAAATCGCTAAAATTTGTTTTAATATCCATAAACTAATGGGCAACATATTTTTCATTAATTTTACATTTAATCAACTTTATATAAATATCTAAATAAAATGATTGTTAAATGAAAGTTAGAAAACCAACTGTGGATGTATTGAGTTCTGGTTTCATTGAAAACGAAATTTCAATGAAGAAATTATTGAGTGAACTAAATTCTTATTATAAGTTGTCAAAACAGGAAGGAAGTGCAGCTCAAATAAAAAGAACAAGAAGTAGAAAAAAATTACTTGCTAGAGAAAAAATAGATTTATTACTTGACAAGAAAAAACCTCACATAGAATTAATGCCACTTGCTGGTTTAAAACATGAAAATGGTTTTGGTGCTGGAGGAACAACCGTCGTTGTATTAGGTTATGTTTCAAATGTACTTTGTTTAATTAATGCCAATGTGTCGACTAGAAAAGCTGGTGCAGTTGATTATGCTACAAGTTTAAAAAACTTAAGATTATCTCAAATAGCCAAAGAAAATAAATTATTAACTATCAATTTAGTTGAAAGCGGTGGAGCTAATCTCCCTGATCAAGACAGAGTTTTTAATAATTATGGTAAGTTTTTCTTTGAGATGTCTAAAAGATCAAAAGAAGGAATACCAACAATTTCTGTTGTTTTTGGTAATGCAACTGCTGGAGGGGCTTATGTTCCCGGAATGTCTGATTATTCAATTTTTCAAAAGAACACGGCTAAAGTATTTTTAGCTGGTCCTCCACTTGTTAAAATGGCAACCAATGAAGATGCTAATGATGAAGAATTGGGAGGAGCTCAAATGCACAGTAGTATCTCTGGAGTTTCAGATTTTTTAGCTAAAGATGAAAAGGATGCAATTGAAATAACAAAAAAAATAATTAAAAACATTAAGAAACCAACTCAAAATAAATTTGAAAACGATTCAATTGCTCCAAAATTTGATAAAAAAGAAATTTTAGGGATTATTCCATCACATTTAAAAAAACCTTTTGATATAAGAGATCTTGTCAAAAGATTTATTGATGCATCTGAATTTATTGAATTTAAAGAAAATTATGGCAGAACAATGTTTTGTTGTTGGACTAAAATAAATGGTTATCCTGTTGGAATTATTGCAAATAATGGAGTGATTTTTCTTGAGTCTGCAAGAAAAGCGACACATTTCATACAATTGGCGAATAAATCAAATATTCCTTTATTATTTATACACAATACAACCGGCTTTATGGTTGGTAAAAAGTATGAACAAAATGGCATGATTAACGTAGGTTCTCAATTAATACATGCTGTTTCTGGTAGTACAGTTCCACATATTAGTCTTCAGGTTGGGAATTCTTATGGTGCAGGAAATTATGCTATGTGTGGTAGATCTTTTGAACCTAGATTTCTATTTTCTTATCCTAATGCAAAATCTGGTGTTATGGGTGCGGATCAGTTGTCAGGTGTAATGGAAATTATTAAAAGAAATTCTGCATCTTCATTAAATAAAGTAATAGATGAAGATAAGCTTAAAATAGAAAAGAAAAAACTAGCTGAACAGGCTGATCAGAAAGCAAGTGTCTGGCACACTACCTCTGAGGTTTGGGACGATGGAGTTATTGATCCAACTGATACTAGAAAATTTTTATCCTTGGCTTTGGCTACTGTTTATAGTAATGAAATAAAAGGATCTAGTTCGTTTGGCGTATTTAGAATGTAAATATTTATTATGAAATATTTTAATGAAAACGATGTTAAAAATATAAAGTCATACAATTTTGATTTTATAGAATTTGAAGAGTCAAATCACGTTTTTACTTTAACATTAAATCGTCCTAAAAAGAAAAACGCTCTGAATCCTCAAATGATTAATGAAATAGCATTTGCCTTTCAATATGTTTCATGCTCTAATAGTGTTAGAGCTTTATTATTAAAATCAAATGGAGATGTTTTTTGTTCAGGATTAGATCTTAATGCTGTAAATGGTGACATTGAAAAAAATAATTCGACCGTACCAGAAGCTAATTCAAAAATATTAATTGGAGAACTATTTAATAAGTTATATAAACCAAAAATCTGTCAGTTGGAAGGAGACGTTTATGCTGGTGGTTTTTTATTAATTGCTGGATGTAATTATGTTGTTTCAAAAGATGGTTTAAAATTGGGCCTTCCAGAAGTAAAAAGAGGAATTTTCCCAATGCAAGTTATGGAATCTCTTTCTAAAGTTATTTCCTTAAGAAATGTAATTGATTGGTGTGTTAGAGGCTATAACTTGGATGTTAAAACTGCTCACAGTTGGGGATTGATTTCTAAAATAGTAGACCAAGCTAATATTGAATCTGATGTCTCAAAATGGTTACAAGAGGTTACAAGGAATTCTCCTTTTGCCATAAAACATGGATTAGAAGCAATGGATAATATTAAATCTAGTGAGTCAAATCATGAATATCTTTTGCAAATGTTAGAATTGGTTTTGAAATCTGACGATGCAAAAGAAGGAATTGCTGCTTTTAAAGAAAAAAGAAATCCTAACTGGAAATAATAATTTTATTTTTTGAGTTTGTTATGCTTGCATAGTATTTTTTTATATTTTAGTATTTTAATACTAATTCACTAATTGTTTTTAATATCAAATAATAAAACTCATAAAAATGTTAAAAAATAAAGTTGTTAAATTGTCATCTCGACCTTCAGGTTTTCCATCTGAAGATACATGGGTTCATGAAACTCAAGACGTAAGAGAAATAAATGATGGAGAAATTCTTTTGAAAAATTTATATGTTTCTTTTGATCCAGCAATGAGAGGATGGCTAAATGAAGCTAGATCGTATATTCCTCCAGTTCAAATAGGTGAAGTCATGAGAGCTGGAACTATTGGAGAAGTTGTAGACTCAAAAAACCCAAATTTTAATAAAGGCGATGTTCTCTCAGGATGGGGTGGAGTTCAAGAATATTCCATTTCTGATGGAAAGGGATACTTTAAGGTGCCAAGTACTAAAATTCCATTACCAACTTTTATTGGAACTTTAGGAATGCCAGGAATGACTGCATACTTTGGTATTCTTGAAGTTGGTAAAATAAAAGAAGGTGATACCGTATTAGTGTCAGCTGCTGCAGGTGCTGTTGGAAGTATAGTAGGTCAAATTGCAAAAATTAAAGGATGTAAGGTTGTCGGTATTGCTGGTGGTAAGGAAAAATGTGATTATGTCATTAATGAACTTGGTTTTGATGGTTGTGTTGACTATAAAAATGAAAGTATTAAAAGAGGGATTAAAAGAGAGTGTCCTGATGGAATTGACGTTTATTTTGATAATGTTGGGGGTGAGATTTTAGATGCTGCTCTTGTCTTTTTAAGAATGGGAGCTAGAATAGTAGTTTGTGGAGCTATTTCACAATACAACGAAATGTCAGCCAAAGGCCCAGATAATTATTTGTCTTTACTTGTAAATAGGGCTTCCATGAAAGGAATGGTTGTTTTTGATTACGCAAAAAATTATCCTACTGCAACCAAAGAAATGACTCAATGGATTTTGGATGGTACTTTAAAATCAAAAGAAGATATTTTCGAAGGAATTGAAAACTTTTATGAGGTTTTTAAAAAATTATTTAATGGAGAAAAAAAAGGTAAATTAATTTTAAAAATATAATTATGAGAGATGCATTAATCGTTTCTACAGCAAGAACTCCTTTAACAAAATCATACAGAGGAACATTTAACAATACTACTGCTCCAACTATGGCAGGTTGGGCAATTGAGGAAGCAGTTAAAAGATCAGGAGTTGATCCAGAAAAAGTTGATGATGTTATAATGGGTGCAGCTTTGCAACAAGGAACACAACATTGTAATGTTGCTAGAAATTCTGCATTAGCTGCAGGTCTTCCTGTAACTGTCAGCGGAATGACATTAGACAGACAATGTTCATCTGGAATGATGGCTATTGCCACTGCTGCTAAACAAATTATAAGCGATGGAATGGACGTTGCTGTTGGAGGCGGATTAGATTCAATTAGTTTGGTTCAAACTGAAAAAATGAATCTGGATAGGTGGGTTGATAAAAAATTAATTGAAAAACATAAACATATTTACATGCCAATGCTTAAAACTGCTGAAGTAGTAGCTAATAGATATAATATTTCAAGAGAATCTCAAGATGAATATTCTCTTCAAAGTCAGTTAAGAACTGCAAAAGCACAGCAAGAAGGAAAATTTGATGATGAAATTGTATCCGTTACAACAACTATGGGAGTTATGGATAAAATAACGAAAGAGATTTCATTTGTTGAAAAGACTACTTCAAAAGACGAGTGCAATAGACCTAACACAACTATTGAAGGATTAAGTTCACTTAATCCAGTTGTTGAAGGAGGATCAATTACGGCTGGAAATGCTAGTCAGCTTTCTGATGGTGCATCTGCTTGTGTTTTGATGGAATCAAGTATTGCAGCAAAGCATAATGTTACACCACTTGGAATTTATAGGGGAATTGCAGTTGCCGGATGTGAACCAGACGAAATGGGTATTGGACCAATATATGCTGTTCCAAAATTGTTAAAACAAAATGGTCTTAAAATGAGTGACATCGGACTCTGGGAGCTTAATGAAGCATTTGCTGTTCAGGTTTTATATTGTAGAGATATACTTGGAATTCCTAATGAAATTTTAAATGTTAATGGAGGCTCTATTTCAATAGGACATCCTTATGGAATGAGTGGGTCTAGAATGGTTGGTCATGCACTAATTGAGGGTAAAAGAAGAGGCGCTAAATATGTAATTTCAACAATGTGTGTTGGTGGAGGAATGGGAGCTGCAGGTCTATTTGAAGTTATATAAATTAACACTTAATAAATTTTAATTAAAAAAATATAAATATGAAAAGATTAGAAGGTCAAGTTGCCATTGTTACAGGTGGAGCGCGTGGAATAGGTAAAGGAATCTGTGAAGTTTTTTGCAGAGAAGGAGCAACTGTAGCGTTATGGGATGTTTTGGACGGAACTGAAACAGTAAATGAAATAACACAAAATGGTGGGAAAATATTTTTTCAAAAAGTTGATGTAACAGATCAAAGTTCTGTAGATAATGCTATTGAAGAGATCATTAAACAGCATGGTAAAATTGAGATTTTAATTAATAATGCAGGAATCATTAGAGACAAATCATTCTTAAAAATGTCAGAAGAAGAATGGGATTCAGTAATTAATGTAAATCTTAAATCTCTGTACGTAGTAACAAGATCTGTAGTTCCACATATGAAAGAAAATGGATACGGAAGAATTGTTTCAGCTTCTTCTATTAATGGAACAGCAGGTGCTTTTGGACAAACTAATTATTGTGCTACTAAAGCTGGAATTTCTGGTTTTACAAGAGCACTTTGTAAAGAGGTTGGTAGACACGGAATTACTGCAAATGCAGTAGCACCAGGTTTTGTAAAATCTGTAATGTCCGACAGTATGCCTGAAGAAATTATTAAGGGCGCAGTTAAAATGATTCCAGTGGGTAGAATTGGTACACCTGAAGATATGGGTCATGCTTATTTGTTTTTAGCATCTAAAGAATCAGGATTTGTAAGTGGAATAACTCTACATGCGAATGGAGGATCAATGCCAATGTAAAATTTAAAATTATAATTATGAATAATAACGAAGCGTATAAAACTAGTTTCAAGAACTTAGATGAGTTAAACAGTTCTGTTGGAAAAGAACTTGGAGTTTCTGATTGGATTGAAATCACTCAAGAAAATATAAATATTTTTGCTAAAATTACTCAGGACGAACAATGGATTCATATAGATAAAGAAAAATCAGAAAAACATTCTCCGTATAAAACAACAATTGCACATGGTTTTATGATATTATCTCTAGCCTCCAGATTTTCTTATGATACTTTAAATTTAGAAAGTGTTAAAATGGGAGTCAATTATGGAGTTGACAGGGTTCGTTTTACCAGTGCTACTCCCTCTGGTGGATTTATTAGAGGAAGAGTTTCTCTACTAGAGTGCGAAAAGAAAGATGGAAGTGCGAAATACAAATTAGGAATTACTGTAGAATTAAATGGTCAAGAAAAACCAGTTTGTGTTGCTGAAACCTTAGCTATTGCTTACGAATAAAATTAATATTATGGAGAATAAAGCAGTTTTGTTAGATATTTTTGAAGGTATTGCAGTTATAACTTTAAATAGACCAGAAAGATATAATGCAGTTAATCAAGATTTAATTGAAGGAATTAATTATGTATTTTCTGTTATAAAAAATGACGATAATATAAGGGCTGTAGTTTTAACTGGAAATGGAAAAGGCTTTTGTTCAGGAGCAGATTTGACAACTATTGGAACTTTATCTCCAGAAGATTCTAGAGATTATATAATTGATAATTATAAACCAATTTTAAATAATTTTTTAAGTCTAAGGAAACCAATAATAGGAGCAATAAATGGTACTGCAGCAGGTGTTGGTGCTGCTTTTGCTTTAGCTTGTGATTTTAGAGTTATGAGTAAAGAAAGTGCACTATTGTATGCTTTTATTAATATTGGATTAGGACCTGATGGAGGTGCTAGTTGGTTGCTTTCAAGACAAGTTGGGTATAGTAAGGCCTTAGAGATTGCTACAGGAGGTAAAAGAGTATTGGGTGAAGAATGTTTTAAATTGGGTTTAACTAATAAATTAGTTGAATCAAATGAAATCATTGATGTTGCAAAAAGTTGGGCTATTGAGTTATCAAAAAAACCTACGATTGGAATAGGTATTACAAAACAAGACATGATTTTTTCTTTAAATAATGATTTGTTAAGTACTATAGAATTTGAAGCTAAAGAACAAGTTGCAGCATTTTATAGTGAAGATTTAAAGGAAGGTGTAACTGCTTTTTTAGAAAAAAGAAAAGCTAATTTTAAAGGTAAATAATAAACGGAATGGAAACACAAGTTAAGACAGATTTAACAAGTTTTAGGTTAGAAACAAGAAAATGGTTGGAAGAAAATTGTCCAGCGTCCATGCAAGAGCCTATAACCGATGCAAAACAATTGTATTGGGGAGGTAGAAATGGAGAATTTAGTTCTAAGGATCAAGAAATATGGTTCAATAAAATGTTTGATAAAAAATGGATTGTTCCTTATTGGGAATCTAAATATGGAGGAGGAGGATTAAATCCAAAACAAAATAACATTTTAAATCAGGAAATGTCTAGGTTGGGATGTAGAAAGCCTCATATCAATTTTGGTATATCAATGTTGGGTCCTGCTTTATTAAAGTTTGCTTCTGAAGAACAAAAAATTTATTATTTGAATCAGATTTGCAAAGGAGAAATCAGATGGGTTCAAGGCTATAGTGAACCTAACGCAGGAAGTGATTTAGCTAATCTTCAAACTAAGGCTGAAGATAAAGGTGATCATTTTTTAGTTACTGGATCTAAAGTATGGACATCTTATGGCGATAAAGGAGATTTTATATTTTGTTTAGTTAGAACAAGTACTGAATCAAAACACACAGGGATAAGTTTTTTACTTATTGATATGAACTCAGATGGAGTATCTACAAGACCGATAAAGTTAATAAGTGGAAAATCACCATTTGCTGAAACATTTTTTGATTCTGTTAAAGTTCCAAAAAAGAATTTAGTTGGTACTCTTAATGATGGTTGGACTATTGCTAAGTATTTATTGACTCATGAGCGTCAAATGATTGGAGGGATAGGTGATACAGATAAGAAAAAAACATTAAGTGAAGTCGCAATTGATTCTATTGGAGTTACTGATAAATTATTATCAAATGCTTCAATTAGATCAAAGATTGCAAATCTTGAAATGAATGAAAAAATTTTCGAATTAACAATTCAACGAGCTTTAGACGAACACAAAGCAGGAAATAATTCAGGTGCAGTATCTTCATTTTTTAAATACTATGGGACTGAACTTGCTATGCAGAAAGAGGAATTAAGATTAGAGGTCAATGGATTTAATTCAACTGAATGGACTAGTGAAGAATCTAATAATGGTAGAGAGGCTAGATATTTTAATAGATCAAAAGGTCATTCAATTGAAGGAGGAACACATGAAGTTCAGTTAAATATAATAGCAAAAAGAGTCCTTGGGCTCCCATCAAAATAATAATTATGGCACTTGTAATTAATGAAGAGCAAAATATGCTCAAGTCTTCAGCAAAAGAATTATTAGATTTAAAATCTCCAATTTCTCATATGAGAGAATTAAGAGACGACAATTATAGTCAATTCGATGTTGATTTATGGAAAGAAATGGTTGAAATGGGATGGACGGCTTTAATAATTCCTGAAGAATATAATGGACTTAATTTTGGTTATGTTGGATTAGGTCAAGTTTTAGAAGAAATGGGAAGAAATCTTACAGTTTCACCAATGATATCCACTGTTTTGGTTTCAACAACATTAATTTCTTTTTCAAAAAATGAAGTTTTAAAAAGTAAACTCTTTGATGAAATAATGAATGGAAAAAAACTTTGTTCACTGGCTCATGAAGAAACTTCTCATCACAACCCAAATATTAACTTATCAATTATTTCAAAAAACGATCAGAAGTTTATTTTGAATGGCAAAAAGAGGTTTGTAATTGATGGATCAATTTCAGATTACTTAATCATTTCAGCTAATAATGAATCCTCTGGTAAATTAGAGTTGATTATTTTAGATTCTAAATCAAAAGGGATTACTTTCAACAATAAAGTTCATATGGACTCTAAAAGTTATTCTGATATTTCATTTAATAATGTTGAGTTTTCTAATAATGATTTTTTATCATCCAATGATGATGGTCAAAAACTTTTAAGCAAAACTCTTGATATAGCTT
>CAJQMK010000069.1 GCA_905479415.1 uncultured Flavobacteriaceae bacterium | reverse complement strand
TTAAATCAGAATTAGTTTTAATAATAGTATGTCTATTTGCTCCTGTTCTCCAGTATTGGTTGTAAGGAACTAAAGCACCATCAGATTCATCTCCAAAAATCAGACGATCCTTTTTGTAAGGCTTACTATATGTTATTGAAATTTCCTTACCATCTTGATTGAAATTAGAAGTATCCAAAGGACTAGCGGGAGGAGTAAGTGTTATATATAAATATGCTGAACTAATTAATACAACAAGGGTAATAAGTGTAAATTTTAAAAACTTTTTCATCTAATTTGTTTTATTTGAATTAATATAATCGATTTAACATAATATAAATTATAGTTCAATTAACCTATAACTTTAACTTTTACTGCATTAAGACCTTTTGTTCCTTTTACTGTATCAAAAGAAACCTTGTTTCCTTCTTTTATTTCATCAATACACTCTGAAATATGTACAAAAAACTGTTCTTGGGTTTCTGGGTCAACAATAAATCCAAATCCTTTAGAATGATCAAAGAAACTAACCTTTCCAGTATATCCGTCTTTTTTAACATTTTCACTTTTAGGAATACCAATTACAATGCTCTCTGCACTAATTTTTTCTTTTTCTGCTGGATCAGGCGGCGTATCTGTAAAGTTTCCATTATAATCAACATATACAAACTCATTTGTAACTAGTTCACCATTCTCTTTAGCTTCTTTACGAGCTAACATTTTTTTTCTCTTATCTTCCTTCTTTTTCTTGCGTTTCTTTTCTTTTTCTAGTTTATTGAATGTTTGTTGTGATTTAGCCATATTTTTATTTAAGTGATGTAAAAGTAATTATTTTCTAGTTTATATTAAAACATGTATTAGTTATAATTTATTAAGTGACACTTGACGATCAAGAGTCTTTTTATTTATTTAATTTTTTATAAACTTATAAACTTGAGACTTTTTAATATCATTTCCGATTAACGAATTAACTTTAATTACATATACACCAGAAAGAAGGTTGCTTAAATCTAGTTCTCTAAACCTATCAATTGAGTCAAAAGATTTTTCGTATACCAATACTCCAATTGTATTATATATTTTTACATCAATAATATTTAAATCTCTTTCTATTGACCCTAAAATATTTAGATTGTTTTGAGTTGGATTTGGATAAACTTTTAATACATCATTTTCAGTATCAAAGAAACTTTCATCTTTATAAATTGTATTTAAAGGTAACCCTTCAGGTGTTGAAGCTTTGATATCAGAAATTTCATATTCTTTTAATTTTTGATCAACATAATTAAATAAGGTATTTGAATAATCAGCGATCGACTTATTTTCATTCGAATAAATTAAATATGTAATTTTTTCATTTTTATTATAACTAACAATATTAAGATTTTCTCGAATTTCACTACTTATTAAGTGATCTATTGACTTGTTTATTGAGAATTGTAATCCTGATATAATTTCTTCACTTTCAAAATAAACTTTGTTTCCACTATATATCATTTCCAAATCACCAACTGGTTTATTTGAGAAATAATTTAGATTTCTCTCTGGGTCAGTCCCATATGCTATTCCAGTCTCGTTTGAATTTAATATTAGATTTACTACTCCAGATATATCTACAACATCGATTACACCATCATTATTAATATCAGAAGTCTGTTGAACCCAAATTGAAACATCATTTCCTAATATTTTATCTATAATATTAGTTAAATCTAAAATGTTTACTGACTTATCAGCATTTGAATCTCCAAGTTTCAAATCCGAACTTGCTAAAAATTGACGAGGAGAACTAAATGCAGAACCGTTATACGCTGCATCTATTGCTTGGACAGACCAATAAAAAACTCCATCAGGAAGACTTACTTTCCATTTTAAATTATGTTCAGCATTTCCTTTTTCTGCAGTTTTTCTTTGTCCATTAGGATTAGAATTAGCAGACATAATTTCCTCACCATTTTCTGTTGTTCCAATTTTTAGAGCATATGTTAATCCCTCAACAGGTGTTAAATCATCACTTGAGGCATTCCATGAAAATTCAATTACCAAATTTCCTTCAACTGTTTGTTCTGATAAAAGAATTTGTGTTGAAATTATTTCAGGAACAGATGGAGGGGCATTTTCTACATATGAATTTTCTGTTGCTCCTGCTCTACTACCCGACTGTGGTTCAGAAACTGCTGCAGATTCATTTCTTTTATTCAAATAAGCTCTAAAAACATTTCCAGAGTTTTCTTTATCTTCTCCTGATAATATAAAGTCAAGATCTCCGTCACCGTCAATATCTCCAAACTCAACACTAGCTTCGACTATATCACTCACGTCAAAGGCACTATCAACATAAGAATTTGACTCAGAAGAATATTCTGCAAGATTAGTTACTTTTCCAAAGCCTTCAAGTAAACCAGAATAAATTATATCAGTAAAACCATCTCCATTAAAATCTCCTAAATCAGTTTTTCCATTTCTCATTCCAGTTAATCCCAATTCAATTCTTGGCCAATTTTCTTTTCCTTCACTTAAATCATTTTTATATATTTCGAATATATCACCCTGAAGACCAGTTCCTGTGACTGCAGCATCTAAATCTCCATCACTATCAAAATCGATAAAATCAACCGTTCCGTCTCTTATCGCAGCAATATTATTAGAGGTTTTTTCAAGCTTATAATCCAAACCAGCATCACCAACATTTTTATATATATATGCCTTTAATCCTTCAGCTTCATCAAAACCACTTATAAGTATATCAATATCCTGATCATTGTCTACATCACCTAAGTCATATGAGGCTCCAGTTAATTCGTCAATCTGATCTGAAATATCAATTTTGATAAATGTTTTATCAGGTCTCATCTCATAAATATAAATTTTAGGCTTTCCTGATGTATTGTCTGCCGTAAGGCCTATTAAAACAACCTCAGATTGTCCATCATTATTCATATCAATAATTTTGACTTTACCTTTATAAAGACCAGAATCAATACCTCTATTTTCCATATTACCAGTCTCACTTCCAAAGTAGACTCTAAGTTGACTATCGTTAATAGTATTGAAAGAATTGATTACAACATCAGACAATCCATCACTATTAATATCGTCAATATCTATACCTGTAATATTTCTAGAATTTCTAATATTACGAGCATAACCATTACCATCTTCTTGAACTAGTCTAACACCATTGTAAGTGTAAACTCGAGTTTCTGATCCATTTTTTGTTCCGTAGATTAAATCCAAATCATTATCATTATCAATATCGCCTACTTTCATCAC
>CAJQMK010000068.1 GCA_905479415.1 uncultured Flavobacteriaceae bacterium | reverse complement strand
TTTGAAAAATATTTTTTCTTTGACATTTTGAGACCATACTAAGCATGATGTTAGAAAAAAAAGTAAAAAGTAATTTGATTTAGAATAGAACATGCTATGGGAATTAAATTATTTTTTCAATCTTGCTTTCGATGTTGTTAAAGGTAACAATATCTCCAATCTTTTTTCCTAAATAAGACTTTGCAATTGGTGTATTTGTTGAAACACAGTAAATTTTATTAGTATCGCTGCTATAAATTTCTGAGGATATTGAAATAAAATAATTATTATTTGATGTAAAAATTATTGAACCTGGAGATACTTTTAAATTATTTAATTGAACTGATTTTATGACAATAAGCTGTTTTTTTGAATTTTCTATCTCTTTTATCCTTTTACTGTTTTTTTCTCTTTCGATTTGAATCATTGCTCTAGTAGTCTCATGTTTATCTCCTGCACTGCTCTTAGTTTCTTCATTTAATGATTTAAAAAGCTCTTGATCAATTTTTAAATAATTTTTCAATTTAGTATTGATGTGATTTTCACAATGATTAAATAATAAGTCTTTTAAATTTATCATTGAGAAGATTTGTAAAGTCCAATTTCAGAAATTAATGGAACATCTTTGGAATCAACAATTGTAAACCTTAAATCTTTAATTATTAAAGGTTTAAATTTTATTAGTCTTTTTTTTCCAATTGTAGTTCCTTTTTCAATTGTAACCCATTTTTCATTTACTTTTATTTCAAATATAAATTCTTTTATTCTTTGCCCTAGATTGATGTTCTCAGAGATTTCAAAAATATCTACTAATTTTTTATTATCAAGAGTAATGTTAATTATGTTATTATTACTTGATTTAAAAGCACAAAACGTATTAATATTCTTATCAATAATCTTATTAATTGGATGGCTTTTGTTATTAAATTCCAATTCAGACTCTTCCATTAAATTTTTATTAAAAGTATTTTTTAAAAATTTACCAAGCTCTAACATTCTTTGAGCATCATTTTCATGTATTAATCCTCTTTTATCAACAGGTATGTTTAGTAATAAAGAACTGTTTAACCCAATCGAATTGAAATAAATATCAATTAATTTATCTAGAGATTTTACTTTGTTATCTTCTTCTGGATGATAATACCAGCCGGGTCTGATGGAAACATCCGTTTCAGTAGGGATAAAATGAGTTCCAAATTCTTGGCCAGACGAAAACTTATAATAATCTGGCATACCACCATACAAGCTGTCCCGATAAATATTTGACCAGGTAGTTTTACTGGCATAACCCTTTTCATTACCAACCCATCTTACATCAAGACCTGCATCACTAAAAATAACAGCGTTTGGTTGTAGTTTTCTAATTATTTTATGGGTATTTGACCAGTCGTAATAGGTTTTTTTGTCAACTTTTCTAATTTCATTAGCTCCTCCATAGTATCCATCTCCTCCGTTAGCTCCGTCAAACCAGACTTCAAATATTTCTCCATAACTAGTTAAAAGTTCTGTTAATTGATTTCTGAAATATGTAATATATTTTTCTGTTCCATAATCTGGGTGATTTCTATCCCAGGGAGATAGGTAAATGCCAAGTTTTAAATTATATTTTTTACATGATTTTTCTAAATCTTTAATTAAATCTCCCTTTCCGTTTTTCCATGGACTGTTTTTGACTGAGTGTTCCGAATATTTACTTGGCCATAAAGAAAATCCATCGTGATGTTTTGCAGTAATTATTATCCCTTTCATTCCTGATTCTTTAATTATTCTAGCCCATTGATCTGTGTCAAGTTCAGAGGGATTAAAAGTTGATGGTGATTCATCACCAAATCCCCATTCCATATTTGTAAATGTGTTCATGTTAAAATGAATAAATGCATAGTATTCCATTTCCTGCCAAATCTTTTGTCTATTAGATGGAATAGGATTTACAGGTTTATATGATTGATCACAAGAAAATAGAATTATAATTAAAAGGCTACTTAACATTTTTTTCATCTTATTAATTTAGGATTTTTATTTTATTAACTTAGATTAAATTTAAGTATAATGTCAAAAATACTAGTTACTGGAGGTTTAGGTTATATTGGAAGTCATACTGTAGTCGAGTTGCATAATCAAGGTTATGAAGTTGTAATAATTGATGATTTATCCAATACATCATTGAATGTGTTAGAAAGTATTCATAAAATCACTAATTCCTCAATTAAGTTTGTTGAGTTGGATTTAAAAAACTCTGTAAAGACAAAAGAATTTGTATCAAGTAATAAAGAAATTGATGGTGTGATACATTTCGCAGCTTCAAAAGCAGTTGGAGAAAGTGTTGAAAACCCCTTAAAATACTATACTAATAATCTTTTTTCTTTGACTAATTTATTGAACGAATTAAAGAATTTAAATAAAGAAATAAATTTTATTTTCAGTTCTTCAGCTACTGTATATGGCGACCCTAAAATTTTACCAATAACTGAATCTGAGCCTATTAAAAAGGCGGAATCTCCTTATGGAAATACAAAGCAAATAGGAGAAGAGATAATTAAAGATCTTGTTAATTCCAGTTCTAATTTTAATGCTATTTCACTTAGATATTTTAATCCAATTGGAGCACATCCATCCGCTTTAATTGGAGAACTGCCAATTGGAATTCCACAAAATTTAGTTCCATATATTACACAAACAGCAATAGGAAAAAGAAATGAATTAACAGTTTTTGGAGATAATTATTTAACAAGAGATGGTTCTTGCATAAGAGATTATATTCATGTTGTAGATTTAGCAAAAGCTCACATAAAATCTTTAGAAAAACTTATTAAGGAATTTAGTAAAAATTATTACGATGCTTTTAATATTGGAACAGGTAAAGGAACTTCTGTTTTAGAACTAATTAGTTGTTTTGAATCTGTTAGCGGAAAGAAATTGAATTTTAGAATTGGAGAACGTAGAAAGGGAGATATTGCAAAATGTTTTGCTGATGTTTCTAAAGCAAATGAATTATTAAATTGGAAATCGAAACACTCAATTGAGGATGCTCTTTTATCTTCTTGGAATTGGGAAAAACATATAAAAAATGAAAAATTATAACAGAAGAAATTTTTTAAAAAAATCAACACTCGGTGCTGTTGCTGCTTCTACTCTGAGTATTAGTTGTCAAGAGAATATGTCTAAGCCATCTCCTGGAAAGTATATGGGTGATTTTTTTGATAAACCTTTGGAAAATGTTAAAGCAGCGTTTATTGGACTTGGCGCAAGAGGGCCAGGTCATTTAAAAAATTTTTCAACCTTAAATAATACGCAAGTAGTAGCTTTGTGTGATTTGTATGAAGATAATGTAAAAAGAGAATCAACAAGACTTAAGAATTATAATAAAAGTTCAAATAACGTCAAGTTATATTGGGGAAGTGAAAACATTTGGAAAACAATGCTAAAAGAAACCAAACCTGATATAGTTTTTATTTGTACAAATTGGAAAAATCACGCCCCTATGGTTATTCAAACCATGCTTGATGGGGCTCATGCATTTTGTGAAGTTCCTCTTGCGATAAGCACCAGTGAAATGTGGGATATTGTTAATACATCTGAAAAAACTCAGAAACATTGTATGATGATGGAAAATGTTAATTATGGAAGAGAAGAATTAATGTATTTAAATATGTGCAGGAAAGGCGTTATTGGTGACCTCTTACATGCAGAAGCTGCGTATATTCATGAACTTAGGTTTCAAATGAATCAAGAAGAAAGAGGAACAGGGTCATGGAGAACAAATCATTATGCTGAAGGAAATGGTAATTTATATCCAACTCATGGGCTTGGCCCTGTAGCTCAATATATGAATATAGCTAGAAAAGAGGATAATTTTAAAACAATTGTTTCGTACTCAACACCTGCTATAGGAAGAAAATTATATGCTAATAAGAATTTTGATAAAGATCATAAATGGAATAAATTAAACTACAACAATGGAGATTTAAACACTTCAATTATAAAAACAAATTTAGGAAGAACAATCCTAGTTCAATGGGATGAAACAAGTCCTAGGCCATATACTAGACATAATTTAATTCAAGGCTCAAAAGGTACGCTTACAGGTTTTCCAACAAGAGTTGCTCTAGAAAGTGGTTTTGAAGGAGTTTCTAAAGATCATCACTCATGGATTCAAGGAAAAGATTTAGAATTATTATATGAAAAATATGATCATCCTTTATATAAAAGATTAAATTCTAAAACAAAAAAATCAGGGCATGGCGGTATGGATGGTATAATGATGTATCGAATTGTAGAATGTTTGCAAAAAGGTTTACCGCTTGATCAAAATGTATATGAAGGATGCTTTTGGAGCGCTGTAACCCCTTTGAGTGGAAAGTCAATTAATGAGGACGGAATGCCACAAGAATTTCCGGATTTTACAAGAGGAAATTGGAAAAAAACAGCTCCACTTAATATAATAACTTAAATTATGATTAATGATTCTTTAATCATTTTGGCAGCTGGTCTTTCATCCAGAATGAAAAAATCAGTTTCAAGCAAAAATTTAAGCAAACGTTCAATTGAACAAGCCAATAGTAGAGATAAAGGATTAATTGGAATAGATAAAAACGGTAGGCCTTTAATTCATTATTTATTAATTAATGCTAAGATAGCAGGGTTTAAAGTCATTTATTTAGTAATTGGACAAAATTCTGATAGCTTTAAAAGCTATTTTGATGAAAATAAATATGATGGTTTAGATATTGAATTTGCAGTTCAATATCTTGAAAAAAACAAGCTAAAACCCTCCGGAACTGCCGATGCATTGTTTCAGGCTATTACTCAATTTCCAATACTAAAATCCTCAAATTTCTGTGTTTGTAATAGTGATAATTTGTACTCAGCAAAAGCACTTAGAAGTATTAGGTCTACCTCCTTCTCTAATGCCTTTATTTCTTATGATAAAAGTTTTTTAAATTTTAGTTCAGCAAAAGTAAGTTCATTTTCAATTTTAAAGCTTAATAAAAACGGATATTTAGTTAATATTTTAGAAAAACCAACAACGAAAGACTTTGATTTATTCAAAGATAATGGCGGAAAAATCAGAGTAAGCATGAATCTTTTTAAATTTAATGGCTCAGTTTTTTATGATTATTTAAAAAATTGTCCTTTTGATGTATTAAGAAACGAAAAAGAATTGCCAACTGCTGTTTTGAACTTAGCTAAAGATCAACCAAGTTCTGTTTATGGAATACCATTTGAAGAACACGTTCCTGACCTAACATCTAAAGATGATATTATTGTTTTAAATAAATTATTAAACCAAAAATAGCTTTATTTTAAAATATGAAACTCCCACCCTTTAAGGGTATTGCTTTCTAATGTATAGTTAGTTTTTTTAATTATACTTTGAAAATTTCCTTTGATTCCAGTTTTAAATTCTAATATTTCATCTGAAAGATTTGCAATGAAGTATATTGATTCATTTGCTTTAGATCTTTTAAAGCATACTATATTTTTATTTTCTATTTCAATTACTTCAAATTTAACTTTTGAGTCAATATTTAATAAATTATTTTCTTTCTTTATTAGGTTCAAATTTGAATAAAAGTCATAAAAATCAGATTTGTTTTTTGGTATAAAATCTTTTTCGAAAAATTCTAATCTTTTTTCTAAACCATATTCCTGTCCATTGTAAATCAGAGGCATTCCAGGGAGAAAGTAGGTGAGTGCTCCAAATGTTTTAGCTCCTTTTCCATATCTGTCGAAAACTGTTCCAGCCCAAGTATTCTCATCATGATTGGATGTAAAGTTCATTAAAATATGATCTGAGCTGTAGTCATTTATATTTCTATTAATATTTTCTATTAAATCATCAGAGTTGTTTTCTTTTTTATATATGTTATTTAATACGTGATGTCCAGACCAATTATAACTCATATCAAACATTTCAATAAGCTCAAATCCACCAGGATGGTATCCATCTGATTCTGCCAACATTAAAACATTTTTTATGTTTTTAAGCCTATCTATAGATTTTTTCCAGAAGGAAGGAGGGCAACTGTGTGCAGCATCTAGTCTATATCCATCAATATCGTGTTCTTTTACCCAGTATTCCATTGCTTCAATCATTTCATTCTGCATCTCCATATTATCAAAATTAAGATCAGCTACATCTGTCCAACCCCATGATTGACCAGTGTCGGGATTAATTGGGTCTGTAATCTCTCCATTACTGTCTTTTGTATAATATTCTGGGTTTGTATTTATCCAATCATGATCCCAGCCTGTATGATTTGCTACCCAATCAAGAATTACTAACATATCGTTTTTATGTGCTTCTGCAATTAATTCGTCAAGATCTTTTTTACTTCCGAATTCTGGATTTACTTCTTTGTAATCTGAAATAGAATAATAACTTCCAAGTGTTCCTTTTCTTTTAATTTTTGATATAGGGTGAATAGGCATAAGCCATATTATTTTTACTCCTAAATCTTTTAGTTTGTGAATGTCTTTAGTAAAATCATCAAAATTACCAGTCTTAGAATATTGCCTAATATTTACTTCATAAATCACTCCGTTTTCAATATTATCAATAGGAAAAGATTTATTATTGTTTTGGCATGAAACACTTAAAAGAGTTATAAAAAGTAATAATTTTTTCATTTTTAATTAATTTTAATTGTTTTAGGATAAATTGTTATTTCTTGGTTATTTAACATAATATCAATTTTTTCTCCACTTAATAAATTTATTTTAGTTTCATTTTTGTTAATTAACACATTAATTTTTCTGTTTTTAATATTAAGTTTAAAACTATAATTGTCCCATTTTTCTGGAATATTTGTGTTCAAATAAAGTTTGTTTTCAAATATTTTAACACCAGCAAATCCTTCGATAATACTCATCCATGAACCGCCCATTGAGGTTATATGTAAGCCTTGTTTAATTTCTTTATTATAGTCATCTAAATCCAGCCTACTAGCTCTAATGTAATAATCGTATGCCTTTTCAGTATTATTAATTCTTGAGGCTAAAACACTATGTATGCACGCTGAAAGTGAGGATTCGTGAACTGTAAATTGTTCATAATAATTAAAATTACTTTCTAATTCTGATTTAGAAAAATGATCTTCGAAAAAATAGAACCCTTGTAATACATCTGCCTGTTTAATATATGGAGATCTAAGAATTTTATCCCATGACCAATTTTGATTAATAGGTCTTTGATTTGTTGGAATACTATTAATTGGTTGTAAATCTTTATTTAAAAAACCGTCATTTTGAATAAATACATTTAAATCTTTTGAAAATGGTAGATACATGTTTTTAATAATTTTTTTCCAGCTTGAAATTTCATTTGTAGTTAAGTTGTTTGTTTTTAAAATAAATTCATTACTAACGTTTGCTCTATTTGCGATTTCTGAAAGTTGTTCAATTGTATATTCTAAACACCATCTCGCACTATAATTAGTGTACCAATTATTGTCAATATTATTTTCATATTCATTTGGACCTGTAACACCAAGAATTACATATTTATTTAATGCTTTAGAAAAGTTTACTCTTTGTTTCCAGAATCTTGAAATAGCAATTAATATTTTTATACCCTTATTTTCTAAGAAACCATAATCCTCAGTAGAATTTATATATTTTTTAATTGCTTGTGCGATTGCTGCATTTCTATGAATTTCTTCAAATGTAATTTCCCATTCGTTATGACATTCTTCGCCGTTAACAGTTACCATTGGATAAAGAGCAGCTCCATTGTTTAATCCTATTTTTTCTGCATTTTTGATAGCATTGTTAAGCTGTTTATAGCGCTGGTTGAGTAGATTTTTAGCAACAATTGAATCCTTGGTTCCTAGGTAAAAAGGCACACAATATGCTTCAGTATCCCAGTATGTTACCCCTCCGTATTTTTCACCTGTAAAACCTTTTGGACCAATATTTAAACTAGGGTCATTTCCATTAAAAGTTTGATTTAAATGAAAAATATTGAATCTAATTGCTTGTTGAGACTTAACATCCCCGTTTATTATTACATCGGAATCTCGCCATATTTTGTTCCATTCTACAGCGTTTTCTTTACATAAATCAATAAATCCTTTTTTTAATGCATTTTTACTTTCTTTATCGATTATGTTAATAAAATCTTTTTTTTCAGAATCATTAGAATTTACATATCCTCCAATTTTAAAAATAGTCAATTCGTCATTTTTATTAAGAATAAAATCTGTTTTAGATCCTATTAAACTCTTATCATCACTTTTAATATAATTTCCATCAATCTTTTTATTATTTAGATAGTGAATTGTATTAGAAAAAGTTGATATTTCAAATTCTGAATTGATAACCTTAGAATTTACAATACTTAAATTATTTTTTGTAATTGAATCGGTTGTTTCTAAAAATGGTTCATTCCAGTTAGAATCATTATTTCTTGTACTTATATCAATACAAGGTAAAATTTCAATATTAATATCGTTATCAAATACTTTTATTTTATAATTTATAGCACCAATATTTACTCTTTTTAATGAAATGAATTTTTTAGATTGGATTTCAATTTTTATAGAGCTATTTGTTAGAACTAAAGCTTTTCTTTCACACCATCCTTCTTTCATATTTAATTCTCTTTTATATGAAAGAACTTTACATTTGTTTAAATCTAAAATTTCCTTGTTTATTGAAATTCTAATTTTGTTCCAGTTTGGACAATTTACCATTTTCGCGAAATATTCTGGATATCCTTTTTTCCACCAACCTACTTTTGTCTTATCACGATAATATATTCCACTAATATAGTTTCCTATTGTTTTATCATTAGAAAAATCTTCCTCAAAATTTCCTCTTTGTCCAATTTTTCCATTTCCTAAACTAAAAATACTTTCAGAATCAATCATTTTAGTTGAATCGAATTTATTTTCAATTATTGACCAAGGATCTAGAACGTATTTATTTTCAAGCATTATTAAAATTCTTTTAATTTTATTTCCTCAAACCTTTTATAAACTTTATCTGCAATTTCTAATTTATTAGAAACACCTATTCCAATAGTTGTCATATTTATTTTATTTCCTGCAATTATTCCAGCTTCGGAGTCTTCAAATACTACACAATCTTCTGGATTTGATTTTGTTAGCTTAGAAGCTAATATAAACCCCTCTGGATCAGGTTTAGATGCTTTAACACTATTTCCGTCAACTATAGCGTCAAAGTATGAGTAAAGGTTTAGTTTACGTAATATAAATCTGGCATTTTTACTAGATGAATAAAGTGCAATTGTATGGTTTCTATGTTTTGCCTTTTTAATGAAGTCATCGACACCTTCAATAATATTTGATGAGTCTATGTTAGATATTTTTTTTAAATAGAGTTCGTTTTTTGTATTTAAAAGCTTCTTGAATTCTTTTGAATCAAGACTTTGATTAGCCCATTTTAAAATTTTTTCTAAACATTCAGATCTGCTTACACCTTTTAATTCTTCGTTTTTCTCAGGACTTAGATCATAGTTTAATTTGATACAAATTGATTTCCATGCATCAAAATGATAATCTTCAGTATTTGTAATAACACCATCTAAATCAAATATAAAAGTTGGTAAAGTTTTCATACTAATAACTAATTGTTTTTTTATCGTTTATTAGTAAATTCAATAATCCAGCAATAATTAAGGATAAACCTGCAACTACCATTGAAAATATTACTTTATCTCCAATTAAGTTGGTTAATAAATTTATTCCTCCAATGGCCGCAATTATTTGAGGAATTACAATAAACATATTAAATATACCCATGCTAGTTCCCATGCTTTCTTCCTTAACAGAACTTGACAACATAGCGTAAGGCATAGACAAAATACTCCCCCAGGATATTCCAATTAAACTAAAAGAAATAAGTAATAGGTTGTGATTTGAGATAAAGTACATTGATATAAAACCAATCCCACCTGCTATTAAAGACCAAAGATGTATTTTTTTTCTATTTATTATTTTTTTTGAAGTATATAGTGTTAATATTAGTGC
Source organism: uncultured Flavobacteriaceae bacterium (assembly GCA_905479415.1). Classification (GTDB taxonomy): domain Bacteria; phylum Bacteroidota; class Bacteroidia; order Flavobacteriales; family Flavobacteriaceae; genus MAG-121220-bin8. The sequence continues at coordinate 3,372 of CAJQMK010000068.1, read as the reverse complement.
AAATAACATTGAGGATAGTCCATATGTTCCCATGTAAGATCCCGTAAGATTTGAAGCTTTTTGAAAATTTAAATTTTCTGAATTATATTGAGCTAATTCAACTTTATTTGACAAGTCGAAATCACTCATTATTGGTATAGGAGCATTGAATACATGTTCTGTTATGGCTGGATTTGCCATACTCCACATTGTAAAAAATGCAAACCAACTGAAAAACTGAATTAAACCTAGTTTTTTCATTGTTAAAGGCATATCAATGAAATGTTTGGTGAATTCATTTAACATAGATTTGAAACTTCTATTTTGTTTTTGTCTAAATTTCTTCAAGTCTTTTGGAGGGTATTCTTTTGTCGTAAAAATTGTGTAAAGTATTGATGTGAGGAAAACAAATGCTCCAATTGCAAATGCAAGTTTTACGGAATCTGGAATTACACCAGGTTCAGCTACATCACTTACACCTAAACTACTAACAAAATAAGGTAAGTTGCTAGCTATCCATGTTCCAATTCCTATTATTAATGTTTGAGTTACAAATCCATATGATCTTTGTGAATCTGGAAGCTTATCAGCTACAAGAGCTCTAAATGGCTCCATACTTATGTTTATAGATGCATCAAGAATCCATAAAAGTCCAGCAGCCATCCACAATGTTGATGAATAAGGAACAAAAAATAAAGTCACAGAACTAAGTATGGCACCAATTAGAAAATAAGGTTTTCTTCTACCAAGAACGGAATGCCAGGTGTTATCGCTTAGATAACCTATTATTGGTTGAACAATTAATCCAGTTAGTGGAGCTGCTATCCATAAAAGAGGAATACTAGCTTCTTCAACGCCAAGAGTTTGAAAAATTCTAGACATAAATCCACCTTGTAAGGCAAACCCGAATTGAATTCCTAAGAATCCAAAACTCATATTCCATATTTCCCAAAAACCTAATTTCTTTTTCATACTATTTTAATATATAAAACATAGACAAATGTCTATTAAATATTATGAATTTATAGATGAGATAATTAACCTAAAAGGTCTTTTTAAATAAATCAAAACTATAAATAAATTGAGAAGTAGATTTATAATTTTGTGATGCTAATATATTATTTTTTTAAAATTATGACTATAATTAATTAAAAAATCTACTATAACGTTATAGTATATTTTTTAGTCAAATCATGAGGATTCTCTCTTTATTAAGGAGCAATTAATAATTTCTATTTTGTGTTCGTTGTTATTAGTTTTTCCTGTTAATTTATTTATTAAAAGTTTAGCAGCCCTTTCTCCCATTATTTCACCATGCTGACTAATTGTAGACAGAGAAGGAGAGGAGTATCTTGAAATTACTCCATCTGTAAATGATATAATCGCAATTTCATTAGGAACTTTAATCTTATTCTTTTTAAGAACTTTTAAGGCCGAACCTGCATAAATTTCATTTACTCCTAAAATCGCATCTATTTTTTTCAGTTTAAGAACTTTTTCTAATTCATTTTCTAAAAAAGACATTTCTAGTTGACTTCCTTTTTTGTCTTTAACTTTAATAATTAAATCACTATCAGGTGTAATATCATTATCTTTTAATGCTTCTAAATATCCTTCAGTTCTCAGGTTTCCAACACTTACATAGTCCTCAGATGTTATAAGGAGAATATTACTTCTTTTATCATCAATTAGTACTTGAGTTGCTTCCTTAGCAGCCTGCTTGTCATTTACAATAACCTTGTCACATTTTACATCATTTATAACTCTATCAAACAACACAACAGGTATTCCCAAATCTATAGTTTCTTTTATGTGATGAAAATCTTGTTTTTTTAGTGTTTCTTTAGCTATCGACATTATAATGCCATCAATATGTCCATTGGCAAGAGTTTCCATATTTAAGACTTCTTTTTCAAAGGATTCATTTGAAACAGCTATAATAACATTGTATCCATTTTCAGTTGAAAATTTTTCAATACTATTAATTACAATTGAAAAAAAATGATGAACAATTTCAGGAATTATAACACCAATTGTTTTGGTTTTTCTGTTTTTTAAACTTAAAGCAATATTATTAGGTCTATAATTGTGTGCCTTTGCAAAAGCCTTAATTTTTTCTCTTGTTTCAATACCTATTTCGTGACTATCTTTTAACGATTTTGAAACTGTTGAAATAGAAACATTTAGTTCGTTTGCGATTTCTTTAAGAGTTATACGTCTTATCATTTTGATAAAAATAAAAACTAAATATTAAATTATTTATAAAGATAATCAGTATATTTTGTTTTATTAATAAAAAATAAAGTTATTAACACTATAACGTTATAGTTAAACAGCTATAACGTTATAGTTAATTTATAAGTAAAACTTGCTTGCTCATGGAGATTAATTAATTTAATTTAGTGTGTGAGAAGTAGATTTTTTAACCAAATAAAAATCAAAAATATGATGAAATTTTTAAAACAAATTCAAATTCTTTTTTTGCTTTTCCTTTCAATAGGGGCTTTTGCACAACAAAGCGTTTCGGGTTTAATTACAGATAATTCAGGTACTCCTTTACCTGGTGTTAATGTAATTATAAAGGGAACAAATGTTGGAGTTTCTAGTGATTTTGACGGTAATTATCAAATCAATGTTGATAATGGTCAAATTTTAGTTTTTTCATACATCGGATTCGATAGTGTTGAATTAACTGTAAATGGAGCAAATCAAGATGTAAAAATGACAGAATCTGACTCTGAGTTAGATGAGGTCGTAGTGATTGGATATGGAACAGTTAGAAAGAAAGATTTAACTGGTGCTGTAGATTTAGTTACTGAAAAGAACTTTGCAAAAGGTTCTGTGGTTTCTCCTCAACAACTTATTAGAGGAAAAGTTGCAGGTGTCTCTATTGTTTCGAATAGTGGTGCACCAGGAGATGATTCTAATGTTCTAATCAGAGGAATTGGTTCTTTAAACTTAAATTCTAATCCATTATACGTTGTGGATGGAATTCCTTTAGATTCTGGTGGTGTTGGTGGATCAAGAAGTCCGCTGAACGCAATAAATCCAGCTGACATAGAAGCTATAAGTATTTTAAAAGATGCTTCTGCTACAGCTATATATGGATCAAGAGCTGCAAATGGTGTAGTTTTAATTACTACAAAAAAAGGTAAGACAGGAGATCTTAAGTTTAATTTCAGTTCAAGATCTTCTTCTTTCACGCCAATTGATTTTGTAGATGTATTGAATGCGACACAATTTAAATACGCGGTTCAAGCTACAGGAGTTTCAGATTATATTTCTAGACTTGGTTCAAATGATACAGATTGGCAAAGAGAAATATATGAAACAGCAAGGGCTCAAAATAATAGTTTTTCAGTTTCTGGTGGACTTTTAAACATGCCTTTTAGA
>CAJQMK010000067.1 GCA_905479415.1 uncultured Flavobacteriaceae bacterium | reverse complement strand
AATTTCATCAATTGATGTCAAATCAATTGTTACTGGATCTGATTACAATAATAAATTAAAATTGCTTGCCCTAACTTCAACTATTAATTTTAAGAAATACTACTTGATTCTTATTAAAGATTTCTCATTAAAAAATAAAAGGCATCAAATCGAAACTTATGAAATTCCTATTGGAAAAACACAGGTCGAAGCAGTCAAGATAATTAATAAAAATACATTTTGGATTTCATCTGAAGATGAAAGCAGTTCAAAATATGCTAGATTATTGAAATTAAAAATCTAGTTTTTTTTTTACTAACTTCATGTAATGATTTTAGATTTTATACAAAACCCACATTATGTTATAGATATTGATTCATATGAGGGAATACGTAATATAACTATAACAATATTTCTTTTTATATCTATATTGATTTTGGGTAGAAATTTAAATAAATCTAAAAATCTTTTACTGCTCAAAATAATCTGTATAATTGCATTTATATCAACCGGATATGATCATATAATTGATGTTTTAAATGGTAATTGGAGAATTGAAGAAGATCTCCCTCTTCATTTATGTTCATTATCTAATCTTATTGTAATTCTCATACTATTTAGCCCAATAAATAAAAAAATATTTGAGTTTCTTTTTTATTGCGGTTTCTTAGGAGGATTAATCTCAATATTAACACCACAGTTAAACTATTATGATGGTGGATGGTTTATGTATTTGAGCTATTACTCAAGTCATGGAATAATAATGTTAGTGCCACTTTTTATGTTTTATAACTTAGATTACAAACTGTCAAAATATTCTTGGCTAAGAACTTTTGGAATTTTAAACATTTTAATGATCTTTATTTTACCATTAAATTTTTTAATTGGAAATGGAGCAAATTATATGTATTTGCATGAAGCTCCAAACATTAAAAACCCTTTAGTTTTTGGAGATTGGCCCTATTACATAGTAAACTGGGAAATAATAATTATAATACTATTTTACTTGACTTATTTAATATTTACAAGAAAAAAATTATGATAAAAAAATCTCCAATTGAAATCTTTTCTGACTGGGTGGACCTTGGAAAAGACGATGGTATGGAAAAAAATCATTCTGAATCTGTAAACGCAATGCTTAATAAGATTTTAAAAAATCTTGATGACTTTACATTTATTGATGCAGGATGTGGAAATGGATGGGTAGTAAGGATGGTTTCACAAATGGATTCTTGTTTTAGTGCAGTTGGTGTAGACGGATCTCTAAAGATGATTGAAAAAGCTAAAATGTTAGATAAAATAAGTAAATATGAATGTGCCGAAATTTCTATTTGGAAGCCTAAACAAAAAAAAGACGTAGTTCATTCAATGGAAGTTTTTTATTACTTTAAAGATCCTTTAGTCGTATTAAAAAATATTTATGATAACTGGTTAAATGAGAATGGAAAGTTTATAATGGGAATTGATTTTTATTATGAGAACACAACTTCTCACAACTGGCCTGAAAAAACTAATGTAGACACTATGACATTACTAACAATCAAGGAATGGGAAAGTATTGTAAATAAAGCTGGATTTAAAAACATCGAAAGCTGGAGAGAGGGTGAAAAAAATCAATGGAGAGGAACATTAATTATTTCAGCAACAAAAAACTAGTTACTTTTTTTTATCCAATTTTTATATCCACCTTCTAAATCATAGATTTTAACAAAACCTAATTTTTTTAATTTTATAGAAGATTTCTTACTACGATTTCCAGATCTACAGTATATATATATAGGTTTAGATTTATCAACTTTATTAAAAAATTTATCGAATAATTCTTCTTCATAGAAATCAATATTGACTGAGCCTTTTAAATGACCAGAATTAAACTCCTCCATTGTTCTAATATCAAACAAAAGGGTTTTATTGTTACTAGTTTGGTTTTTAAAATCGTCATAACTTAAAACTTCGTAAACTGACTTGTTTTCTTGAGATAAAACTAAAACTGGAAAAAGCAGGAGAAAAAAATATTTATACATTATTAATTATTTTAAAATTTGAATTTCTTATTGAGGAAAACCCTCCGTTAACATCAATTACTGAATCATAGCCATTTCTTTTTAAAATTGAACATGCTATCATACTTCTATAACCACCTGCACAATGAACATAGTTGCTATTATTTGAGTCAATTTCATTAATTTTCTCTTGAAAATCATCTAGAGAAATATGTTTTGAATTTAATAAATAACCATTTGATCTCTCACCGCTTTTTCTAACGTCTATAAGATTGACACTATCAATTATTTTACTTAGATCATCGGCAGATATAGATTCGACTATATCAATATTATTACCACTTGTCCATGAAGATATTCCACCATCTAAGTACCCTAAACAATTATCAAATCCAACTCTTGACAATCTTAAAATAGCCTCTTCTTCAAAACCATTATCACAAACCAATAATATCTTAGTGCTGAGATCTTTAATAATAGATCCTGCCCAAGGGGCAAAACTTCCTTTTAATCCTATAAAAATTGATCCTGGAATAAATCCTTGTCTAAATTCATTTTGATGTCTAACATCTAAAACTATAACATTTTTTAAATTCATTAAATCCTTAAATCTTTCAACAGTCAATGGATTATTACTGTTTTTTAATACCAGTTCAAAATCATCGTATCCCTCTTGATTTAATTTTACATTAGATGGAAAATAAACAGGTGGGTTAGGAAGATCTTTTGTAAGTTCTTTAATAAATTCATTTTTATTTAAAGAACCATTTAATGCATAATTAACAATTTTTTGATTTCCTAATGTATCAACAGTTTCTTTCATCATATTTTTTCCACAAGCAGATCCAGCTCCGTGTGCAGGATAAATCAATATATCATTTGGTAAAACTGAAATTTTATTTTGAATAGAATCGTATAAAATACCTGCCAAGTCCTCTTTAGAAATACTTAAAGATTTTTGTGCTAAATCAGGTCTACCAACATCACCAAGAAAAAGAGTATCACCTGTAAATAAACAATATGGAATATCATTTTCATCTTTTAATAAATAACATGTACTTTCTAAAGTGTGGCCAGGTGTATGTACTACTGTAATTGAAACATCTCCAATTTTAAAAACTTGTTCATCATACGCAATAATACTTTCAAAGGATGGATTGGCTTTTGGGCCAAATATTATTGGAGAGTTTGTTTTTTTAGATAAAGTTAAATGGCCACTTATAAAATCTGCATGGAAATGTGTTTCAAAAATATACTTGATTTTTGAATTTGAAGATTTTGCTAAGTTTAAGTATTCGGAAACTTCTCTTAAAGGATCAATAACTGCCGCTTCACCATTACTTTCAATATAATAAGCACCTTGAAATAGACAACCTGTGTAAATCTGTTTTACAATCATAATTTAAATATTACCCAAATATAAAAATTGAAATTTTAATTGTTTTATTATTTTAAAAAATTAATTTTATTGAATATGTACGGTATTTGTCATTTAAGCGTAATTCCTGTTAGAATAGATTCAACTAGTAAATCAGAGTTAGTTTCTCAATTAATATACGGAGAGTTCTTTAAAGTAATACAAAACAATGCAAAGTGGTTTTATATTGAATCTATTGATGATAATTATAAAGGATGGATTAATCATTCACAATTTAAAGAAATATCTGAATTCGATTTTAAAACATTAAAAAAAACAGAACCTGTAATACTGAACAAAATATTATCTGAGGTTGAAACAGGGAGAGGTAAAATGTCAATTACAATAGGTAGTAAAATTAGTTCATCATTTATTCTAAATCATAAATTAAAATTAAAAACAAATTATAAAAATTCAATTATTGAAAATTCAATGAAATTTTTGAATTCTCCTTATTTGTGGGGAGGAAGAACTCCTTTTGGTATTGATTGTTCAGGTTTCACCCAACAAGTTTACAGATTAGCTGGATATCAATTATTAAGAGATGCTAATCAACAAGCTGAACAAGGAAAAGAAATAAAACTAAAAAATTCAAAACCAGGAGATTTAGCTTTTTTTGGGGAAAAAAAAGTTACACATGTTGGCATATTAATAAACAAAAATAAAATAATACACGCATTTGGATCAGTTAGAATTGATTATATAAATGAAAAAGGAATAATAAATTCAGATTCCAATATTTTAACACATCATTTAAAAAAAATAGTAACCTATTAATTTTCTAATTCCTGTAATTTAACATTCATTAGTTTAAAATTATCAAGATCATCTGTTGTGTAATAAATATTTTTAGCGGTTTTAAGAGCTTCAATATTAGTAGGATCTATTTCAATTAATTTTTCTAAATAAGGTAAACATTCTTTATATAGACCTATTCGTTGTTCTTCAAGTTGATCGTATTTATCTAAATCACTTCTTTTTCTAGATGTGACTAACTTATTCATTTCTTCAACTATAGGGCCTTCACCCTCTAGTATCAATCCAACTAAATTTAGATACGTTGCAGTATATGTGTTATCTAACTCTAAAGCTTTTAAATAATAATCCTTCGCTACTTTAAATTCACCTTGTTCTCCATTGATAACACCTAAGTTATAATACAAAATTGCATTATTTGGATCTTTTTCAACTGCTTGTTGCATTAGTTCCTTAAATTTATTCTTGTCACCAATTTTGATATATAAATCAGCTTCTGAAAGAATTAGATTAACATCATTTGGATTTATGGCTCTTGCTTCTTTTATGGCTGAAATAGCCAAATCATTTTCTCCTTTTTGTACATAAATAAGAGCTATATTTTTAACTATTTCAGGTAATCTAGATTCTGTTTTACCAATTCTTTGATTAGAGTATTCATCAGAGGTTTTAAATAAATTATATTCTGTTTCGCTAACTTTTTCTTCAACCCCAGTTTCAACTGACGTTACAAAATATTCAGAAACAACACCTGTATAACCCATGTTTTTTAACTTCAAATAATGTTCTAACGCTTTGTCATATTCCTTTGAATTAACAGCACTTGAAGCAGAGTAATATAAATATGTTATATTCTCTTCTTTGTCGGGATTCATTAAATATGCATCGTATAATTTTTCTGATGCTTCTAAAAATTTATCATTTTTATTATCTTCTACTGCTGAATTAACTAATTCTGCTTCAGCATTTTGAATTAAAATATTAGCATCTTCAATATATTTTTTTTGTCTAATAGATCTTTCTAGTTCGATTGATTTTCTTAACGATTCAACAGCTTTCAAAGATTTAGAATCTTCTTTAAGTGCCCATCCATTTAAATAATAATAGTGAGCTTGATATTTAATATCTGAAGATAATATCAATTCTTTATTATTTTGTAAAACATCTAAAGCCTCGTTGTAAAATTCCTGATCTATTAATTTTTGAGCTTGTTTTAATTCTTTTTTTTGTCCGTATGTAAAAAAAGAAATAGTAAGTAATAATGTGAATAATATATTTTTCATTTTAAATTAATTTAAATCGTTATCGTTATTTTCTTCAACAACATCTATCTCGTCTACATCAGAAATGTCATCATCATCATGAACAACTTTTGCAACTGCAGCTATTGAATCAGAATCTTTAAGGTTAATAAGTTTAACCCCTTGAGTAGCTCTACCCATTACTCTTAAGGAAGAAACCTCCATTCTTATTGCAATACCTGATTTGTTAATAATCATCAAATCATCATTATCCGTAACATTTTTAATTGTAACTAATTCTCCTGTTTTTTCAGTGATAGATATGGTTTTAACACCTTTCCCTCCTCTATTGGTAATTCGGTAGTCATCTAAACTAGATCTTTTACCATAACCATTTGCAGAAACTACTAAAATATCACTATCTAAATCATTAACAGAAATCATGCCCACTACTTCATCTTTTGAATCTTTTAATCTGATTCCTCTTACACCAGATGCATTTCTACCCATTGGGCGAGTTTTACTTTCTTCAAAACGAATACATTTTCCAGATTTGACTGCTATTAAAACTTGTGAATTACCGGTAGTTAATTTAGCTTCTAAAAGCTCATCGTCATCTTTAATGGTAATTGCATTAATTCCATTTGATCTAGGTCTAGAATATTGTTCTAAAGATGTTTTCTTTACCTGACCTTTTTTAGTTGCCATTATGACATAATGACTATTTATATAATCTTCATCTTTTAGATCTTGAGTGCAAATAAAAGCTTTGACCTCGTCGTCTTGTTCAATATTTATGAGATTTTGCATGGCTCTTCCTTTAGAGGTTTTACTTCCTTCTGGAATTTCAAAAACTCTCATCCAAAAACATTTTCCTTTTTGAGTAAAAAACAACATATATTGATGATTAGTGCCAACAAACAAATGCTCTAAAAAATCTTCATTTCTAGTTGTAGAACCTCTTTGACCAACACCACCTCTATTTTGTGTTTTATATTCAACCAAAGGCGTTCTTTTAATGTAGCCTGCATTTGAAATTGTAATTACTACTTTTTCATTAGGAATCATATCTTCCATACTAAGATCACCACCAGCATATTCAATTTGAGATCTTCTTTCATCACCGTACTTTTCTTTAATATCTACAAGTTCATCTTTTATTATTATCATTCTTCTTTCCTCACTTCCAAGAATATCTTTTAAATCTTTAATAGTGTTCATCAAGTCATCAAATTCACCCCTTAACTTGTCTTGTTCTAGACCAGTTAATTGTCTCAAGCGCATTTCAACAATAGCTTTTGATTGAATTTCTGATAATTTAAATTCTTTAATTAATTTAGATTTTGCTTCATCGGCATTAGAGGATGATCTAATAAGTGAAATAACTTTATCAATATTATCAGAAGCAATAATTAAACCTTCTAAAATATGAGCTCTTTCTTCGGCTTTTTTTAATTCAAACTTTGTTCTTCTAACTACAACATCATGTCTATGTTCTACAAAATATCCTATCATCTGCTTTAGGTTCAACATTTGAGGACGACCTTTAACTAAAGCAATGTTATTTACACTAAATGATGATTGAAGTTGGGTGTGTTTAAAAAGAGTATTTAAAATAACATTTGGAACAGCATCTCTTTTTAGTACATAAACAATACGCATTCCTTGCCTGTCAGATTCGTCTCTTATTGTTGAAATACCTTCAATTTTTTTATCATTAACCATTTCAGCAGTTTTTCTGATCATTTCTGCTTTATTAACTTGATAAGGAATTTCAGTAACAATAATACATTCTCTTCCGTTTACCTCCTCGATCTCAGCCTTAGCTCGCATAACTATACGACCTCTTCCAGTTTCAAATGCTTGTCTAACTCCTTCGTAGCCATATATTATTCCTCCTGTCGGAAAATCAGGTGCTTTAACAAATTGGATAAGTTCATCTGTGGTTATGTCATTGTTTTCAATGTAAGCAATTGTTCCATCAATAACTTCAGTAATATTGTGTGGAGGCATGTTTGTAGCCATTCCAACAGCAATTCCACTAGCTCCATTTATTAGTAATCCAGGTATTTTGGTAGGTAGCACGGTGGGCTCCATTATAGAATCATCATAATTTAACTGATGATCTACGGTATCTTTATCTAAATCTGCAACCATTTCCTCAGAAATTTTTTGCATTCTAGCTTCTGTATATCTCATTGCAGCTGGACTGTCTCCATCAACAGATCCATAATTTCCCTGTCCGTCGACAAGCAAATATCTTAAACTCCACTCTTGAGCCATTCTAACCATTGTGTCATATACAGAAGAATCTCCATGCGGGTGATATTTTCCAAGTACTTCTCCAACAATAAAAGCTGATTTTTTAAATTTACTAGAACCTCTCAAGCCCAATTGGTGCATTCCATATAAAACACGTCTGTGTACTGGTTTTAAACCATCTCTAACATCCGGGAGTGCTCTAGAAACAATGACAGACATTGAATAATCAATGTAAGCAGATTTCATTGCCTCTTCAATGTTAATAGGTATCAATTTTTCACCTTCACTCATAAAAATATTTTTTACGTTAATTTTAACCTAACAAATATAACAATACCTCATATTTTAAATTGAATTTAAATACAGTTTTTTATACATTTTATTAACAAATTTTTAATGAAATTTAGTTAAATAGTAGATCAAAAAACTTGGAATTAAAAAATTTTTTTTGTCTATTTACTTATAAGATAATAGAACAAGCATGGATGATAATTTTTCTTCGAGAGTAAAAGATGTAATAACTTACAGTAAAGAAGAAGCCTTAAGACTAGGACACGATTTTATTGGAACTGAGCATCTTCTTTTAGGAATGCTAAGAGATGGAGGTGGTAAAGCAATTAATATTTTAAACTCACTTGAAATTGACTTAGATTATTTAAGAAAGAAAGTTGAGATCTTAAGCCCACCTAATCCAATCAATGATTTCAATCAAAATCATAAAAAAAACTTACACCTAACTAGACAAGCTGAAAGAGCTTTAAAAACCACCTTTTTAGAAGCTAAACTTTTCCAAGGGAAATCAATAAATACAGCTCATCTTCTTTTGTGTATTCTAAGAAATGAAAATGATCCAACAACAAAATTATTGATCAAACTTCAACTTGATTATGAATCTGTTAAGGAACAATTTAAATATATGCTAACTGAACTTAATGATGATTTTTCTAGTTCACCCACGTCTGAAACGTTTCCTGACGAATCCAAAGACAATGAGGATCCAATTGAGGAAAATCCTTTTACGATTAAATCTGATTCTAAATCTAAAGTTAAATCCAAAACACCAGTTTTAGATAACTTTGGAAGAGATTTGACATCCTTAGCTAATTCTGGTAAACTAGATCCAGTAATAGGTAGAGAAAAAGAAATCGAAAGAGTTTCTCAAATATTAAGTAGAAGAAAGAAAAACAATCCATTATTAATTGGAGAGCCTGGAGTTGGTAAATCTGCAATTGCTGAAGGATTAGCTTTAAGAATTATACAAAAAAAAGTTTCTAGAATTCTTTACAACAAAAGAGTTGTAACCTTAGATTTAGCCAGTATAGTTGCAGGAACTAAATATAGAGGACAATTTGAGGAAAGAATGAAAGCGGTGATGAATGAAATTGAAAAAAATGATGATATAATACTATTTATTGATGAAATTCATACTATTGTTGGCGCAGGAGGGGCAACCGGAAGTTTAGATGCTTCAAATATGTTTAAACCTGCACTAGCTAGAGGTGAAATACAATGTATTGGAGCTACAACGCTTGATGAATACAGACAATATATTGAAAAAGATGGAGCTTTAGAAAGAAGATTTCAAAAGATTATAGTAGAACCAACTACAGTTGAAGAAACACTTGAAATATTAAGGAATATTAAAGATCAATACGAATCTCATCACAATGTCAATTTTACGGATAAAGCTTTAGAAGCCTGTGTAAAATTAACTGATAGATATATTTCAGATAGATTTTTCCCTGACAAAGCAATAGATGCTATGGATGAAGCTGGTTCAAGAGTTCATATAACAAATATGGATGTTCCAAAAAACATAGTGAATTTGGAAGTAAATTTAGAAGAAGTAAGAGATAAAAAAAATGCAGTGGTTAAAAAACAAAAATACGAAGAAGCTGCAAAATTGAGAGATGATGAAAAAAGAATTGAAAAAGAATTAATTCAAGCCCAGGAAAAATGGCAAGAAGAATTAAAAATGCATCGTGAAACTGTTGACGAAAATGATATATCAGAAGTTGTTTCAATGATTACAGGTATTCCCGTCAATAAAATCGCTAAAGCTGAACTAAAAGAACTTAATAATCTAAATAATATTATTTCAAGTAAGGTTATTGGACAAAAAGACGCTGTAAGTAAAGTTGTTAAGGCTATTCAAAGAAACAGAGCTGGAATTAAAGATCCTAATAAACCAATTGGATCATTTATATTTTTAGGTCAAACTGGTGTTGGAAAAACACAGCTGGCAAAAATTTTATCCTCGGAACTTTTTAGTGGCTCAGACTCTTTGATAAGAATTGATATGAGTGAATATATGGAGAAATTCGCTGTTTCTAGATTGATTGGAGCTCCCCCTGGCTACGTTGGATATGAAGAAGGTGGGCAACTCACAGAAAAAGTACGAAGAAAACCATACAGTGTAATTCTACTTGACGAAGTTGAAAAAGCGCATCCTGATATTTTTAACATGCTTTTACAAGTACTTGATGAGGGATCTTTAACAGATAGCTTAGGCAGAAAAGTTGATTTTAAAAATACGGTAATTATAATGACCTCTAATCTTGGTGCAAGACAAGTAAAAGATTTTGGAAATGGAGTTGGGTTTGGTACGGAATCTATGAAATCTCAGGAGTCAAAAAATATTAAAAACACTATAGAAAAATCATTGAAAAAAGCATTTTCTCCAGAATTCCTAAATAGAGTTGACGAGATTGTGATTTTTAATAGTCTAGAAAAAGATGACTTAAAAAAGATTATAAATATTGAACTAGAAAAATTAAAAAATAGATTAAAAGAGCTTGGATATGAAATTAAAATATCTTCAAAAGCAATTAATTTTTTATGTGATAAAGGATTTGACAAAAAATATGGTGCTAGACCATTAAAAAGAGCGATTCAAAACTATGTTGAGGACTTAATAGCTGAAGAAATTGTAAAATCCAATATTAAAGATGGTAGCAAATTTAAAATTGAATGTAATAAAGACAATTCTAAATTAAGTGTTATTAAATTATAATACAGTTTATTAGGTTTATTTTATTAAATAAACATTAAATTAATCATAAACTATTGATTCCATAAAATAGAATAAATAAAATTATTTTTCTTCAAATAAAACATAAGGTTAACATACATTTATATGTTAATACATCTATTTTCTAATGAAAGTTTTAAAATTTGGCGGTTCTTCAATCTCTAGCGCAGAAAACATTGAAAATGTTTTAAAAGTACTCAAGAGTAATTATGATTCTAAAATGATAGTTGTATTTTCTGCTATTGGCAAAACAACTGATGATTTAATAAAATGCGGTAAACTTGCTAGTTTAAGAGATAATGATTTTAAAAATGTTTACAAATCTATTTTAAAAAACCATATTGAAATTTGTACTACTTTGTTTAAATTTAAAAATCAAAGCAAAATTTTAAGTTACGTTCAAAAACAATTTAATGATCTTGAAAGTATTTTAGAAGGGGTTTTTAACTTAAAAGAATTTAGTTCCAAAACATATGATAATATTTCAGGCTTTGGAGAATTAATATCCCATTACATAATTGGTGAATTTGGAATAGAAAGTGGGCTTGATATAACTTTAAAAGATTCAAGAGAAATAATAACTACTAAACTTTTAAAACTTGGTTCAAATCAAGTTGATTACAATTTAACAGAAAGAAAATGGAAAGAGTTTTCTAAAACAGTAAATAGCAAAATCATAGTCATGCCTGGTTTTATTGCCAGAGATAATTACGGAAATAATGTTACGCTAGGTATAGGGGGATCTGATTTTACTGCTTCCATACTAGCTTCAATAACAAATGCGAAAAAATTAGAAATATGGACAGATGTTTGTGGTATTTTTACTGCAAATCCAAAAATAGTTAAACAGTCCTTCCCTATTGATTATTTATCATATAAAGAAGCTATGGAACTATCTCATTTTGGAGCTAAAGTTTTATACCCCCCTACTATAAAACCGGTAATGAATAAAAACATTCCTGTTTACATAAAAAATACATTTAAAAGTAAATGTCCAGGAACTTTGATTTCTAGAGACTCAAAAAATGAATCAATAGTTAAAGGAATTACTCATATTAAAAATATTACATTACTTACAATTGAAGGAAGTGGTATGGTTGGAATTCCTGGTTTTTCAAAAAAATTATTTGAGGAAATATCTAATAATAATATAAATATTATTATGATCACTCAAGCCTCTTCAGAACACTCTATTTGTATTGGAATTAAAGATTCAGAGGCTAATAAAGCAAAAAAAATTGTTGATGAAGCTTTTAGATATGAAATTGAAAATCTAATTCTAAATCCATGTCTAATTGAAGATAAGCTTTCGATAATTGCATTAGTTGGAGATAAAATGAAAAATCATCAAGGAATTAGCGGAAAAATGTTTAGTGCATTAGGAAAAAACAATATTAATGTTAAAGCAATTTCACAAGGTTCTTCAGAAAGAAATATAACAGCAGTTATTGATGAGAAAGATGTTAAAAAAGCTTTAAACACCTTACATGAAATATTTTTTGAAAATAATATTAAACAAATAAATCTGTTTATTATAGGGATTGGAAATGTGGGTTCTAAGTTATTAATTCAGATAGATCAACAATCAGAATATCTCAAAGAAAAACTCAAACTTAAATTAAGAGTAATAGCAATATCAAATTCAAAAAAAATGCTTTTTAAAGATACTGGTATTGATCTAACAGATTATAAAACATCAATTGAAACGGGTGATGTTGTCAATCTTGATAATTTTTTCTCTAAAGCAATAGAACTCAACCTAAGAAATAGTGTATTTGTGGATAACACTGCAAGCCCAAAAATCGCAGAGACATATAAATATTTTCTGAAAAACAATATTAATGTAGTTACCTGTAATAAAATTGCATGTGCAGACTCATTTAAAAATTACAAGGAACTTAAAAATATTTCAAAAAAGTATGATACATCTTTTTTGTTCGAAACAAATGTTGGAGCAGGACTACCAATTATTGATACCTTAAACAACCTTATAAATTCTGGTGACAAAATTATTTCTATTGAAGCTATATTATCAGGAAGTTTAAATTTTATTTTTAATAATTATAATAATTCTAATACTTTTAAAGAAGTTGTTCAAAAGGCTATGGATGAGGGTTATACCGAGCCTGATCCAAAAATTGACTTGAGTGGAATTGACGTAGCTAGAAAAATTTTGATATTAGCAAGGGAAAGTGGAAAAGAAATTGAAATTAATGAAATTGAAAATAATTCTTTCATTCCTAAAGAATGTTTAGAAACTAACTCTAATATAGATTTTTTAAACTCACTACATTCCAATGAAACTCATTTTAAAAAAATATTAAATAAGAGTATTAAAAGCGAATCTAAAATAAAATACGTAGCTGAGTATAAAAACGGAAAAGCCTCTGTCGGAATTAAATATATTCCCAAGAATCACGATTTTTATAATTTAGAAGGTAGTGACAACATAGTCTTGTTTTATACCGAGCGTTATAAATTTCAGCCTTTAATAGTTAAAGGCGCTGGAGCAGGCTCAGAAGTTACTGCGTCCGGAATATTTGCCGATATAATTAGAGTAAGTAGAAATTAAATGAATGAAATCAAAGTCTTCTCTCCAGCAAGTATTGCTAATTTATCATGCGGATATGACATTTTAGGAGTTTGTCTTGACAACATTGGTGACGAAATTACTGTAAGAAAAACTAAAAAAAAGGGAGTTGTAATTAAAAAAGTTTCTGGACAAAAACTAAGTACTGATATATCGCTTAACGTAGCTGGAGTTTCTGCAACTGCTCTTTTAAATGAAACTAAAGTTAATTGTGGATTTGAAATTGAAATTCATAAAGGAATTAAACCTGGAAGCGGAATTGGAAGTAGTGCTGCAAGTTCTGCTGGAAGTGTTTTTGCAATTAATAAATTAATAGGAGAGCCATATACAAACAAAGAATTAATAAAATTTGCAATGTATGGTGAAATGGCCGCAAGTGGATCCAAACACGCTGATAATGTTGCAGCTGTTCTTTTAGGTGGTTTTACGTTTGTTAGAAATAGTATTGAAAATGATTACTTTAAATTAAACACTCCTATTGAAATTGCATTTACTGTAATTCATCCAAAAATTGAATTAAAAACAAAAGATTCAAGAGCTGTTGTTAAAGATAAAGTCTTATTGAAAAATATGATTGAACAATCTGCTAATCTTGGAGCTTTTATAAGCGGACTATACACTGAAGATTATGATTTAATTGGAAGGTCTTTAAAAGATGTCATAATAGAACCTTTGAGATCTGTTTTAATTCCAAAATTTGAAAAAATTAAATCAGTGAGTATTAATTCTGGAGCTCTTGGCTGCGGCATTTCGGGTTCTGGACCATCTGTATTTGCTATGTGCAAGGGAGTTACTACAGCTATAAATGTAGGCAATGCAATGAAAAAAATTTACGACAAATTAGATTTAGATTACGATGTTCATATTTCGTGTGTAAACGATATCGGTATTAAAATATTAAAGACAAATTAAAATGTTATACAGAAGTCTAAATGGACATCATAAAAAAGTCAATTTTGAAACAGCAGTAAAAAATGGTTTAGCTGAAGATGGCGGATTATTTTTTCCTGAAAAAATAAGTCCAATTAATAATGAGTTTATCAAAAATCTTGATAAATATTCAAATATTGATATTGCGCATGAGGTTATTAAACAATTTATTGGAGATTCTATAAATGAAAAAGATTTAAAAGAAATTTTATCAAATACAGTTGATTTCGATTTTCCTTTAATTGATCTTGGAAATAATATTTATTCATTAGAGTTATTTCATGGTCCCACCCTAGCCTTCAAAGACGTAGGTGCCAGATTTATGGCGAATTGCTTAGGTTACTTTAATAAAAATAAAAACATAACAAATACTGTTTTAGTAGCAACTTCTGGAGATACTGGGGCAGCTGTAGCCAATGGATTTTTTAAGGTAAAAGGAACAAACGTTATAATTTTATATCCCGAGAATAAAGTTAGTGAAATACAAGAACGGCAATTAACAACAAACGGAAATAATATTACAGCTCTTAGAGTTAAAGGAAGTTTTGATGATTGTCAGGATATGGTTAAAAAAGCATTTTTAGACAAAGAACTCAATAATAAATTTAACTTAACATCAGCAAATTCAATAAACGTAGCAAGATGGCTTCCACAAGCATTTTATTATTTTTATGCAGTTAAAAAACTTAAAAAAAAGAATTTAGTTTTCAGTGTTCCTAGTGGAAATTTTGGGAATATTTGCGCTGGGATAATTGCCATGAAACTTGGTTTACCAATAGATCATTTTGTAGCTAGCACTAATGTAAATGATACGATCCCAAGATATTTTAAATCCAAAGTCTTGAGTCCAAAACCAACTATTCAAACAATTTCAAATGCAATGGACGTATCAAACCCAAGTAATTTTATTAGAATACAAGAAATGTTTGAAAATTTTGATACTCTATCATCCTTCCTTTCTTCATACTCTTTTGATGACTATCAAACACTAGAGATTGTTAAAGAGATTTACAATAATAAAAACTATATCATGGATCCGCACGGAGCAGTGGGATATTTAGGATTAAAAAAGTATTTAAAAAACAAACCCAACAAAATTGGTGTATTTTTAGAAACGGCTCACCCAATTAAATTTTCAAAACACATAGAAAACACAATTGATGTAAAACTTAAAATTCCTAAAAAAATAAATAAAATTTTATCGAAAAATAAAAAATATATTGATATTGAAAATTATAATGATTTTAAAAAGAAAATACTTAACATGTTTTAATTGAATGAAAAACCTTTTGGAGGTTCTAAACCTTTTAAATGTTTTACAAAATAATCCCATTTTCTTCTCATCATGTAGTTACTCATATCGCCGTATCCATGTCTCTTGTTTGGAAATAAAATCAAATCAAAATCTTTATTAGCTTTTATTAACTCGTCAACTACAAGCATAGTATTGGATGGAGGCACATTATCATCAAGCATTCCATGAGCAATTAATAATTTTCCTTTTAAATTTTCAACAAATAATTGATTAGCTTGTATATCATAATTAGTTTTTTTTGCGTCATATTCAGAACTATTATCTTTAGAATCAATATCTAGGGGTTCTAAAAGTCCATGCCATTTTTCTCCCCAGTCAGCTTCATAATTTCTATTATCATGATTTCCCGAGCTAGATACCGCAACATCATAAAAGTCAGAATATCTAAGTAAAGCTGCAGTTGAAGCAAATCCTCCACCAGAGTGACCCCAAATACCAATTCTTGATAAATCCATAGCGGAATATTTTTTTGATAATTGTTCAATTGCTGTAATATTATCAGGGAGACCATTGTCACCCATATTTCCATAATATGCATCGTGGAAGGATTTAGACCTTCCAGGGGTTCCCATTGCGTCAACTGCAACTACAATAAAACCTAACTCAGCAAGAGCTTGAAAATCTCTTCTGGTTACCATAAAGGAATAATTACCAACACTCCCAGATTGAGGGCCAGGATAAATATAATTTAAGACAGGATATTTTTCATTGTCCTCATAATTACTGGGTAAAAACAAAAGACCATAAAGATCAGTTTTTTCATCCCTTGCCTTAACATTAAACTCTATAGGCTCTTGCCATCCATTTTTTTTAAGTTCATCAGTATTAGAAGATGATAGCTGAAATAAAGTTTTTCCATTTCTATTTTTTAAAATTGATTTAGGAGCAATGTTGGTTGTAGAATATGTGGTAACAAAATAAGTCCAATTTGGAGAAGGGTTTATTGAGTGTGTGCCAGTTTCTGGTGTTAAACAAGTTAAATTATTTCCATCAAAATTTACTTTATATAAATAAACATGATATGGATTACCTTTTTCTTTTCCACCTGCGGTAAAAATTATCTCTCTCTTGTCATTATCAATATGCATAATTTTTCTTACTAACCAATTTCCAGATGTAATCTTATTTTTTAATTTTTTAGTAGATAAGTCATATAAAAAAATATGTCCCCAATTATTTTTTTCAGAATACCATATAAATTCATTGGAATCAAACAAAACTTTCCAATTTTCTGCTCTAACTCCAGATTCATAATAAGTATCTACATTTTCTTTAAAAATAGAACGAACAATTCCGGTTTTTGAATCCGCTATTTGCAAATGTGCCTCCTTATGATCTCTGGAGGATGAAATAAATGCTAGTTTAGATGAATCTTTACTCCATTGAGTATCAAGCAACTCACCTCCTCTTCCTGCTATATGATCAGTTGTTGTAGATCTCTGAAAATCATTTTTCATTTTTAATTTGACGATTTTACTTGACTTAACATCAATTATAAGTCTCTCTATTTCAAATATTTTTTCATCACCAGGAAGCGCATACTTCCAAGATTGAAGTTTTGGGTGACCAACATTTGTTGTAGTTAAATACATTTCGCCAACATCTCGGGCATCTTGTCTGAAAGTTGCTATTTTATCAGAGTTGGGACTCCATTTTAAAACAGGACCTTTAGATTTTATCCATCCAGCATTATTCGTGGAATAGCCATAATTCTTAAAACCATCAAAAGTCAATTGTGTTCTTTTACCTGTTTTAGTATTCCTAATCCATAAATTAAAATCGTCTATATAAGCAGCTAAGTTTCCATTGGGAGACAAAAATTCGTAAGGGTTATTTTTATAATCCTTGTTTATATTTTGCGAATTAACTTCATCATTTTCATTATAATTACTTTTTTCTAATGATTTTAAATCTATTGAAAACTTTTCTGATTTGTCCTTAAACTTTACTTCATAATGAAAAGAATTTTCTTCATCCCATTTCTGGTTAGTTAAAACATTATTTAGGTATTTATTAAAACCTCTGCCCATATGAAAAGAGGCTTTTTCATAATCATCAAATGTCATTGATGATGAATTTTCGCTATCACAAGAGATGAAAATTAGAAAAATAAATCCTAAAATGAAGCTAAATTTTTTATTCATACTATTGAATTAAATATTTTGAATTTACATAATAGTTATTATCAATTTCAATAGATCCTTTGATGTTTTTAGATTTCCATTTTTGAGTTGGGTATATTCTTATTTTTTTTTGATTGCCCTCAACATAGTCTGTAACAATTAAATCAATTGGCATTTTAAATCCATCAACAACATTATTCCATCTAAAAGACATTTTACTATCAACCAATTTATGCTCTAAAACAGGTATCCTTACATCCCTTAAATATTGATTAAAAAATGGATTTAAGTTTAATTTCATTTTTTTAGAAATATAATTTTCTATTTCATAAGTTGTAACAGTTTTATGATAAAAATCTTTATTTAATCCTCTCAAGATATTTCTCCATAATTTATCATTATCAGCTACTTGCCTTAGTGTGTGAAGAAGATTTGCACCTTTCGAGTACATATCACCTGAGCCACCTTTGTTAACATTATATGGTCCAATTATTGGCTTTTTATTTCCAATTCCTCTTCTAGTTCCAATTACATATTCGGATGATGCTTTTTTTCCAAAATGATAATCAACAAAAAGATTTTCTGAATATGTGGTAAATCCCTCATGAACCCACATGTCTGCGATATCCTTATAAGTTATATTATTAGCAAACCACTCATGACCAGTCTCATGAATGATTATATAATCAAATTTTAGTCCCCATCCAGTACCCGATAAATCGCGACCTAGGTATCCTTTTCTATACTTATTACCATATGTAACAGAACTTTGATGCTCCATCCCTAAATAAGGAGTTTCTACTAGTTTAAAACTATCTTCATAAAAAGGGTATGGTCCAAACCAATGTTCAAAAGCTTGCATAGTTTTAATAGCATCAATAAAATGAACTTTTGCTTTTTCTAAATTATAACTCAAAACATAATAATCCATATCTAAATCACCCTTCTCCCCTTCATATATTTCTGAAAAATTTACATAATCAGCGATATTTATATTAACTCCATAATTATTTATTGGATTCACTACTTCCCAATGAAATGTAGTCGAATCTGACATTTCATCAATCTTAATTAATCTTCCATTTGAAACATTAGTGAGTCCTTTTGGAACATTAACACTCATTAACATACTTTCGGGTTCATCATACATATGATCTTTATTAGGCCACCAAACACTAGCTCCCAAACCCTGACAAGAAGATGCAATAAAATGATTTCCATTTTTATCTTTTTCCCATGAAATACCACCATCCCACGGGGCCCTTACAGCCACTCTAGGATTACCTTCATAATAAACTACTATCTCTTCTTTAGAGCCAACATTTTGTTTTTTCTTAAGTTTTATAAAATGGGCATTACCATCATGTATTATCTCTAATTCGGAATTATCTTGAGTAGCCTTTGTCAATCTTAATGGAGTTTGAAGATCAATTTGCATTAAATCGTGTGATTTAAGTACTGTGTAAGAAATCTTATTAGAACCTGAAATAAATTTTTCTTCTGGTTTAACGATTATATCAAGATGATAACGATTTAAATCCCACCAAGACCTTTCTTTAGTAATGGATCCGCGTAATGTATCTTGTCTGCTAAATTCAGTTTTGTCACCCATTATTCCTTGAGAGAATAATATCACAGGAGATAATAACAAAAGAATTAATATTTTTTTCATGTTGATATGTGTTTAAAAATTTTATTGTAAGGTAAAAAAAATTGCTCGAAATTTGTATTATAAAATGTATTATGAAAAAAACTTCTCTATTTGATATTCACGTTAAACTTAATGCTAAAATGGTTCCTTTTGCGGGATTCAACATGCCTGTTCAATTTGAAGGTGTAAATGCTGAGCATT
>CAJQMK010000066.1 GCA_905479415.1 uncultured Flavobacteriaceae bacterium | reverse complement strand
CTGTTTCTGACAGTTCAGGTGTACCACTTCCTGGAGCTACTGTTATTGTTGCTGGAACATCTAATGGTGTTACAACTGACTTTGACGGTGTTTATTCAATATCAGCTTCTGAAGGAGATGTTCTTTCTGTAAGTTATGTTGGATTTGTAACTCAAAACGTAACAATTGGAGCTTCTGCTACAATTAACGTTACACTTGTGTCAGACAACGCTTTAGAAGAAGTTGTTGTAACTGCACTTGGTATTACTAGAGAAGCCAAGTCACTTGGTTATGCTCAACAAAAAGTTGAAGGCTCTGCCTTAACTAAAACTAAGGAACTTGACTTTAAAACAGCTCTTGCTGGTAAAGTTGCTGGTGTTCAGGTTATTTCTGGACCTAGTTCTACATTTGAATCAAGTGCTATTAGACTTAGAGGTGAACAAGATGTATTATATGTTGTAGATGGAATTAAAATGTCTTCAACAGATATTAATACTGATAACATTGACAACATTACTATTCTTAAAGGTGCTGCAGCAACTGCATTATATGGTGCTGAAGCTAGAAGTGGTGTGATTGTAATTACTTCTAAGAAAGCAAAAGCTGGTGAAACTTACATTACTGTAGATCACAATACTGTTGCTTCTAATATTAGTAGATTACACCCCTACCAAAATGAGTATGGTGGTGGATACGATCAATCATGGGATACATTTGCTTACAATCCTGCAACAGACCCTGCGTCTTGGGCAGCATTTAATGGACAAAATATTCCTTACTACGCAGCTGATGAATCATGGGGACCAAGATTAGATGGTACTTTGGCTCGTCACTGGGATTCATGGATTCCTAATCACCCAAACTTTGGTGAATTAAGAGGATGGTCTCCAAATCCTAACAATGTTAAAAATTTCTTTGAAACTGGAATGAAATCTGCTACTAGTGTTTCTTTTGGAAAAGGTGGTGATGATTACAGCTTTAGAGCAACTGGACGTGCTACACAAAATGCATTACCAGTTCCTAATGCATCTAGAGATACATACGATGTTAACATCAACGGATCAGTTGATTTAACAGATAAATTCACAATGTATACTTCATTAAATGCAAGAATTCAAAATACTGACAACTTTGTTAGTAGTGGATACGGAAGTTTACAAGGAAACTTTAGCCAGTGGTGGCAAAGACAGTTAGACATGGATAGACTAAGAGATAATTATCACTATGAAGGTGCTTTTTACACTTGGAACAGAAGATCTGCTAGAAATGCTCGTCCACAGTACTGGGATGCTCCACACTATGAGCAATACCAAAACACAAACAATAATGAAAATTCTACTTACTCAGGTAACTTTGGATTTGATTATCAAATAGCTGATGGAGTTTCTGCTAATGTTGAAGTTAACAGAAGAGCTTATAATAGAACAAGTAATTCAAGAAATTACATTGGTAAAAACACTTTAAGTACTCAAGCTGGATACAGTGAAGGTTCATTTGTTTCTGAACAAAATGAATTTAGAGCTAGACTAAATTATAGTAAAGCAATTACTGATAAGTTTGACGTTAACGCTTTAGTTGGATATGCTGCAAAACAATTTAGAAGTATAAACACAAGTGCTAGTACATCTGGTGGTTTAGCAATTCCTGATTTTTATACTATTGCTAACTCTGTTGATAAGCCAGGTTATTCTACATACAGAACAAATAACAGCGGAAGAGCTGCTTATTCATCTGTTTCTTTAGGATACGATAGTATGTTATATTTAGACGGTTCTTACCGTTTTGACTGGAGTTCTACTGCTGCTGCAGATAACAACAGAATTGAAACATACTCTTTAACAGGTAGTTTCTTATTTGATAAATTAGTAAATCTAGATGGTGTTACTTTCGGAAAATTAAGAGCTAGTTACGCTGAAGCTCCTATTTTCCCTGGAACTTACGCTACTAGTCCAACATTTGGATCTGGAACTGCTTATGGTTCATTAGCTTCACTTGCTGTACCAAATACTTTAGCTAACCCTCAGTTAACTGGTGGAATTAGAAAAGAAACTGAATACGGTATTGAAATGAAATTCTTAAACAATAGATTAGGATTTGACTTAACATATTTTGACAGAGAAGATTCAGGATTACCAGTAGCTGTATCAGCTGCAGGATCAACTGGATACACTGGATTAAGTGTTAATTCAAAAATCACTTCTTCAACTGGTGTTGAAGTTATGTTATCAGGAACACCAATCCAAACTGAAGATGTAAGATGGGATGTTTCTGTGAACTTCGCAACTTTAGAAAAAATGGTTGATTTCATATACCCTGGAATTGAAAGAAATATACTTAACTCATGGTTATCATGGTCAAGTATGGATTTACAAGAAATTGTAGGTGAAGAATGGGGAATGTTATAT
This sequence comes from uncultured Flavobacteriaceae bacterium, assembly GCA_905479415.1. Taxonomy (GTDB): domain Bacteria; phylum Bacteroidota; class Bacteroidia; order Flavobacteriales; family Flavobacteriaceae; genus MAG-121220-bin8. The sequence goes on along the minus strand of CAJQMK010000066.1, from coordinate 4,201 downwards.
GGAAGAAAAAGATTGAAAGACGATAACGGTAACTGGGTATACTACGCAAGTGGAAACCACAGATATGAAAACAATCAGTTATTAGGTAATGTTATGCCAAACTATACAGGAGGTATTACATCTAACTTAACTTATAAAAATTGGGATCTTGCTATCGGAATTGACTTCCAAGATGGTGGTTTATACCACTCAGTAACAGACATGTTCTCAATGGCTGCTGGTCTTCACGAATGGACAGCTGGTAAAAATGACAAAGGAAACCAAAAAAGAGATCCAGTAAGTGCTGGTGGTGGTATACATCAAGTTGGTGTTTATGCTGACGGAAGTGTTGCTGATTTCTACAGAGCTCCAGATAGCTGGGCTTGGGGTAACTGGACTAGAGATGATCTTTGGTTAGTTGACGCTTCATTTGTTAAATTAAGACAAGTAAGATTAGGTTATAACTTTGATAGTGATAAACTTTCAAACACTCCTTTTACTGGAATTGATATAGCATTAATTGGAACAAACTTAGCAATCCTTTCTGAAACTACAGACTGGGGTGACTATAGAGGTGCTAAAACACCTGGTTTAGATCCATCTGAACTTGGATCTGGTTGGTCTGGAGGAAACTACGCTAGTGAAGGTGGACAGTTACCATCTGCTAGATCGTTTGGACTTAACGTAGCCCTTAAATTTTAATTATAAATTATTATAAATAATGAAAACACAAATTCAAAAAATAATCGGACTGTTAACAATAAGTAGCTTATTGTTCGTGTCCTGTGAAACTGTAGATTTTGGGGATGAAAATTTAAATCCAAACTCAATATCTAAAGCTAACACTGGTGCACTTATTACAGGTGCAATGAGAAATATCCCAAGTATTGTTAGTAATGTAGATTCAGGTGTTTTATATGCTCAGCACGTTTCTGAGATTACATATAATGAAGAATCATGTTATGAAACAATCCAATGGAATTTTGACGGTTTCTATACTGGTCCACTAATGGACTTACAAACCGTAATTAACCTTAACAATTCTGAGAATGCTGCTGAATATTCATCATCAGGTTCTGTAGGAATGCAAAAAGGTGTAGCGCATTTATTAAAAGTATACATGATGCATGTAATAACTGATAGATGGGGTGCAGTTCCTTATTCTGAAGCTCTTCAGGGAGTTGACAATTTAAAACCAGCTTTTGACGATCAGTCTGCTGTATACGCAGGTATGCTTGCAGAAATTGATGCTGCATTAAGCTTTTTAGATGGTGGTGGATTATCTGGTGACTTTATGTTTAATGGAGATGCTGCTAAATGGAGACAATTCGGAAACACTATGAAAATGGTAATGGCTATGAGAATGGCTGATGTTGATCCATCTGGTGCTGAAGCTGCATTTAAATCAGCTATAGCTGGTGGTGTACTTACAAGTAACGCTGATAATATTCACTATCCTTATACTACTGCTGACGATAACGATAACCCATGGCAAGATAGATTTCAGTCTAGAGAAGATTATGCTGCAAGTGATGTAATGGTTGACCATTTATTCGCTAACAGTGACCCTAGATTAGCTAAATATGCTGAGCCTGTTGTTAGTGCAACTGGAGATACATCAAAAATCGACTATGTAGAATATGGTGGAAGTACTTACGCTGGAATGCCTTATGGTGTGTTAAACCCAGGTATTTTACAAACTAGAGTTTCATTCTTACCATCTTCTATTATTTATGATGGTACTAATGCTGGAGGAATGTTATATTCTTATGCTCAAGTATGTTTCTCATATGCAGAAGCTCACTTAAGAGGATGGTCTGGTTTAGCTGGTGATGCTCAAACTTGGTATGAATTAGGTATCGCTGCTTCTCACGCTCAATGGGGCGTTAGTACTGCTGATGCTACTGCATATCTTGGTTCTGTTGCTCCAGTATCTATGGAAACAATGGCTACTGAAAAATGGGTTGCGTTGTACATGCAAGGATGGGAAGCTTGGTCAGAATGGAGAAGATTGGATTATCCAATATTAACTCCTGCTGCTGATGCTTTAACAGGAACTGGAATACCAATGAGAAATGGTTACGGTGCTACAACTGCTAGTGCTAACAAGGCTAACCATGACGCTGCTGTTGCAAAGATTTCTGGTTACAACCAAGATTCAAAAGTATGGTGGGATACTAAATAATTTTAGTAAACTACTTTGTATATTAAAAAGCGCTCTTAGGAGCGCTTTTTTTTTGATAAATAATTAAGAATGAAGGTCAATAACTTTATCTATATTTGAGGAATTAAACATTAAACATGAAAAACATAAATACTTTAATAATATTTTTTTTAATATCAAGCCAATTAACCTTTAGTCAAGATTTTAGCGTTTCTACAGATGACTTATTTAGTGGCGGAAATGTATTGTTGAGGAAATTAATGAAAAAAGACTTCAGTGAAGCAGAGGGTTCCCCCTTTCTAGATAAAAATTTTAGAGATGGTAAAATAATATTTAATAGCGGTAAGACATACAATGTGCTAACCAGATTAAATGTTGGAACACAAAAATTCGAAATCAAAAAGAATGCAAGCTCGCAGCCAAGTATTATAGAATTAAATAGTTCAGTGAAAATTGAAATGAATGGTAATACTTATAAATCTCACTCAATAAATTTAAATAATGAGGAAATTATAGCTGTCTTAGAGGATTGTATTCAACTTGATAATATATCTCTTTACTATTTTCCTAGAAAAGTAATAAAGATGCCTGTTAGAACAGGTGCAGTTGCCCCATCCTCAGGTTCATCAAGTGATCCAAAACCAAAATGGGCTGATGCTAATGAATTTTTAATTAATAAAGATGGCAAGTGGCACTCAATTCCCAGATCATTCAAAAAATTACTTGCTAAAAATATATTTGATCAAAAACTTTTAAAAAAATATAAAAAAGCAAATAAATTAAATCTTAAGAAAAAGGAAAGTTTAATAGAACTAGTCTCCTACTTTAATTCAATATAATTACTTAATTAATCATAAATGGAAAAGAATACCTTAATCTATGGTATAAGAGCTGTAATTGAAGCTATTGATTCAAATGAATCGATTAATCGTGTTTTTATGCAAAGAGGATTGAATAATAAAAATGGATTTGAATTAATAAAAAAATTAAATAAAAACTCAATTGAAATATCTTACGTTCCTGTAGAAAAATTAAACAGACTAACTCCTAAAAATCATCAAGGGGTTGTCGCTACAATTTCTCCTATAAACTTCTTAACTATTTCTGATTTAAGTGACTTAATTGAATCAAAGCCCAAATCAATTTCATTATTAATATTAGATCAGTTATCTGATGTTAGGAATTTTGGAGCAATCGTAAGAACAGCTGAATGTACCGCAATAGATTGTATAGTAATTCAATCTAGTGGTAGTGCTCCAGTAAACGGAGATACTATCAAAACATCATCTGGAGCAATCTTTAATGTTCCCATATGTAAAGTTTCTCACATTAAAGATGCTATATTTCTTTTAAAACAACATGATATAAAAATATTTGGAGCATCTGAAAAAGCAGAAAATAATATTTACCAAACAGAGTTCGGTAAATCACAAGCAATTATAATGGGTTCAGAGGGAAAAGGGCTTTCTAGTTCAGTTATTAAATTATGTGATGAGCTCATAAGAATACCTTTACTTGGAAAAATAGAATCTCTAAACGTATCAGTCGCTTGTGGTACTATTCTTTATGAAATGGTAAGACAAAAACATCATTAATTAAAGAATTTCTATTAAAGAAATTAAGTCATTAATTATTATTGAATTCTTGTGCAATGTTTCATTGTTTGAATTTAAATGTATAGCCTTAAAGTCATTATTAATGGCACCCATTATATCAGCTTCATAATTATCTCCAATCATTAAACATTGATTTTTATTTGTTGCCTTAGAAACCTCAAAAGCGTATTGAAAAATTTTTGAATGAGGTTTTTTAACACCAACTGTCTCGGAATCAATAATACAAGTAAAGTATTTTTTAAGATTAGAATTTTTAATTTTCGTGTTCTGAACCTCTGTAAAACCGTTAGTTATTATGTGTAATGTGTATTTTGGAAATAAATAATCTAAAACTGTAATGGCGTCTTGTAAAAGAAAATTATTATCAGGAAGATGTTTTACATAGTCATCAGAAATATCATCAATTACGCTAGGTTTAATACTTATGTTTAACTTTTCAAAA
>CAJQMK010000065.1 GCA_905479415.1 uncultured Flavobacteriaceae bacterium | reverse complement strand
GATTATTTGAATCTCCTGTAACAATTGAAAAATTTGACTATAAAGATATTGCTCAATCTACTGGAGCTGATTTTTACAGTAGTTTAGAAGGACTTAAAGGAGTTCAAATTAACTCTGGAGGATTATTTCTTCAACAAGTTAATACTAGAGGTTTCTCAACTATTTACAACAATGGTTTTGTTCAGTTAGTTGACGGAATGAACAATGAAGCTCCTGGTTTAGGTTTTTCAGCGGGTAACTTACTTGGTATTCATGAACTAGATATTCAAAGCGTAGAATTAATGCCTGGAGCTGCTTCAGCTTTATATGGTGCAAATGCTACTAAAGGTATCTTATTTATGAACAGTAAAAATCCATTTGATTTTCAAGGCGTAAGTGCTACATACAAACACGGTATTACTTCACAAGAAGCTGCTGGTGAAAACGACTATTATGACTTCGCTTTTAGAGCTGCTAATAAATTTAGCGACAAATTCGCTGCTAAAATTACTGTTAGTTACCAAGAAGGTGAAGACTGGCATGCAGTTGATTATAGAGACATTAATCACTTAGATGGTCGTTATATTGATGGAACTGCTGAAGCTCAAAACCCAAGAGATTTCCCTGATTATGATGGTGTAAATGTTTATGGTGATATTGGTCAGAGATTTAATATGACTGAAGCTTTTAGAGGAGCTGTAATTCCATCTTTAGTTAGCCAAGGATTATTATCTCCTGCAGGTGCTGCTCAAGTAAACTATATTTTTGCTAATTTATCTCCAAATTTCTTTGGAAACTATCAGATTAATGCAAGTGGTTACAATGAAGTTGACTTAATTGATAATAAAGCATCTAGTTTTAAAACTGATATAGCTTTTCATTATAAGCCAACTGAAGATTCAGAACTTATTTTGAATTCTAAAATTGGTTCAGGTAACACTATGTTACATGCAACTAATAGAAATATGCTTAAAAACTTTGGTCTTCAACAACATAAGATCGAATATAAAAACAGAAATTTAGGTTTAAGATTCTATCATACTGCTGAAAATTCAGGAAATACTCATGATGTATCTGCTTTAGGAGCTGTAATGACAATAGCTCAACCTGGTGGACTTAATGCATATTTTGGAAATTATATACTAGATTACTTTACTAATCTTCCTAGTGTTGTAGATCCTAACCCAATTGTTGGTTTAAATACAATGATATACTATGCACAGTTTGGTTATACTTTAAATGATATTATAGGTAAAGGTGGTGATTTAGGAGTTCACGCTGCTGCCAGAAAAGCTGCTGATGCTAACATGTTAGTTCCTGGATCTGCTGCTTGGAATACTGCTTACGAAAGAGCTGTAAGTAACGGAATTGATGTATTTGCTGGTGGTGCTGGTATATTAGATACTTCACAGTCAAATAGTTTTGAAGCTGATTATAACCTGCAAGATCTAGTGGAAGGTGTTGACATTATTGTTGGTGCTTCTTACAGAGATTATATATTAAGATCTAACGGAACACTTTTTACTGATTATACTGACCCAATTGAATTTACTGATATGGGACTTTATGCTCAAGCACAAAAAGATATAATGGGTGGAGCTGTAAAATTAACAGGTTCGATGAGATACGATAAAAGTGAATTTTTCGAAGGAACTGTAACACCAAGAATAGGTGCACTTATTTTCCTTTCAGAAAATCAAAACCTTAGAGTTTCTTACCAAACAGGTTTCCAAAATCCAGCAGCTCAAGACCAGTACATAGGTCTTGATATAGGTCAAGCTGTATTAATGGGATCATCTCCAGATAATGTTGATAGATTTAATATGAGACTAAGAGGTGCTTCTGGAAACTCATATAATGTAACAGGAAATCAAGTAAAAATGAATTCTTATACTGCTGCTTCAGTTCAAGCTGGTGCTCCAGTTGCTGCAGGTGATTTAGGTAATGTTGGTCCTCAAAATGTTAAATCATTTGATTTAGGATACAGGATTAACGGAAAGAAAACTGCTTTAGATATTAATGCTTATTACACTAAGTGGGATAACTTTATTTCTGCTGTTAATGTTATTACTCCGCTTTACGGAAGTGCTTCTAACATGATGGGTCTTTTTGCTTTATCTCAAGGAGACTTTAAAGTGTTTAGTTATGATGCTAATACTGATGAAATTGTTAACACATACGGAGTGAGTGCAGGATTTGAAACTAATATCTTAAATACTTTTGATTTATCTGGTACTTATTCATATAACAAAATGCAATTTGACAATCCTAATTCAGATTATGAATCTGGTTTCAACACACCTGAAAACAGAGTAGTGTTAACACTTGGTTCAGCTAAATTAGCTGAGAATTTCTCTTTCAATGTTACTGCTAAATATCATGATAATTTCATGTGGGAGCAGTCAGGTTTTCAAGATGCAATGATTCCTGCTAGAACAACGTTTGATGCTTCAATGCTTTTTCAATTACCAAGTTTAAACTCTAGAGTTAAAATTGGTGGAACTAATTTAGGTGGAGAAGAATATTTTATGATGGCTGGTTCTGGTGCAATTGGAAGTCAATTCTATGTTGGATTAACTATAAATCCATAACAGATAATATAATGTTAATAAAAAGGCGACTTAGGTCGCCTTTTTTTATATAAAAAATTATAGAATTTAACTCATAAAATTTTATATTTGCCTCATTCAAAATTTAAATATT
>CAJQMK010000064.1 GCA_905479415.1 uncultured Flavobacteriaceae bacterium | reverse complement strand
ATTTCCTGATATTAATGGAAGTATAGGAATATTATTTGAACAGGGTAGTTCAAGAGGACATTTACAAGAAAGTATCAATGGAGAAATCTCATTTCCATTTACTATTAAAAATCAACTTACCACCTCCTTATCCACTTTAAATGCATCGTTCGAATTAAAAAAGGATTTATTGGATTATCAATATGAATTTTTTGTTAATTCAATGAAAATAGCAAATAAGAATAAAAACAAATACATAGTTGTTGGTGATAAAAAAGATAAATCAAAGTTATTTCACTTTTATGAAATATTAAAAAAACATAAAATTGAAATAAAAAAATTAAATAAGAATCTAATTGTTAACGATATTGAATTTAAAAAAGAAAATTCATTATTAATTCCAAAAAATCAAAGAAGTTCTAGATTAATTAGTGCAATGCTAGAAAATAGAACAAAATTTAAAGACAGTTTGTTTTATGATGTTTCTGCTTGGTCATTTTTACATTCATTTGATTTAGAATATTCTGATTTGATTTTAAAGGAAAAAACTGAAAAACTTGATTTAAAAAAACCAAAGGGTAAAATCATTTCAAAAAGTAAATACGCTTACCTTTTTTCTTGGGACGACTACTACACACCAATGGCTCTTTATGAATTATTAAAAAATAATTTAAGATTAAAAGTAGCAACTCAAAAATTTGAAATTGATAAGAAAAAATTTGACTATGGCACTATATTAATTCCACTAAAAAATCAAAATAAAAGTATTGAAGAAATAAATAAAATTTTAGAGAAAATTACTAATTTGTCTGGAATTAATTTTTTTGGAGTCAATACTAGTAAAACTAAAGGTATTGATTTAGGAAGTAATAGTTTTAAAAATATCACAATACCAAAAATTGGGCTTGTGGTTGGTAATGGAATATCCAGTTATGATGCTGGAGAAATTTGGCACTTATTGGATACCAAATACAAAATTCCTGTAACTAAAATTAAATCTAACACTTTAACTAGAATAGATTTAGAAAAATACAGTACAATCATTTTTGTTAATGGATCCCATAATTATAGTAAAAAAACTCTTGAAAATTTAAAAAAATGGATAGAAAACGGCGGTAATTTAATTGGGTTTAGAAATGCTATTAGTTGGTTAAATAAAAATAAATTTATCTCTGTTAATCTCAAGAAAAATAAGCCAAAAGCAAATAATATAAATTTTATAAACAAAAGTAAATTTTACGGAGCTCAACTTACCAGTGGAGCAATTTTTAATACAACACTAGACTTAAGTCATCCAATTAACTATGGTTTTTATAAAAATAACTTATCTGTTTTTAGAAACACCAATATTTTTATTGAAAATGATTCTTTAAGTTTTAACAACCCTATTAAGTACACTAAATTAAATACTCTTATAAGTGGTTATATTTCAGAGGAGAATCTCAAGTCTATGAAGAATAGTAGACCGTTTGTTAATATCAAAATAAAGAAAGGTAATATCAATGTGTTTTCAGATAACACCAATTTTAGAGGTTTCTGGTTTGGCACTAATAAACTTTTAATGAATGCAATATTCTTCTCAGATATTATGTAGAAAAATTAATTGGAGGGTGATTTATGCTTTTCAAAAGGTCTATACAACAAACTTCTAATACTTTGATTTTCTTTTTCGTTAAAGTACGTGTCTACACCATAAATTATTTTGGAAGGATTTAAAAAACTGAAGGTTCCAAATAATCTATCCCAAAAAGAAAAAATATTTCCGTAATTGGAATCAGTATAAGGTAACATGTAATGGTGATGAATTTTGTGCATATTTGGGGTCACAATTATATAACTTAGAAATTTATCTAGATTAGGACTTATATTAATATTAGCATGATTAAATTGTGATAAAACAACAGAAAGAGATTGATACAAGAAAACTAACCCCATGTTAGCTCCTAAAATTGCAACAGCAAATAAAGTAAAAACATATCTAATTATACTTTCAAAAGGATGGTGTCTATTTGCAGTAGTTGTATCAACTTTATGATCTGAGTGATGAACCAAATGAATTTTCCACAAAAACTTTACTTTGTGTTGTACATAGTGAGGAAGATATGCACCAATCAGGTCAAGAAAAATAACACCCAGAATAAGGTAAGCCGACAATGGTAATAAGTTTTGATAATTTAATAAACCAAAGCCATTAATTGAAACCCAGTCAGAAACTAATAAAAGAATAAATGCTAGTGAAAAATTTACAAGGACAGTTGTTAAAGTAAAAAAAAAGTTTGGAAGAGCATGTCTTAATTTTGAATAATTAAATTTAAATAATGGAATTAAGGACTCTATTGACCAAAAAAAAGTAATTCCTCCTACTAGAATTAATGATCTTTGTAATGATGAAATATTTTCAAAAAAATAAATAAATTCTTGCATATCCAAATTGAATTATGTGCAATTTATACAAAATAGATTTAAATTTGAAAAAAAAAGAAAAAATATGGCACGAACACCCTCAGTTATGATCCCATTAGGCTTTGAAGCTCCAAAATTTGCACTGTTAGATGTTACATCTAATTTAATAATGAAATCAGATGATTTATTTGGAAGCAAAGGAACTTTAGTTATGTTTATTTGTAATCATTGTCCATTTGTCAAACATATAAACCAACAAATAGTTCAAATTGCTAACGATTATCATAATTCTGGTATCAAATTTATTGCTATATCTAGTAATGATGTTATTAATTATCCAGAAGATTCACCAATTGAAATGAAAAAAAATGCGACAAAAGAAAAATTTAATTTCCCATATTTATATGATGAAACTCAAATAGTTGCAAAAAATTACGATGCTGCTTGTACACCAGATTTTTTTATTTTTAATGATTCTAATAAATTGGTTTACAGAGGACAACTTGACGATTCTAGACCTGGAAACAATATTGAAGTAACAGGCACAGATGTAAGAAATGCACTTAATGCTTTAATTAATTTACAGGAAATTAACCCTATACAAAAACCCAGTATTGGATGTAATATTAAGTGGATAAACTAAAGTAATTCAACTTCAAAAACTAAAGTTGCATTTGATGGGATAACACCTCCAGCCCCAGCTTCTCCATAACCTAAGTTTGAAGGAATAATAAACTTTGCCTTTTCACCTTTTTTTAATAACATAATCCCTTCATCCCAGCCAGGGATTACTTGACCAATTCCAACATTAAATTCAATAGGTTGGTTTCTTTTATATGAGGAATCAAAAACTGTTTCGTCAATCAACATTCCTTTATAATGAACTTTAACTTTATCGCCTTTAGTTGGGGAATCTCCATTTCCTTTATTTAAAATCTTATACCTTAAACCAGATGGGGTCACTTCAAAATCTTTTGATAAATTTTCAATAATTTGTTGTTCTTTTAATTGTCTTTGTTTAATGAGAATTTCTTTTTTATCTTTAAAATTATTAAATACTTCAGTTGAATTCCATTTTTCAGCTTCATCCCCTACTCTGAGTATAATTATAGAATCAATTACATCATCTTGTTGAATTTCATTAACAATATCCAACCCCTCAACTACTTCGCCAAAAACAGTATGCTTATCATCTAACCAGTTAGTTGCTACATGGGTGATAAAAAACTGACTACCATTAGTTGATACACCAGAGTTAGCCATAGACAATATACCTGGCTTATTATGTCTAAGTTCAGGATGGAATTCATCATCAAATTTATAACCAGGATCTCCTGTTCCAGTTCCATTTGGACAACCAGTTTGAATCATGAAATCAGGAATTACCCTATGAAATTTCAAACCGTCATAGTATGGAACATTCATTGGTTTATGAGAATTTTTTATTTTGCCCTCAGAAAGATTAATAAAATTAGCAACTGTTCCTGGTGATTTATCATGATGAAGTATTAGCATTATTTCACCTTTATTAGTCTTGATTTGAGCGTATAAACCTTCCTGCATTTTTTTTAAATTAAATTATGGCGCAAGATAAATTAAACTTTATAAAAGAGTTACAAATATTTCAAAAAATTAATTTGATATATCATTAATAAATTTCAACCTGTATAATCGTAGATCAGATTCTTCATAATCGTTATCAAACTCATCAACTGCAATGTTTATATCATCAGATTCAGATTCGATAAAAAAATCATATAATTCATCTTGTTGATCTTCGTCAAAAATATCATCAACCATATAATCAACATTAAGTTTAGTTCCTGAAAATACTATTTTTTCAAGTTCTTGTATAAGTTGCTCTAAATCTAAGCCTTTTGCATTTGCAATATCAATTGGGAGAAGTTTCCTGTCAATACTTTGAATAATAAATAATTTTATAGAGGAATTTGATCCTGTTGTTTTAATAATTAAATCTTCAGGTCTAGTAATTTCATTTTCATCTACATAATTTGAAATAATTTTAAGAAATGTAGTTCCAAATCGTCTGGCCTTACCCTCACCTACCCCGTTAATATTTTTTAACTCTTCAATTGTAATTGGATACTTAAAAGACATTTCTTCAATTGAAGATTCTTGAAAAATAACATAAGGAGGAATACCTTTTAATTTAGCAATATTTTTTCTTTCTGAAATAAGAATTTTAAAAAGTTCCTTATCATTTAAAGATCTATTTTTTTTGTTTAAGTTAGAATTAACTTCAATATGAAATTCGTGATTCTTTGAAATATAAAAATTATATGGATTTTTTAAATATTTTTTTGATAACTCATTTAATTTTAACACTCCATATGATTCAATATTTTTATTTAAAAGATTATTTACAATCAAATGTCTTAATAATGAGTTCCAAAAAACTGAATCATTATTTTTTCCTGACCCAAAAAGTTTGTTATTAATAACATTATGAGATCTAAGTAAATTATTTTCTTTTCCAGTAAGATAAGCAACTAAATCTTTGGTCTTGTACTGTTCTTTGGTAGTTGAAATTAAATCTAAAACTAATAATACTTCATCATTTACTTTTAATTTAGGTTTAGGATTTTTCATATTATCATCCATCATAGCGCCCTCCCCATTAATTTCATCAAAATTTTCTCCAAAATAATTCAACAAAAACTTTCTTCTAGACATAGAAGTTTCGGCATAGGCAGATATTTCGTCTAATAAAGAATAACTTTGTTCTTGTTCAGCAATCGGTTTTCCTGACATGAATTTTTCTAATTTTTCAATATCTTTATGTGTGTAAAAAGCTAAACAATGTCCTTCTCCTCCATCTCTACCAGCTCTTCCTGTTTCTTGGTAATAACTTTCTAAACTTTTCGGAATATCGTGATGAATTACAAACCTTACATCTGGCTTGTCAATTCCCATACCAAAAGCTATTGTGGCAACAATTACATCGCATTCTTCCATCAAAAACATATCTTGATTTTTTGCTCTTAATTTTGAATCTAGTCCAGCATGATATGGTAAAGCGTTAATATCATTTACTTGTAAAAATTGTGTAAGTTCATTTACGTTTTTTCGAGAAAGGCAATAAATTATTCCTGATTTACCTGCTCTTTGCTTTACAAATGAGATAATATCTCTATTTAAGTTTTCAGTTTTCTGTCTTACTTCATAAAAAAGATTTGGTCTATTAAATGAGGACTTAAAAACTTCAGCGTCTTTAATCTCTAAATTTTTAACAATATCGTCTTGTACTTTGGCTGTAGCTGTAGCTGTTAAAGCAATTATAGGTATTTGAGTATTAATTTTATTTAATATGGTTTTTAAATTTCTATATTCAGGTCTAAAGTCATGACCCCATTCAGATATACAGTGTGCTTCATCAACTGCCAAAAACGAAATATTAATTTTATTTAAAAAATCAATATTTTCTTGTTTAGCTAACGATTCTGGTGCTACATATAATAATTTTGTTTTTTTACTTAAAATATCATTTTTTACTTCATTAATTTCGGAATTATTTAATGAAGAATTTAAAACATGAGCAATTCCGTCATAAGAAGAAATTCCTCTAACAACATCAACTTGATTTTTCATAAGTGCAATTAAAGGGGATACTACTAAAGCTGTTCCACCAAGTAACAAGGCTGGTAATTGAAAACATAAAGATTTACCAGCTCCTGTAGGCATGATAACCAAATTATTGTTACCCTTAATTAAGGATGAAATTATTTGTTCTTGATTTCCCTTAAATTTAGAAAAACCAAATAAGGACTTTAATTCTTTTTTTAAATCAATTTTTAAAGACATTTTATAAAGTAGACAGGTATTTTGTACATTTGCTTCTTAAATATAACATTTAAACCTTATTTAAAAAAACAAGATTGGAATCAGAAGAGAATATTTTAAAAGTTGCTAAAGAAAGTTTCAAAAACCAAGGAAATGCAATACTAAATTTACACAAGTATCTTACACTTGATTTTGAAGATGCCATAAAAAAAATTCAGTCCTCTAAAGGAAGAGTAATTGTAAGTGGAATTGGAAAAAGCGCAATTATTGGTTCCAAAATTGTTGCAACATTGAATTCAACAGGAACTCCCTCTATTTTTATGCATGCTGCTGAAGCAATACATGGTGATTTAGGTATTGTACAAAATGATGATATAATTATTTTATTATCCAAGAGCGGGAATACTCCAGAAATAAAAAATCTTATTCCATTTATAAAACAAAGAAAAGTAAGTATAATCTCAATTACATCAGAACCTAATTCTTATTTAGCCAAAAACTCTGATTATTTTTTAAACTCTTACATAGAAAAAGAAGCTTGTGTAAATAATTTAGCACCAACAACAAGTACTACGGCACAACTAGTTATAGGAGATGCTATAGCAATTTGTTTATCCAAAATTAATGGATTCAATGAAAATGATTTTGCAAAACATCATCCTGGAGGAGTTTTAGGTAAAAAACTCTACCTGAAAGTTGATGAAATAATTAATAAAAATTTAAAACCTCAGTTATCGGAATCAGACGATTTTAAAACAACAATTGATGTAATCACAAAAAATCTATTAGGTGCAGCTGTTGTTATCAAAAATAATAAACCAATTGGTATAATTACTGATGGTGACATTAGAAGAGTTTTTTCATTTGAATCTAATTTTAAAAATATATTAGCTAAAGACTTAATGTCAAAAAATCCTTTTACAATTGACTCCAATATGTTAGCAACAAAGGCTTTGTCCATCATGAACAAAAATAAAATAACTCAAATTATAGTCACTAAAAATGGTTTTTATTCCGGAATTATTCATTTACATAATATTATAAATGAAGGATTATCATGAAAAATAATTCAATTGAGGAAATGTCTTTTTTAGATCATCTTGAAGACTTGAGATGGCACTTATTGAGATCTGTGTTAGCAATTTTATTAACAGGCTCAATAGCATTTATTGCTAAAGATTTCATATTCGATAAAATTTTATTTGGCCCAAAAAACATTGATTTTTTCACATACGAATTACTTTGTAGTATTTCAAATAAAATAGGACTAGACGATAGTTTTTGTATCAATGAAATGCCTTTTAGAATTCAAAGCAGAACAATGTCTGGTCAGTTTTCTGCACACATATGGATGTCAATTACAGCTGGATTTATTATGTCATTTCCTTATGTAATATATCAATTTTGGAGTTTCATAAGTCCTGGGCTTTATGAAAATGAAAAAAGTAATGCAAGAGGATTCATCATTATTTCTTCTTTGCTATTTTTTATTGGTGTTCTTTTTGGATATTACATAGTTACTCCGCTTTCAATAAATTTTTTAGGCTCTTACAGTGTTAGTAGTGAGATCTTTAATGATTTTGACTTAGATAGTTACGTGGGTCTTGTAAGAGCTTCTGTACTGGCCTCAGGGCTAATTTTTGAATTACCTATTATAGTTTATTTTTTAACTAAAATTGGAGTAATTACGCCTGAATTAATGATTAAGTATAGAAAATTTGCTTTGATAATAGTTTTGACCTTGTCAGCTGTTATAACTCCACCTGATATAGCTAGTCAAATAATAGTTGCTATTCCGATTATTGTGCTTTATCAAATTAGTATATATATCTCTAAGTTTGTGATTAGAAAAGAAAAAATTAAAAAATGAAATTAACAGCTCAAAGCATATTCAAGTCATACAAAGGAAGAAAAGTAGTTAATGACATTTCAATAGAAGTGAATCAGGGTGAAATAGTTGGTTTACTAGGTCCAAATGGTGCTGGAAAAACTACTAGTTTTTATATGATTGTAGGACTAATTAAGCCAGATGGAGGCAAAATATCATTAGACAATTTAGATATAACTACATTACCTATGTACATGAGAGCGCAGAAAGGAATTGGATATTTAGCACAAGAAGCATCTGTTTTTAGAAAATTATCAATTGAAGATAATATAAAAGCTGTTTTAGAGCTAACAACTCTCACCTCCGAAGAACAATCTAAAAAAATGGAATCTTTATTGAACGAATTTAATTTACAGAAAATAAGAAAAAGTAGAGGTGATTTACTTTCTGGAGGTGAAAGAAGGAGAACTGAAATTGCAAGAGCTTTAGCCACAGATCCTAAATTTGTATTACTTGACGAGCCTTTTGCTGGTGTTGATCCTATTGCTGTTGAAGATATTCAAAAAATAATTTCACATTTAAAGAAAAGAAATATAGGAATTTTAATAACTGATCATAATGTTCAAGAAACATTAGCTATAACTGATAGAACTTATCTAATGTTCGAAGGAAATATACTCAAATCTGGAAAACCTGAAGATTTAGCAAAAGATGAGATGGTAAGAAAATTATATTTAGGTCAGAACTTTGAATTTAGAAAGAAGAAACTAGACTATAGCTCTTAATAAGTTTAGAATTATATAAATAGTTATTATTACAGGAAGAGAAGCTAGTCCTAAACTAGCAAAAAGAATTACTGATAAAAAAAACAAAACATATAAAGCTTTGTTTTGATTAAATTTTAAATTATTAATTTTTAATGAAAACATATTAATATTGGATATTAGAAGAAATGATGACAAGAAAACTAATACTATTAAAATAAAAATATTTTCAAAAATTAATTCTAATTGAAAACGTTCAATAAATTGAGGAAGAAAAACAATTAAAATTGCATTTGCTGGGGTTGGAAGTCCAGTAAAATCTGTTCCAATGCTACTGATATTAAATTTGGCTAATCTGTAAGATGATGAAAGTGTGATTAAAAAAGCTAAGTATGGAGATAAAGAAATTATAAAATTAGATGAATTTTCAATTACAAAAGGCGAAGAACCAATAATATTTAAAATCACTATTGAAGAAGTTAGTCCAAATGTTACTAAATCAGATAATGAATCTAACTGAACCCCAAGTTTGTTATCAACTTTTAATAGTCTTGCAAAAAATCCGTCAAAAAAATCACAAATCAATCCCAATGAAACAAATAAGGCTAATTTTTCAAGATCTCCCATGACTCCAAAAACAACAGCAATACACCCAAAAAATAGATTTGTAAGAGTTAGGAAATTAGGGACAAAATTAAAAAGTTTCACATTTCTAAATTAATGATTTTATACAAAATCAAAACAAGAAATACTTTTATATTTAGAAATGAGTTTTTATTAACTTGTAAAATATTATTAATTCTATTGATTTGAATAAAAAATATTTAATACTTAGTCTTTTTTCTGGATTACTTTTTGGACTATCATGGCCCGTTAATGGAATCGTTTTTTTAATATTTGTCGCTTTCATACCATTATTAGTAATTGAAAGAGAATTAAGAGAGAAATCTGTTTTTAAAATTTTTTCCTACAGTTTTCTAAGTTTTATTATATGGAATTCTATTACATCATGGTGGTTAGTTAACTCCACAGTATTTGGTATGTTTTTCGCGATCATTCTATATTCCATATTAATGGCCTTAGTTTTTACCAGTTACAGTTTAATTTCTAAAAAATTAGGCAGTAAACTTGGTGTTATTTTTTTTATTAGTTCTTGGATTGTTTTTGAAAAATTTAATTTAAGTTGGGAATTTTCTTGGCCATCATTGATTTTGGGTAATGTTTTTTCTGAATCACATCAGTTAATACAATGGTTTGAGTTTACAGGAACTTTAGGTGGTTCGATATGGATTCTTATTGTAAATCTTTTATTTTTTAAAACTTTAAATAAATATCTAAGCAATAAATATTATTTAAAAAACTTATCAATTGGTTTATTATCTATCTCTATTCCAATAATAATTTCTTTATGTATTTATGAGCAAGAAATAAAACACGAAAAATTTATAGAAATCACAATAATACAACCAAATATTGATCCATATAACAAAAAATATGGAAGAACAAACTTTGAAATATTGGAAGAATTTAAAGATAAAACTAAAGATGAAGAATTCAACAATAAATTAATAATAACTCCCGAAACATATTTTTCGGAAAGCCCAGGCTATTCCTTAAAAGGTTTTTTCAATACCCCGTTTTATAAAGATTTAGATAATTATTTAAATGAAAAAAAATCAGAAATTATAAGCGGAATTCAGTTTTATAAGATTTATAATTCATCTAAAACAAAAACTCAAAGTTCTAATTATTTAAGAGATAGTACTTGGGTAGATATATATAACAGTAGCTTTATAAATTCAAGTAGAAATCAAGTTTATCATAAATCTAAGCTTGTAGTTGGAGTGGAAAATTTACCATATAAATCACTTTTAGAACCAATTTTAGGTAATTTACTTTTAGATTTTGGTGGAACCGTAATGACCAGAGCAACCCAAACAAATAGATCTGTATTTAAAACAAAATCAAATGCATTAGTAGCACCTGTAATATGCTATGAATCTATGTATGGTGAATTCATGACAGATTATGTAAGAAACGGTGCACAATTAATCGCTATCATAACAAATGATGGTTGGTGGGGTAATTCTCCCGGTCACAAACAGTTATTAAGTTACTCGAGATTGAGATCAATTGAACTGAGAAGAAGTATTGTTAGAAGTGCAAATACTGGAATTTCTGCTGTAATTAATGAAAAAGGAGATATAATTAATAGTATAGAATACGAGAAAAACGGAATAATTAATGATAAAATAAGCATATCAAATAAGCTAACTTTTTATGCAAAATACGGAGATTTTATCTCCAGAATATCACTTTTTTTCTTCATAATTATTTTCTTGTTTTATTTTGCGAAAAAAAAATAATATTAAATTTATTAATAAAATATTGTAGGAGTCATATAAAAAATTATTTTTGCAAATATTATAATTTGAAATTATGTATTGGACTCTAGAATTAGCCACCTATTTAACTGACGCACCTTGGCCTGCAAATAAAGATGAGTTAATAGACTTTTGTATTCGTACTGGTGCTCCTTTAGAAGTAATAGAAAATCTTCAGGAAATTGAAGAAGAAGAAGAAGAAATCTATGAATCTATACTTGAGATTTGGCCAGATTATCCCACTGATGAAGATTACCTTTGGAACGAGGATGAATATTAACCAATAAAAACTTTCTAAAAAAGTCTCATTTGAGGCTTTTTTTTTACTTAAATTTGAATAGAAAAAATAATAATGAGCTTTATAAATTCTATATTAAACGTTTTTGTTGGAAGTAAATCAAAAAAAGATTTAAAGGAAGTTGAAGGAATAGTAAAGCAAATATTAGCTTTTGAAAAAGAATTTTCTTCACTTAGTCATGACGAGTTAAGATTAAAAACAGCAATTTTTAAAAATATTATAAAAGATTCTAGAAAGCCGTTCAATGATATAATTGAAGGTTTAAATTCTAAAATACAATCCTCCAATAACATTGATGAAAAAGATGAATATTACACTGAAATAGATACAATAAATAGGGATTCAAATAAAAAAGTTGAAGAAATTTTAAATGAAATTCTTCCTCAGGCATTTGCTGTTGTAAAAGAAACCGCAAAAAGGTTTAAAGAAAATTCTGAAATTAAAGTCAAAGCAAATGAATACGATCTAAGATTATCCTCAGAAAAAACTTATGTTAAAACTGACGGAGATAATGTGATTTGGTTAAACAAATGGAATGCTGCTGGAAAAGAGGTTACTTGGGATATGGTTCATTATGATGTTCAGTTGATTGGAGGTATAGTTCTACACAGAGGTAAAATTGCTGAAATGCAAACTGGTGAAGGGAAAACATTAGTTGCTACCCTTCCTGTATATTTAAACGCTCTCACCGGAAATGGAGTTCATTTGGTTACCGTAAATGATTATTTAGCTAAAAGAGATAGTGCTTGGATGGCGCCAATTTTTGAATTTCATGGATTAAGTATTGATTGTATTGACTATCACTCTCCTAACTCTGAAGAAAGAAGGAAAGCATACAACGCAGATATTACATATGGAACTAATAATGAATTTGGATTCGATTATTTGAGAGATAACATGGCGCACTCTTCAAAAGATTTAGTTCAAAGAAAACATGCATATTCAATTGTTGATGAAGTTGATTCTGTTCTTGTTGATGACGCGAGAACACCCCTAATAATTTCAGGGCCTGTTCCTAAGGGAGACATACATGAATTTGATAAGCTAAAACCAAGAATTTATGATATAGTTAAAAAACAAAAAGATTTGTTAACCCAAGTTTTATCAAAAGCTAAAAAGTTAATTTTAGAAGGAAATACAGAAGAAGGAGGTTTTCATTTATTACAAGTATTTAGAGGACTTCCTAAGAATTCAGCATTAATAAAATATCTAAGTCAAGAAGGAATCAAACAACTACTGCAAAAAACTGAAAACTTTTATATGCAGGATAATAATAGAGAAATGCCTAAAGTAGATTTAGATTTATTCTTTGTTATTGATGAAAAAAATAATCAAATTGAACTTACAGATAAAGGAATAGACACTATTTCAAACAAAAATGAAGATTCTAATTTTTTTGTTTTACCTAATCTTTCAATTGAATTAACTCAAATAGAAAACAAAAAACTTGAATTAAATAAAG
This sequence comes from uncultured Flavobacteriaceae bacterium, assembly GCA_905479415.1. Classification (GTDB taxonomy): domain Bacteria; phylum Bacteroidota; class Bacteroidia; order Flavobacteriales; family Flavobacteriaceae; genus MAG-121220-bin8. The sequence goes on along the minus strand of CAJQMK010000064.1, from coordinate 1,775 downwards.
AGGTAGAAGAAAAAGAAAAAGTTTACAATGATTTTGCTACTAAAAGTGAAAGAATTCACACTTTAAATCAATTGCTAAAAGCATACACTCTTTTCGAAAAAAATACTGAGTATGTTGTCATGGATAACAAAGTGAAGATTGTCGATGAACAAACTGGTAGAATTATGGATGGTAGAAGATACTCTGACGGACTTCACCAAGCTATTGAAGCTAAAGAGAATGTGAAAATTGAAGATGCCACTCAAACATTTGCTTCTATAACTTTACAAAATTATTTCAGAATGTATAACAAACTTTCTGGAATGACAGGAACAGCAATTACAGAAGCTGGAGAACTATGGGACATATATAAATTAGATGTTGTAGAAATTCCTACTAACAAGCCAATTGCTAGAAAAGATCACAATGATTTAATATATAAAACTAAAAGGGAAAAATATAATGCAGTTATTGAAGATGTTACAAAAATATCTAACCAAGGTAGACCTGTATTGATTGGAACAACATCGGTTGAAATTTCAGAACTTTTGGGAAGAATGTTGACAATACGAAAGATTAATCATAATGTTTTGAATGCCAAATTACACAAAAAAGAGGCTGATATTGTTTCTGAAGCTGGTAATGCAGGAATAGTTACTATAGCTACAAATATGGCAGGTAGAGGAACTGATATTAAAATTTCAGATAAAATAAAAGAAAACGGTGGATTAGCCATAATTGGAACAGAAAGACATGATTCAAGAAGAGTTGATAGACAGTTAAGAGGAAGAGCTGGAAGACAAGGAGATCCTGGAAGCTCACAATTCTATGTTTCATTAGAAGATAATTTAATGAGACTTTTTGGTTCAGATAGAGTTGCAAAAATGATGGATAGAATGGGTCTAGAGGAGGGTGAAGTAATTCAGCACTCTATGATGACTAAAACCATTGAACGAGCACAAAAAAAAGTAGAAGAAAATAATTTTGGAATAAGAAAAAGACTTCTTGAATATGATGATGTAATGAATGTGCAAAGAGAAATCATTTACAAAAGAAGAAAACACTGTTTACAGGGTGAAAGACTTAAAGTTGATATAGCAAGTATGATATATGATACCTGTGAAATTATTGTAAATAAAAGTAAGTTATCTAATAATTATAAGGATTACGAATTTGATGTAGCTAGATTTTTTTCCATGAATTCAAATTATAGTGATGATGAATTTAAATCTAGTTCTGAAGATGAAATTTTTAAAGAAACTTATAAAAAAGCATTTGAATATTATAATTCAAAAATGACTTCTTCTGCAACAAAAGTATTCCCAGTAATTAAGAATGTTTATGAAAATTCATCAAATAATTTTGAAAGAATAGTAGTTCCATTTACTGATGGAAACAAAACACTTAATGTAGTATCAAATTTAGAAAATGCTTATAATTCAGAGGGAAAAACATTAGTTAATGATTTTGAAAAAAATATATCTTTAGCAATTATAGATGAAGCCTGGAAAGTTCATTTAAGAAAAATGGATGAATTAAAACAGTCTGTTCAATTAGCTGTTCATGAGCAAAAAGATCCACTCGTAATTTATAAAGAAGAGGCCTATATATTATTTGGCTCAATGATAGAAAAAGTTAACAAAGACATAATTTTATTTTTATTTAACGGAGAACTTCCTTCAAAAGACCCCTCTAACATAAGAGAAGATAGAAGAGTAAGAAGACAACAAAAATTAAACGTTTCTAAAGAAGAAGTTCTAAATAGTGACGAAATTGCTTCAAAAAACAGAAAAGCT
>CAJQMK010000063.1 GCA_905479415.1 uncultured Flavobacteriaceae bacterium | reverse complement strand
AAATTTACCTTTACAATATATAATAATCTTATTAATTGAGTAATAGATCTTTAGGTTTTTTAGCTGCTTTTGGTGCAACATTAATATATGGTTTAAATCATACAGTTGCTAAAAACGTAATGCCAATTTATATAGGTCCCTACGCTTTTATTCTTTTAAGAGTAATTGGTGCTTCAATATTATTTTGGACTGTTAGCTTGTTTGTTAAATCAGAAAAAATAGACAAAAAAGATTGGCCTCGAATAATTCTTTGTTCTTTTTTAGGAATGGTTATAAATATGCTAGCTTTCTTTAAAGGATTAGAATTATCTACACCTGTAAATAGTTCAGTAATGATTACCCTTTCTCCAATTATAGTATTTATTTTTTCAGCAATTTTATTAAAAGAAAAAATTGAAAGCATGAAAACTTTTGGAATAATTTCAGGTTTTATTGGTGCTTTAATACTAGTGCTTTATACAGCAAAAACAGGTGATAATGCTCCAAATATTCCACTTGGAAATCTTTTATTTATTGTTAACTCTTTTGCTTACGGTCTTTATTTGGTTTTGGTAAAACCACTTATTGCTAAATACAATATTATTACCTTACTTAAATGGTTGTTTTTATTAGGTATAATTATGAACTTTCCAGTTACAATAAGTCAGTTTTTAGAAGTTGACTGGTCAAGTCTTCCTTTAATAGACGCTATAATTCCAATGATTTTTGTTGTAGTTGGAACAACTTTCTTTACTTATTTATTTAATGCTTATGCTTTAACTAAATTAACCGCATCTTCTGTGAGCTCTTTTATTTATCTTCAACCAATTGTTGGAATTGTTTTCGCAATTTCTACTAAAAGTGATTCTTTAACTGTTGTAAGTGTTGTAGGGATGATTTTGATTTTTGTTGGAATTTATTTAGTTACAAAGCAAACTGCTAAAACTTAAATAGTTCTGAATATAATTTTAATACTTAAACATTTATAAACAAAAAAAGGCTGTTTCTACAGAAACAACCTTTGTCATTTATATTCCCAAAAAAAAGGGATTATAATAAAATCTGACTAAATTTAATTAGTCAATTTTCTTTACGTTGACAGCACTAAGACCTTTTGGACCTTCTTCTAATTCAAATTCAACTTTGTCGTTTTCATCGATTCTGTCAATTAATCCTGAAGCGTGAACAAAATGATCTTTTTCCACTCCTTCTTCCTTGATAAAACCATATCCTTTTGAACCGTTAAAGAATTTTACAATTCCATTTTTCATATTAAATATTTTTATTAATTTTTGGCGAATGTAGTTTAATTTTACTAATAAGAGTCTATTTTTATAAGATATTATTGAAATATGAACAAAAGTCTTGAAGAACATTGGCAAGAAGTCTATCATAAAAAGAATGAAAATGAAGTAAGTTGGTTTCAAAAATCACCAAAACTTTCACTTGATTTAATTTGTAGTTTAAATTTAAATCTAGATTCACATATAATAGATATTGGAGCAGGGGAGAGTAGGCTGGTAGATAATTTACTTAATCTAGGATATACGAATATTTCGGTTTTAGATATTTCATTAAAATCCATTGAGAAAACTAAAAAAAGGTTAGGTTTAAAATCAAAACTAGTTAATTGGATTGTATCAGATATAAATGATTTTAAACCAAAACATAAATATGACCTTTGGCATGATCGTGCTGCATTTCATTTTTTAAAGGATAGCTTAGAAATAAAGAATTATATAAAACTTTTAAAAAATTCATTAAATATTGATGCGAATTTAATAATAGCCACATTTTCAGAGAATGGTCCCTTAAAATGTAGCGGTCTTGAAGTTTCAAGATACAGTAAGAATTCTATTTCTAATTTACTTAAAAATGATTTTAAGTTGATTAAATCAGAAATCAGTATTCATAACACTCCATTTAATACAACTCAAGAATTTTTATTTACAAAATTTAAAAAAAAATAATTTCAATTTGACATTGGAATAAAAACTGCTTTTAAATCTGGATCTTTTTTAAATTCATCAATTGGAAACATTGGACGTTGAATTCTTTTATAATCTAATCTGTAAAGATCTTGATCTACACCACCAGGAGTAAGAGCCATTATCCATCCGTTATTTATATTATAAAGTTCTGGAACTAGGTATCCAATTTTGACAACTACAATATCGGATTCACTAGGATTTAAATTCAAATCTGTAAAATCTTTAATATAGTGATAGGGTTTTCTTTTCTGTGTAACTATAACATTAATACTTCCATTTTGAACAACTATTTCAGTCTTAGCATTGACATCCCCTTTTTTAATAGATTTAATGATGCCTTTTAAAAAAATAGGAGGAGAAAATCTATTGTCTACATCAGCACCTACATATCCTTCAACGTAATCACCAACTGTAAGGTTTTTAGCATTTTTAATAAGATTTGGACCAGGAATTGAAGCATATATTAATGATGGTCCGTTTTTATCTTTAAATTCTTTAGTATTTAATAATTTATCAAGAGTCCATGTGACATCACCTGCACCTCCAGCTGTAGGGTTGTCGCCCATATCACTGATAATAAATGGTTTTGTTTTACTTTTTAAAGCAAGATTTATACTTTCTTTTAATGTTCCAACTGGTGCAACAAATACAAATTCATCTTTCACATCCCAAAAACTTTTTGCTAAGTACTCAGAAGACTTTGCTACTTCGTCCTTGTTATCACCACAAACAACAACGACACCATGGTTTCTAGGTTCATCAGCCCAAGGGTATCCCATCCAAATAGCAGCGTCTATAACGCCTTCTTTTTTAGTTTCAGGATCTACTTTTGCATATAAACTTTTTCCTGGCTCTATTCTGGTACTTGTCTTTTCACCTGGTAAAAGAATTGGCACCTTAATTCTTGATTTGAAAAGCGGTTTTCCTTTTCCTGATTCTAATCTTTCAATCAAATTAGTAACGGCTCTTCTTTTGGACTCAATAGCATCTTCATGAGGGGACATTCTGTAAGCTGTTATTAGATCAGTTTCTTTAGCTAATTCATGTGAAACATTTCCGTGAGGATCCATTGATGTAGATATTAAAGTATCGTAACCAACAACTTCTCTGACTCGTTTTATAAAATCCCCCTCTGGATCGTCAATACCCTCAACACTCATTGCACCATGAATATCAAAAAATAATCCATCATACGGCAGATTTTCTTTTAATCTTTTTAAAGTTTTATTTACTAATGATTCATAAGCTTCTCTTGTTACTATACCACCAGGAATAGCATGACCTCTTATAGTTGGAATCCATTCCGCTTTTTCTCTGTAAATTGAATCTTTTTGTAAAAATGGGTAATAGCTAAAAATATCCTCGCCAATTCTAGCTTTAAAGTCAGATTCTAATGTTTTAGCAGGGGAAAAAGTACTAGACTCAATAGCAAGTCCTGCTATTGCAATTCTTGGTTTTTGTACTTGATTACAACTGTATAATATTGAGATTAATAATAGTGATATAGAAAAGTTCCTCATGTTTGTTAATTTTAATTCCTTTAAATTTAACAATAGAAAATTTAAATTATGACAAGACAGACTTTTTTTTATTTATTAGTTCTATTGGTATTTAGTTCCTGTTCTATAGATAGTGAAATTTCAAGTTTAAAAATTAGTCCTGTTTTAATAGATTCAAATATAAATATTAGAGCAATAGAAATTAAGAACAATAAAGTATATTCTGCAACTTCAAACGGATCTATTCTGTATTTTGACATTGATAAAAGCGATGTTATTTCAGAAATTAATTATGAAATTGAAAACGATTCAATTGTTCCAAATTTTAGATCATTAGCTCTCACTGAAAATGATGTGTTTGCAATGTCAATTGGAGATCCTGCATTGCTTTATAAAAATGGAAATGTTGTATACAAAGAGACCCATCCTAAAGTGTTTTATGATTCTATCGAGTTTTGGAATGATAATGAAGGAATTGCAGTGGGTGATTATACAGATAATTGTATAAGTGTTATTATAACAAGAGATGGGGGCGAATCTTGGAATAAATTGGACTGTTCTGTTTTTAGTAACATAAAAGATTCAGAAGGGTTTTTTGCAGCAAGTGACACTAATATTTCAATTATTGATAATTATACTTGGATTGCAAGTGGGGGAATAAATAGTAGAGTGTATTTTTCAAAAGATAAGGGTAGGAGCTGGCAAATTTTTAGTACCCCTATTTTACAAGGAGAATCTACAACTGGAATATTTAGTATTGATTTTTATGACAAGAATAATGGGTATGCTATAGGAGGAGACTATACTAAACCTGAAATAGATAGTTTAAATAAAATTATCACTAGAGATGGAGGAAAGACTTGGAAAACAATAGCTGATAATAATAACCCTGGATATAGAAGTTGTGTTCAATATTTTCCAAATAGTAATGGAAAAAAATTACTAGCTGTTGGTTTTAATGGAATAGACTATTCCTCTGATAGTGGGCATAGCTGGAAGCATTTCAGTGATGATGGGTATTATACTGTAAGATTTTTAAATGATACTGTAGCTTATGCAGCAGGAAATGGAAAAATTTCTCGATTAATTTTCAAATAAAAAAAACCCTGCGTTAGCAAGGTTTTTTTTTAATATTTAATAACTATTTTTTATTCTTGTGAACTCGCAAAAAGTTCTAGTTCAGCTTTCATTAATGTGGGATCAAATAAATGTACTTCTTCAACTATTTCACCATTCTCCCATCTAAAAGATAGGTGAGCAGGAAGTTCAATTAAATTTCCACTTGTTTTTCCAACTGCTGACCATTTAAACCATGTATTAGTCCAAGTTTGACCACTTTGATAAGCCTTTGTTTCAACATAAATAGGCTCATCTGCTCCTTGAATATTCAATAATTGAATATTATCAAATGCAGTATGCTGAGCCCCAATTAATCCAATTAGTTCAGATAAAGGAGATTGTTCAACACTTCCAAGCCATAAAACAATTTTATCATCATCAGCCCATAGTTCTTTTAATCCATCAATATCATTATTTAGATAATGTTCATAATGTCCTCTAATTGCATTTGATTTTTCATCTTCAAACTCTACAACAGTAACATTTGATTGATTACAACTAACAGCAGTTATAGTAATCAATAGTAATAGTAGTTTTTTCATAATACTTTTTTTATAATTAATTTTATTCCCAAGGTCTCATCCATTGAACGACTCTGTTAACTTTTCCATTAACAACATGTATTCTTTCAAAGTAGTGTTGTGAAGAAGATGAACCATCTTTATGTTCAATTTCTTCAGTAAAGTTTATTGAAACTACTGTGTAGTTTTCTGATCCTTCAACTGCAATTGGGGTTACATTATGCATAGTTCTTTTAATTGACTTAAAAGTTGATTGTCTTTCACTCACAAAATCAGTATTTGAAGTGTCAACATCCACAACACCTGCCATATCTCCTGGATGAAATTTCACAACATCTTCAGATAATTCTACCATTTTATCCAATTCCATATCGCCGTAAGCACTATAAAAAGCCATGGCAATTTCAAGATCACTTTCAGATCCAATAACTGCTTTAGGACTTGTTCCCTCAGGAAATTGTTCGTCTCCTCCCATATGCCAAACTCCACCAGATTTTTCAACTTCAATTGTTTTTGTTTCGCAGCTAACAAAAGTTGCAACAACAAATAATATTAATAATTTTTTCACAGCTTTAAATTTTAAAAGAATTTATAATAAGTATTGTTAAAGTGAGCTTGCATTCCTTTTTCACCTCCTATAACTAACTTTGTTGCTTTAGCAACAAGTTTACTTGAATCTTCATTGAATCTCCAATTTAAATAAGTTTCATATTGTTCATATGAGTCCCAGTACTCATAAATAAAATAAGTCTGAGTTTCTTCATTATAGAAAGCTTCTAAATGAGTGCAACCATCTGCATTTCTAGTTACGGTTAAACCGTCACCAGAATCCATTAATTCTTGAAATTTAGCAATATTCTTTTTGCTAACTTTTGCAGTAAATACTACAACATTTCTTTGAGCAGGACCCACAGCATTTACCATTCCAGTAGCATCAAAATATTCTCCTGTGGTAACAATTTTTCCATCCTTGAAATCAAAGTTATGGTAAGACATTAAGCTAAATTCCCTTCCAGTTGACTTACTGATTCCACTCCATCTACCATATGCTCTAACACTACCGTCTGGCTTCATTGTTAAAGTATCAATTCCAGGTAACCATACAGGTTCATTGAATTTTACATCTGTATAATTTTTTACATAAAAATCTGCCACTTGAAATGATGCATCGTATCCAACTCTTCCCATCCCATACATTGGAGCAACATCTTGTACATCTTCAGAAACAACTTCTTTCCATAATTCTATATCACCAGTTTCAAATGCTTGAACCCATTTTTTAGCGAGATCTAAATTTGCATCGTAATCAGGATTTGAAGAACATGAAACTGCTATAAGACTAATCAATAATAATATTTTTTTCATTTTTTTATTTTTTTTAAATTTATTCTGCTGCTAAAGTTCTTTTTGTCTGGTGCCATGAAATTAATTTTCCATCAGCAATTTGATACCATTCTTCGTAAACCCCGGAAGATCCAGTAAATCTTGCATTAACATATTCTCCTCTTTCAGAGTTTGTTGGTTTAACTGCAAATGCATAGTTAATTGTCCAACCCCATTCTTGACCGTTTTGAACAACAGTTTCTTGATAGTCTTTCTCAATATAGTCTGCAAAAGCTTGAGCTCCTACAAGAATTTCACCTTTTTCATTCATTAGTTGTGCATCTTCACTAACAAGTGATCTAATTGCATCGTAGTCTCTATCGTTCCAAGCTTTGTCGATTTTAAGAAATATATCCACAGTTTCTTGACTTCCCATAGTAACTTGTTCGCCTTCGGTTGATGTAAATCCATTAGATACGGTTTCACATTCTTGATTTTGATTAGCACAAGAAATAAACAAACCTAGTACGCTTAATAATAATATTTTTTTCATTTTGGTATAAATTAATTTGTTAATTCTGAAAAATTCAGAAAGGTTAAGTTAAGAAAAATCTTTTAAAGATACCCTAAAGAATGTTTGTTATTTAAAATCTCTTTCCAATCGATACTCCACTTCTTATTGTTGCGGTATTCATTCCGTTAACATCTTCATCATACAGTAGATTTCTACCAACTCCAAACATTAATTCAAAAGTAAACCCTTTTCTGTTTATCCATTTTCTACCAACTGCAAGTCCTGGTGAAATATCAGTGTAAGATTTACGTTTTAAATTTGAATAATTCTCAATTTTAGCTGACGAAAACTTAGTAAAAATCTCAGCAAATACACCATAACCTCCGTAATCTTGAGATTCTAAAAAATAAAACCTGTAATAGGGTGTAATTGCAAATTTATCATTCCATTCTGAACCCAAGTCTGTATCAAAATTAATAAACATTGTTGCACCATAAGCAGTAGAAGAATTTCTATTTTTTTCATAACCCAACGTTAGAGCTGGGAATATTATAAAATCTAAAAAATCAATTTTAATTTCGTTTTGCCCTAGTAATTTATTTAAATTTTCAATCTGAGTATCTGATTTTATTACTTCAACTTTCTTCACTTCTTGAGCAATACTTAGTAATGGAATTAAAACAAATATTATTATTAATTTTTTCATTATTTAAATTTTTATAAAACTAATCTTAAATTTGTAATATGAAATATGTTTTAAAATTTTTTCTAATTCTTTTTATCATCTCATGTGAAGGTTCATCCTCAGATTGTTGTGTATTTCCTGATTTAAGAGAAGAAATTATTATAAACAAGGGAATTTTTACTGTTTCTTATAATGAAATTTACGAACAACCAAATTGGATAGAATATTCTGTATCCAATAGATCAAAAAATGTTGATAGAGGAAATAAAAATTTTTATTTAGAACCAGGTGTTAAAACAAGTGATAATGCTGATTACTATAAAAACGAATGGGATAAAGGTCATCTAGCACCTGCAGCTACTTTTAGTGACTCAGAAGATAATTTAAATAAGACATTTTCGTTTGTAAACTGTGCTATGCAAATTGATGATTTAAACAGGGGAGAGTGGGCTCAATTAGAACAACAAGTAAGAGATTGGTCAGCATCACTTGGAAATATAAGAGTTAGAATAGAGCTTGTTTTTGATCCAGGTCATGAAGTTAGGGAAACAGGTGTGCACATTCCTACAGGCTTTTGGAAAAACTTAACTTATTCAAATGGAGATAAAGAATGTTATTATTTTCCTAATGCACCTACCACCAAAAACTGGGATAAGTATTTAGCTAGTTGTAATTAATTTTTTTTATAGATTTCTATCCAAAACGGAAATATTTTTTTATTATTTAACTTTAGAAATGATATTAAATCAACTTCGCTATTTTCAATACTAATATCATTCATTTCTAAAGTACTATAAACTACTTTTTCTGTTTTTTTACTGTAAACTCTATTGTTAATTTCTGTAAATAATGTTCCTTTACTTGTAATGGAATCTTTGAATTTAAATTTAAAATCATATGTTCCTTTTTTAAAATTTACTTTCCAATAAGAATAAATATCATTTTGTGCCCAAATCCCTCTTTCTCCTGAAGCGTCATTTCTATTTAAAACTGTAGGGTTTTCAAATTCTGAGCCAATAATTATTCTAGGTGGATTTTTAATATTTTCAGAACTTAATAAGTCATCAATAGAATTGTCCATTTCTATTTTAAAAGATTTTGCTATTTCAATGTTTTGATTAATTACATTTTTACTTTCCAACGGATCAGCAATTAAATCATATAATTCAAAGTCTTTAATTTTACCATTGTAATCATTATTTCCTACTAGTTTATAATTATCATTTTGAATAGACATATTTATATATTTTTCTGGAAATCTTCTAGTCCAATATGAAAACAAATGCCTATCATTAAAAGGTTTGGAGTTAATTAAAGGAACAAGACTTTGTCCGTCTATTTTTCTGTCACTAGGAATTTTTAAATTACACAACTCTAATATTGTTGGTAAGATATCAATGTGAGCGGACATTCTACTAATCACTTTAGAATTTTTAAATTTTTCAGCATACTTAATATAAAATGGTACTCTTGTGCCTCCATTATAGACAGTTCCTTTTAGACCTTTCATATTAGAATTGTATCTAAATTGTTGAGGGCCATTATCAGTCATGAAAATTATTATAGTTTCTTCTTCAATTCCTAGTTCTGTTAATTTGTTTAATACTTTACCAATGTTATCATCAATATTGGTTACCATCCCATATATTCTTCTTGCATCTTCTTTATCTTTTTCACTCATTTTTGACGCTAGACTTTCATCATTAAAACCTAATTCGGGATCTAAATCTTTGTACATATTGTAATACTTTTTTGGAACCTGTAAAGGAGTATGTGGAGCATTAAATGACAAATAACAGAAAAAGGGTTTGTTTTTGTTTTTTTCAATAAATTTTACAGCATTTTCAGCGAAAATATCAGAGCAATAACCATCATATTGATTTTTTTTGTTGTTTTTCCAAAGAATAGGATCAAAATAACTTGTATTTCCTTTATAATAATTAGTAAAATCTCCAACTTGCCCAATTCCTCCAGCCAGATGAATTATAGATTCATCAAAGCCTTGTTCTGAGGGTCTAAATGGATAATTATCTCCTAAATGCCATTTTCCAAAAATTCCTGTAGAATAATCAGCTTCCTTTAAAATTTCTGCAATTGTAGTCTCAGTATTTGACATGATTGCACCTCCATTATAAGTGTCTCTAACACCTGTTCTAAGAGAATATCTTCCAGTCATCAAGCTAGCTCTAGTAGGAGCACACACAGGCGAAACAAAAAAGTTATCAAACCGAACACTTTCACTTGCGAATTGATCAATATTTGGGGTTATTATATTAGGATTTTTATTAATCCCTAAATCTCCAAAACCTTGGTCGTCTGTCATTATGATTATGACATTTGGTTTTTTATTTTCGATTGGATTAATACAAGAATTAAAGACAATAAAAACAATTAATAAAAACCTTTTCATGTTCAAATAGTTTATATCAATATAGTAAAATTAAATAGTAATAGTTGTTTTTGAATAATTCACAGCACTTCCAATTACTGTAACTCTTTTTGAATGGTTTATGCATTCAAATTCACCAATTCTCTTTGAAAGCTGGATTGAAGTTAAATGAGTTTTATTTAGCCTTTTGGACCAAAAAGGAATTAAAGAACAATGTGATGATCCAGTAGCCGGATCTTCAAGTATAGTTGATTGTGGAGTAAAATATCTAGATACAAAGTCAGAATTAGTTCCTTTAGCAGTTACAACAACTCCACCAGGATCTAAGTTTATTTGATTAAAATAGTTAGTATTGATTTTAATTTTTTTGATATCTTCTTCAGAATCATAAATCAACAAATAATCTCTTGATTTGTAAACTTCTAACGGTTTTAAGTTTAGTGATTTAGAAATTAATTTTGGTAAATCTGATTTTAAAGGTATTCTTGTTGGAAAATCCATATGATATTTATCATCTTTAAAATATACAGTAATTTCTCCGCTTTTAGTTTCAAATTTAATTGATTTGTCTGGGTAATTTAAAATTGAATTTAAACAATATGCCGTAGCTAACGTAGCATGACCACACAAATCCATTTCTATTTCTGGAGTGAACCATCTTAAAAGAATATTATCTCCTTTAAGAATAAAAAAAGCAGTTTCAGCAACACCGTTTATTTTACTTATAGATAGCATTAAATCATCTTCAAGCCACGAATCTAAAGGTATAACACAGGCAGGATTTCCTCCAGACATCTTATTTGTGAAAGCATTAATTTTATAAACGTCTAATTTCAATCTTATTTTTTATTTGAGTACAAATAAGTGAATAACAAGCCCATTAATATTTGAATACCACCCATAATATATTGGCTTCTAAATATAAAATATACAGAAGAAACATACATCAAAACTATACAGGCTAAAATAAATTTTTTGTCCATTTCTTAAATATAAGTTTTTATTTAAAATTAGCTAAAAGATCCTCTTTGAATGTTTTTAATATATTTAACGGAAATTTTAAATATGAAAGAAATTAAATCGATAAAAGTAAATTACAAATTATTAATATTTTCTTTATTCTTTACTTTTTCTTTATTGGCTGATGGTGATTCAGTTTTGTTAAATATCTATACAGCACCAATATTAGTTATTTTGATTTTACTTTCTTTCTACCAAATAATTATTAACAGAGAAGGAATAACGAAAAAAACATTAATAATTCCTGTTTTTAAAACAGTAAAAACATGGAGAGAAATAAAGTATTATGTTACAGTTAAAGAATTTAATAAGGATCATTATGCTCGTTATAACAGCAGTGGTGGATCTATATCTTTTTTTTTGGAATCAAGTTTTCTAAAGTCAATACAAAACCAACAAAAAATTAAAAACTCATTAGGACAAATTGTAGGAATCTCAAATTGTCTATGGTTTATTGATCAAGAAAATAAAGTTTGTTTAAGACTTGATATGGATAATTATTCAAATTCTGATGAAATTTTAAAGTCGATTCAAGTAAATGAAAAAAGTTACGGAGATGAGTTTGAAGTAAATCAACCTTCATTTCCTTTTGTAGGATACAAAAAATTTAATGAATTATATTTTCCCAGAAATCCTGAAGAATTAGCATTGTTAGAAAATAAACTAACAGAGCCGGAAAAAATCAAGTTAAATAATCTTAGAAAACGTAAAGAAAAAGGCGACAAGGTTTATTTAATTTCAAGAGATTTAAATCTTAATATGTTTTTTGATAAAACCGATTAATAGTTAATCAATCTCCTCCCCAGGAATCCTGAAAAAATATTCCAACTCCAAGTTCAGCCCATAGGTATAAAAAGGTTATAACTATAATTGCTATTATTAGTTTTTTCTTCATGTTAAATTAATTAATTTTTGATCAATTATTCTAGCTAGTTTAAAATCTAGTTCAGTAATCTTTCCTTTATCGTGAGTAAAAAGAATTACTTCTAATTTATTATATTCATTAGTCCAAAGAGGATGATGATTCAATAACTCACATTCCTTTGCAATTTCTTTCATGAAATTAAAAGCATTATCAAAATTTGAAAATTCAATATTAATTTGAATTTTATTATTAATCAGTTTCCATCTATTATTCAATAAACTTAAGTTATTATCTATTTCTAATTGATTCATTTTTAAATATAACAACTAATATGGTAATAATTATCACTTATTGTTATCAAATAGTCAATAATATAGATGACAACTTTAGAATAAAGTAAAACATTTGAAATTTATTGTAATTAACCCTGTTTATATGGGATTAATATTAGTTTTGCGCCTTTAAAATTTTAAATATTTTCCATTGAAAAAAATACTAAAAAATTTCAGTCAAAATCCAAAAAACGATATACTTTCAGGCATCACTGTAGCCCTTGCTTTAGTTCCAGAAGCTGTAGCTTTTGCTTTTATTGCTGGAATTGATCCCTTAGTTGGTCTTTACGGAGCTTTTATAATGGGTATAATAACTGCAATATTTGGCGGAAGACCTGGAATGATTTCTGGAGCAACCGGTGCGATGGCAGTTGTGATGATTCATATGATACAAAAAGGAAACGAAGTAGGGGACTCCTTATCAAATCCTGTTGATAATTTAGGTTTACACTGGTTATTTATTACTTTATTAATTGTTGGATTAATTCAGTCTTTAGCTGGTGTTTTTAAATTAGGAAAATTTGTAAGATTAATTCCTCATTCTGTAATGATGGGGTTTGTAAATGGACTGGCAATTGTAATATTCTTATCTCAATTAAGTTTGTTTCAAGAAAATACAATTAATGGCCCCCAATGGATAAGTGGATTAGAACTGTATACTATGCTTGCATTAATAGCTGTAACTATGTTTATTATGTACTTTCTGCCAAAAATAACAACAAAAGTTCCTGCTGCTTTAATTGCTATTGTAAGTGTAGCATTAATTACAATCTTAGGAAATATAGATGTTTCTACAGTTGGATCATTTATTTCTGATGGAGGAGGAGAAGGGTTAAAGGGAAGTCTACCTGTGTTTCAAGGCCAAATTTTTGATTTGATTTATACAATAGAGGGACACTGGGATTTAATACTTTCTACAGCTGTATTACTTGCAGCAGTAGGATTAATCGAATCATTAATGACTCTTAATCTAGTTGATGAAATTACTCAAACCCGTGGAAGTGGAAATAGAGAATGTTTAGCACAAGGTGGAGCAAATTTTTTAAATGGTTTATTTGGTGGAATGGGCGGATGTGCTATGATTGGTCAATCAATAATTAATGTAAATTCTGGTGGAAGAGGACGCTTATCAGGAATTGTAGCTTCAGTATCTTTATTATGCTTTATTCTTTTTGGATCAAACATTATAGAACAAATTCCTATTGCAGCATTAGTTGGCGTAATGTTTATGGTAGTTATAGGGACTTTTGCCTGGAGTAGTTTTAGAATATTACATAAAATACCTAAATCTGACGCATTTGTTCTTATCACGGTTTCAGCTATTACAGTTTGGCAAGATTTAGCAATTGCTGTGATTGTTGGAGTTATAATTTCAGCTTTAGTGTTTGCATGGGAAAATGCCACAATGATTAGAGCTAGGAAACGTGTTAAGGATGATGGAACTAAAGTATACGAAATATGGGGCCCTTTGTTCTTTGGTTCAATTCAAAATTTCAATTCTAAATTTGATATTCAAAATGATCCGAAAAATATTGAAATAGATTTCATAGAATCAAGAGTTAGTGATCATTCAGGAATAGAATCAATTGAAAACATAATTCAAAAATACACTAGTGTAAAGAAAAAAGTAAAACTTACCCATTTAAGTCCTGAATGTAAGGTGTTACTTTTAAAAGCAAATCCATCCATTGCCAACAGTATTGAACAATCTATTGATGACCCTAGGTATTATGTTGTAACAGATTTAATTGATAGAGAAGTTTAATGTCCATAAAATATTCTTATATAAAAGATTTATATTAGTAAAAAACAATAAAAATGAAAAAAACACTTTATACCTTAATTTTTTTACTTTCTGTTAATTTAGGATTTTCTCAAGACGACAATTATAAAAATCTTTTGACTGATTTTTTAAGTGCTCAAGGAAATATACAGACGTTCGATTCTACATTTAATCAGATGGCTGATATGTTTGGTGTTTCTGTAGATGACGAAAAATTTCAAGAGCTTAAAACTGAAATGGTTGCAAGTTTAATTGAAAAAATGGTTCCTGTTTATAAAAATCACTTTAGTGAAACTGATTTAAAAGAAGCTATTTTAATGTTTGGTTCTCCGATTGGAAAAAAGATCTCTGAAAAGGCTCCTATAATTGCACAAGAATCCATGAAAGTATCTATGGAATGGGGTATGGAAATTGGTCAAAAAATGCAAGGACTTATTAAATAGTAAATTATTTTTTTAAATATTGTTTATAGGCGCCAATAATAATTAAAATAATTGCGGGCCAAAAAGATATAAATGATATAATACCAAAACCAACTGGATTGGGAACGTCAACATTTCATAACGTATCTAAAAGTATCATTAACAATAATGGTCCTGTTCAAAAACTAATGTAAACAACCCTATTTTATAAAAAATTTAATTAAAAAAAATTTTTCATAATTAACTTAGATTATTCTGCATTTAGAATCTCTATTCAAGATAATTATCCTTGATCTCTAAATCCTACAGTATATATAACGAAAATTATCCATGAAATAGCTATTAATCCTAGAGGAAAAGAAATAAAACTAGGAATATTAATCCAGTTTTTTAAAAACCAAACGAAAACATATGGAAAGAACCCGAAGTGTCTATAATAGTATTTTATTGCCTTCATTTTTTAAATATAGAAATGTTTTTTTAATTTACCTTCAAATTAAAATTCATAAATTAACATTAGTTAAACTTTTTTAAATATGAAAAAATTAATTGTTTTTATAAGTGCTGCTATTGTTTTAATTAGTTGCCAAACTAATTATAAAAAGTCTTTAGAAATTGATCAAATTTTTGAAAACTATTATCAAGAAAGTCTTGAGTTATATCCTTTAAATGCTACTAGTCAAGGAGACAAAAGGTACAATGATTTTTTACCTAACGATTTAACAGATGAATTTAGAAATAAAGAAAAAATATTTTATTCAAACTATATAAATAAGTTAAATGAATTTGATAACAGTAATTTAAATGAAGATGATGTTTTAAGTAAAAATGTGTTGTTGTGGGAGTGTAATACAAATCTTGAAAGGTTAACTTTTAATGAGCAGTATACACCAATAAATCAAATGTGGACCCTACAACTTAACATAGGTCAATATGCAGCAGGATTAAGTGCTCAACCTTTTAAAACTATCAAGGACTATAATGATTGGTTAAGTAGATTAGATGACTATTTGATTTGGTTAAATTCAGCAGAAGATAGAATGAGAGAAGGTATGTTAAATGGATATGTTCTTCCAAAGTCATTAACTAAAAAAGTTATTCCTCAGTTAAAAACAATTACAAATACTAATCTTGATGAAAATTTATTTAATAGTCCAATTAGACAATTTCCTTTAACTTTTAGTGAAGAAGAAAAATTAATCTTGTCTAATAAATACAAAGACATGATTTTAAATAAAATTATACCTGCATATCAGAAACTATATGATTTTATGAAAAACGAGTATCTGTCTAAGGGAAGAGACTCTAGTGGGATTGATGTGTTTGAGGATGGATCGGATTATTATAACTACTCTATTAAGCTATATACAACTACTGAAATGACAGCAGATGAAATTCATAAACTTGGATTAAGTGAAGTTGCTAAAATTTCTTCTGAAATGGAAATTGTGAAAAATAAAGTTGGATTTAAGGGAGATTTAAAGTCATTCTTTAATCACGTAAGAGGTTTAGACGAATTAATTCCATTTGACAAACCAGGTCAGGTAATTGATAACTTTAATAGAATTCATAAAGAAATGACTCCTCAGGTTAATTCTTTGTTTGGATTACAACCAAAAACCCCTTTTGAAGTAAGAAGAACAGAATCTTTTAGAGAAGCTTCAGCAAGTGCAGAATATAACCCTGGTTCTTTAGATGGTACAAGACCTGGAATTTTTTATGTACCAATTCCTAATATCAAAGAATACAATTATTTTTCAGATGAAGATCTTTTTTTACACGAAGCAATACCCGGTCACCACTTCCAAATATCATTACAGCAAGAAAACACCTCCTTACCGTCTTTTAGAAAAAGTCTTTGGTATAGTGCATACGGTGAGGGGTGGGCTCTTTATTCTGAATCTTTAGGAGATGAGCTAGGTCTTTATAAGGATCCATATCAATATTTTGGTATGTTAAGCGCTGAAATGCACAGAGCAATTAGATTAGTTGTGGATACTGGAATTCATACAAAAGGTTGGTCAAGAGAAAAAGCAATACAATATTCGTTAGATAATGAGGCTGAGTCTGAAGCTGGTATAACATCTGAAATTGAAAGATATATGGCAAACCCAGGACAAGCCTTGTCTTATAAAATAGGGCAGCTTAAAATAAGAGAATTAAGAACTAGAGCCGAAACTAAACTTGGTGATCAATTTGAAATAAAGAAATTTCATGAAAAAATTCTTGAGTCTGGTTGTATACCGTTAAAATTATTGGAGGAAAAAATTGATAATTGGATTAAAAGTTATAGTTAAGGCTTATTATCAATAAAGGTATTAAGCCATATTAATCTTGAAAGAAAGTAATTAACTGGGGCTAGAATTAAAATGCTTATTCCAATTATTAATGATAATAAAAAAATATTTTTCATTTGAAAAACTGCTAATGAAATAATTAATATTAGTGATCCTATTCCTATTCCTAAACCATAACTTATGTACATAGCACCATAAAAAAAACCTGGTTCTATCTCAAATTTTAAATCGCAGTTTAAACAGTGACTGTGATTTTCACCTCCGTTGAGAAACAAATTATAATAAGGATTATTACTTTTCCAAAATTTTCCTTTATTACATCTAGGACATTTATTAAAAAAAATACTGTAAAGTTTTCCAGTTTTCATAAATTAGGTAATTACTTATACTATTGATTTAAATTCATCAAAATTATAAATAAAAAAAGGCTCATAAATAAAATAAAAACAATCTTATTAATATGTTTTTTTATATAATCTTTCATTTGTCAAATTTAAAATATATAATTTACTGTTTTAGTTTTCAAAACAAAATTCGTCTCCAATATTTTTTAAATCATAAACTGATTTAGAAACTTTAGCATCAGTAAGTATTTCTCCTCCTGGGTCATCGTTATTATCACCATTTGGTCTCTGGTTGCTTAGGTTTATTACTAAAAAATATTCACCATCCTTAATATATTTAGCATCAATTTCACCGCAATCATTTACAGATCCACCACATCCGAATGTAAATGCGATTACTAACAACAAAGCTATTTTTTTCATATTAAATATTTTAAATTTTCCTAATTCTAATTGATTTATTCTAAGGTAGTCCAGCTGTAAGAGCAGTATATTCAACTTTTTAATTATTACAATTATTCTTTCTTGAATCCGTAATATTAAAAATTTTCCATCCTGATTTCTTTTTTAAAAGATGAATTGAATTTACTCCACAGTGATTTATTTTATTATCAATAAGAAATTCGTATTCAACCCAAACATTTGCAAGTGGACCGTCAATTTTAATATCATAAGAAAAAAGTTTTTCTTTCCAAGAAGGACTATCAGGTCTTGAAATAACTGCAGATATAAAATTACTACCATTAATATTCCTCAAAATTCCTTCATTTTCTTTAAATGAAGTAGAGTTTAGATGGAAAGATTTTTCTAGAACAGATGTTAGTAATAATGAATCTTTTTTATGAAAACCCTCAAAAAATGTTTTGACAACAGATTTTATTTTTTCTTTTTCAAATTCTTGCCCAATAGAAATAATAGGAATTAATAGTATGATTATAATTAGAGATATCTTTTTCAAATCAATAGTTTATTTATATTATCGATCGTAGTTTGTAAAACTATTTTGTGTACAGAATCTTTAGGATTTTGAATCTCTGCGTTTAACCTTTCTAATAGCTCAGCTACAGTATTTTCTTTATTCATATTTCAAATATAATCAAAACTCAGATGAAGTCCGATTAACAGACAAGTGTTTAAATAATTAAAAAGAGACTAATTAAGTAATAAATATTGTTACAATACTATCCAAATATTATAATTAATAAAAGAACTCCAACTAAAATTATAAGAAGCCATTTGGCTTGCTTCTTTGATATATTTTTTTCAAAGTCAGTAGGGCCATTATCGAAACCTCCATACATAATTATTTATTTAATTAATCCCATCTCTTTAATTTGATTTGCAACATCTAAAATAGATTCTTCTGCTGGTCTTGGATTCCATCCAAGTATATCTTTAGCTTTAGTGGATTTGCTTAAACTTCTAACTTTTCCCATAAAAGGAACAGTAATTTTTAGTTCTTTATTAAAATTAGCTAAAAATTTAGCTAACCAAACTGGAACACTTATGCTTGGTGCTTTTTTAAATCCATTGTCTTTTAGCAGTTTAGCAATCTCTTTATAACTTAAATCTTTCTCTGATAATGCAAATCTTTCACCATTGCTAGATGGGCTTTGCATTGCAAGAATATGGGCAGTAGCTACATCTCTTACATCTACATATCCAAACTGCATTGGTATGGCTACAGGCATTTTACCGGTTACTACCATCCCTATAGCTTTGTTTGATTCACCTAAATCTTTTGTTAAGGATGGACCTGTAACAAGTGCAGGATTAATAACAGCTAACTCAAAGGGATTTTCGTGTTCTTTAACAAAGTCCCACGCAGCTATTTCTGCTAAAGTTTTGCTTTTTGCATAATGATTGATTCCAGAACTTTCAGGATCTGACCAATCGTTTTCATCGAAATACTCTTTTTCTTCACCAGTTTCTAAAATAGCAGCAACTGATGAAGTTAACACTACTTTTTTAACGTTATGTTTCTTAGCAAATTTAAATGCTCTTTTTACACCCGCAACAGCAGGTTTTACAAAAAAATCTTCATCATTTACTTTTACAGAAATTGGAGAAGCAATATGAAGAAGATAATCACAACCTTTCATACCTTCATCCCATCCATCATCTTCAATTAAGTTAAAAACGAATAAGTTTAAGTTTTCAGTTGGAGTATTATTTTTTTTAAGTGCATCAATGATTTCGTTTTTTCTTTCAGGAGATCTTAAAGATCCGTTAACGGCATAGCCTTGATTTAAAAGTTGATTAATGCAATGAAGTCCTATAAATCCTGTAGCACCTGTTACTAATACTTTTTCCATTTTCTAAATTTAGTTTTGTAATTAATTATTAGTTTTTAAAGTTAAATAGTTCGTTTTGTAAAACTAAAAATTTCTAGATAAAAATTTTTTGAAGGGAAGCTAATCAAATAACCTGTATATCGTACTTGCAAAATGTCCTCCTTTAAAAATTACTTTTAGAATAAATACTAGAATAGCTAAAACAGAAACAAAAAAACCAGCTTTTTTAAATCTTTCCCACATATGATTTAGTTAGGGTGTATTTTGAAACGTAATTTATTCTTTTTTTAAAATGATTGTTTCATTATATCCAACTGGGATTTTAAGAAATTCATTTGAAATTTTTCCAAAATACCGATATGTTATGCCAAAAAAAGAAGTTATCATAGGTGAAAAA
>CAJQMK010000062.1 GCA_905479415.1 uncultured Flavobacteriaceae bacterium | reverse complement strand
ATAAGTTTAGACTGGTTATTTAACGATATAAGCCATTTAACTGAACCCCCTACTCCAATTGCTAAAATCAAAACATCTAATAATGATGAAATTGAATCTGATGTAGAAAAAATTGTAATATTTTATAAAGATGGTTCCTGTAAAATCTATAAAAATTAATAAATTTACAATCAATGTATATTAGACTTGTTTTATTATTGTTTATTTTAAATTCTTGTGATTTTCCTGAAAGAGATTGTCTAAAATTTAAAACAGGGACATTTGAATTTAAATCAATTTCTGAAGAAGGCGATACACTTATCACCAAGTTTACAAGGACTAAAGATCTTGAAATTGGATATTTTAACGGAAAAATTGATTCAAATTCTGTTAAATGGGTTTCAGATTGCGAGTGTATATATAAAAAAGTAAATCCTAAATCTTTAAGTGAAAAGAAATCCGTTCAAATGAAGATTCTTTCTACTAATGAAAATTCATACACTTTTGAATATTCCTTCGTAGGTGATGTTAAAAACAAACAAAGAGGATTTGTTAAAAAAATTAAAAACTAAAACTCAAGTTCTGTTTGGCCTTTGTCAAAAGTAAAATCTTTAGCATCAGCCTTGATTTCCTCTGGTTCAACATCCAAATCCTTTATCTCTTTTTTTTCAGGTGGTAAATAATCAAGAGGATCTAATTGATTAATGTTTTTAATCTTAAACGAACTTAATCTGTTGCCAATAGCCTTAATTCCTTTAACCGATATCAATTCATCAATATTTTTAGTTTCACTATTTCTCACACCCTTTGAGGTTTTAGGATAAGTAAGTTCAATAACAGGTCTCCAATCTGTTGAAACCAGTTCAAGTTGTATTTTTGAACCATCTGGAATAAATTTCTGATCATTATTTTGATTTCCTGCTAAAAATCTTTTTACGAAATAACAATCTTTTTGTCCGTTAAAATACAAAACAGAAATAGGCTTTTCAGGTATCCACTTTTCTAAAGCAATCATATCGTCTGGAAAATGCATATTCATGTCAGGTTTTACTGTTTTAAGTGAACCGTTTTGCTGGATTATAATCAAACAATCGTCACTCTTAAACTCACCTAATAACTCGCCTCGCTCATCAACGTTCAGTCTTTGAATAGTCTCATCAAACCAAATTTTTCTAGGCTTTAAAGTAGACAATCCCTTTTCTTTAAATTCAATTTTATTAATTGTATACTTAGAAACAATATTTCCTTTTGAAGATCTTCCTTTAATATCTAAATCAGCAAAATCTAACTCCCACTTTAATTTTTTTATCGAACCTGTTTGCCTTAAAATTATATTTACTATCTCAGCTTCACCATTTGGATTAGCAGAAAAATATAACA
Source organism: uncultured Flavobacteriaceae bacterium (assembly GCA_905479415.1). GTDB lineage: Bacteria > Bacteroidota > Bacteroidia > Flavobacteriales > Flavobacteriaceae > MAG-121220-bin8. The sequence continues at coordinate 6,595 of CAJQMK010000062.1, read as the reverse complement.
TCTTTGAGTCTTCATTTCCATTAGTTAAATCATATACTTTATCTCTTGTAACACCTGTTACACTAAATCTTTTAATGTAAGAAGTGCCCTTCTTACCATCCCTATATATCATATTGTAAACTGTTCTTTTATCTTTCTTTTTAAAAACAGCTACATGTTTAATATTTTTGGATATAAATTTTTTAGATTCTACTTTAGTCACCATCATTTGACCATCTTCAGTAAAAGTTATAACATCATCAATATCAGAACATTCTTCAACAAATTCGTCTCTTTTAATAGAAGTTCCAATAAACCCTTCTTCTCTGTTAACATATAGTTTACAGTTTTTTACAACTACTTTCTTTGCATCTACATCTGCAAAAATCCTAATCTCTGTTTTCCTCTTTTTTTCTTTACCATAAATAGACTTAAGATTTTTAAAATAAGAAATAGCAAAATCAGTAAGGTTACTTAAATTAAATGCAATTTTATCTAATTCATCTTCAATAGCTTCAATTTTGATTTGCGCTTTGTCAATGTCAAACTTTGATATTCTTTTAATTTTTATTTCAGTTAATCTAACTATATCATCCTCAACCACCTCTCTTTTTAAATGTTCCGTAAAAGGCTTTAAACCATTTGAAATTGCAGAAATTACACCTTTCCAAGTATCGACATTTTCAATGTCTCTATATATTCTATTTTCGATAAAAATTCTTTCAAGCGAAGCGTAATGCCATTGATTTTCGTAATCACTTTTTTTATACTCCAACTCCAGCCTCAATAAATCTTTTGTGTTTTCAGTAGATCTTTTTAAAATTTCTGAAACACCAATAAACAATGGCTTATTGTCCTCAATAACACAACCTAAAGGTGAAATAGATGTTTCACATGATGTAAAAGCAAATAAACCATCAATGGTTTTATCAGGTGAAACATTTGAAGGCAAATGAACTAAAACTTCTACATTGTTGGCAGTGTTATCCTCAATCTTTTTAATTTTAATTTTACCATTGTCATTTGCCTTTAATATTGAGTCAATCAAGGAGGAAGTTGTAGTTGTAAACGGTATTTCACTAATAACTAGTGTGTTTTTACTTAATTGATTTATTCTAGCTCTAACTTTAATCCTACCTCCTCTTAAACCATCATTATAGTTACTAACATCCATAATACCGGAAGTGGGAAAGTCAGGGAATATTGTAAATTTTTGACCTTTCAAACATTTAATAGAAGAATCAATTAGTTCAATGAAATTATGTGGTAAAATTTTTGTAGATAATCCAACTGCAATACCTTCACCTCCTTGAGCCAACAGCAACGGAAACTTAACGGGTAAATTAATAGGTTCCTTTCTTCTTCCATCGTAAGATGATTGCCATTTAGTAATTTTTGGACTAAAAACTACTTCTAGAGCAAACTTTGATAACCTAGCCTCTATATATCTTGAAGCAGCAGATCTATCTCCAGTTAAAATATTTCCCCAGTTACCTTGTGTTTCGATTAAAAGATCCTTTTGCCCTATCTGAACCATTGCATCAGCAATACTTGCATCTCCATGAGGATGATACTGCATTGTGTGTCCAACAATATTAGCAACCTTATTAAACCTTCCGTCATCTAAATCTTTCATCGAATGAAGAATTCTTCTTTGAACAGGCTTAAAACCATCTTCAATTGAAGGAACAGCTCTTTCCAATATTACATAAGAAGCATAATCAAGGAACCAGTCTTTATACATTCCTGAAACTCTGATTAATGAATCTTCTAATTCATTTTCTGAACTTGGCTGGCTTGGCTCAATGTAATCTTCTTCCATATTAAGAATCTATTCTGTCAAGTTCAACTTTTAAATTATCTATTATAAATTTCTGTCTGTCAGGTGTGTTTTTGCCCATGTAAAATGAAAGAAGTTCATCAATACTAAAATTTTCATCCAACATAACAGGATCAAGTTTTATACTTTCCCCAATAAAGTGCTTGAATTCATTAGGAGATATCTCACCTAATCCCTTAAATCTCGTAATTTCAGGTTTTGAACCTAATTTATTAACAGCATCAATTCTTTCATTTTCAGAATAACAGTAGATCGTTTCTTTCTTATTTCTGACTCTAAAAAGCGGAGTTTGGAGTATATATAAATGACCCTCTTTAATTAACTCAGGGAAGAATTGTAAAAAAAATGTAATTAAAAGCAATCTAATATGCATACCATCAACGTCAGCATCTGTAGCTATAACTATATTATTATATCTAAGATATTCTATGCTTTCTTCGATATTTAAAGCAGCTTGGAGTAAATTAAATTCTTCATTTTCATAAACAATTTTCTTTGTCATTGAGTAGCAATTAAGAGGTTTTCCTCTTAAACTAAACACTGCTTGAGTATTAACATTTCTTGATTTAGTAATCGATCCACTAGCCGAATCTCCTTCAGTTATAAACAAAGTTGAGTCAAGCCTGTTTTCTTTATTCATATCACCAAGGTGTACACGACAATCTCTTAGCTTCTTATTATGTAAATTTGATTTTTTAGCTCTTTCTCTAGCTAACTTTCTTATACCCGACAACTCTTTTCTTTCTTTTTCTGCTCGAATAATTTTTTTTTGAATTTCCTCAGCAGTTTTAGGGTTTTTATGAAGATAGTTATCTAAATATTTCCCAATAAAATCATTAATATATGATCTAACGGTGGGAAGTCCGCCGCCCATTTCGGTAGAGCCTAATTTAGTTTTAGTTTGAGATTCAAAAACAGGCTCCATTACCTTAATACTTACAGCAGAAATAATAGATTTTCTAATATCACTTGCATCATATGGTTTTCCATAAAAATCCCTAACAACCTTAACTAAAGCTTCTCTAAAAGCTGACTGGTGAGTACCTCCTTGTGTCGTGTGCTGACCATTTACAAATGAGTAATATTCTTCACTATATTGAACTTTACTGTGAGTTAAGGCTATTTCTATATCATTACCTTTTAGGTGTATTATTGGATACAATAATTTATCAACATCATTATTATCTTCTAAAAGATCTTTAAGTCCGTTTTTTGAAATGTATTTTTCGCCATTAAAAACTATTGTTAAACCTGGATTTAAGTAAACATAATACTTGAGCATTTTTGAAACATACTCTGCTCTATATTTATATTTTTTAAATATTAAATCATCTGGAATAAAAGTTACTTTAGTACCTTTCCTTTTAGATGATTCTTCAATATCATTATCAAATGTTAAATTTCCTTTTTCAAAAAATACAGATTTAACTTTTCCGTCTCTACAAGATTCTACTTTAAAACTTGAAGAAAGAGCATTTACAGCTTTTGTACCTACTCCATTTAAACCAACTGATTTTTTAAATGCTCTTGAGTCGTATTTACCACCCGTATTCATTTTAGAAACTACATCTACAACTTTTCCAAGTGGAATACCTCTTCCGTAATCTCTTACAGAAACACCAGATTCAGAAATAGAAATTTCAATAGTTTTTCCTGCACCCATTACAAATTCATCGATCGAATTGTCTAAAACTTCTTTTAGTAAAATATAAATACCATCATCTGGTGAAGAACCATCTCCAAGCTTACCAATATACATCCCTGGACGCATTCTAATATGCTCTTTCCAGTCTAGCGAACGAATATTATCTTCAGTATAGTTTGATGAAACTGACATTGCTACGAAAATAGCTAATATAGGTGTGGATTAAAAAAAAAAAAAATGGTGTTTTAATAAATTAATTAACAATAGAATTAATCAGTTGTTGAAATCTTTTTTATACGTTAAATCTAAAATGCATTACATCACCATCATTAACTATATAATCTTTGCCTTCAATATTTAATTTACCAGCTTCTTTAACCTTAATTTCACTTTTAAATTCAGAGTAATCTTTAAAAGAAATCACTTCTGCTCTAATAAATCCCTTTTCAAAATCTGTATGAATCACTCCTGCTGCTTGAGGAGCAGTCATACCTTTATTAATTGTCCATGCTCTAACTTCCTTTACACCAGCTGTAAAATAAGTCTGAAGATTAAGTAAATCATATGATTTTTTAATAAGTTTTGAGGAACCTGCTTCGCTTAATCCTATATCATCTAAAAATGCTTTTCTATCATCAAAATTATCTAATTCATTTATATCTGCTTCAGTAGCTACCGCTAAAATCAAAAGATCAGAATTTTCATTTTTAATAGCATCTTTAACTTTATTGACATAATCGTTACCGTTAATTGCAGATGATTCATCAACATTACAAACATATAAAACTGGTTTATTAGTTATAAGATCTAAAGTATTAGAAAATACCATTTCTTTTTCAGAAAAATCAATACTTCTTACAGGATTAAAAGATTGTAAATGGTCAATCATTTTAATCAATACATCATTTTGAAATGAAGCTTCTTTATTTCCTGTTTTAATTAAACGGGATATTTTTTCTTTTCTTTTTTCTAAAGTTTCTAAATCTTTGAGCTGTAACTCTAAATCTATTATTTCTTTATCTCTGACAGGATCTATAGTATTTTCAACATGAACAATATTATTATCATCAAAACATCTTAAAACATGAATGATAGCATCAGTTTCTCTAATATTAGCTAAAAACTGATTACCTAAGCCTTCACCCTTACTTGCACCTTTTACAAGTCCAGCAATATCAACGATTTCGACAGTAGCAGGAATAACTTTTTCTGGATTAACATAGGACTCAATCTCTGTTAATCTATGATCTGGCACATTAATTATACCTATGTTTGGTTCAATAGTACAAAACGGAAAATTGGCGCTTTGGGCTTTGGTGTTAGATAAACAATTAAATAAAGTTGATTTTCCCACATTGGGTAGTCCTACAATTCCAGCTTTCATAAATTAATTATCAGGGTGCATGAATTTTTGTTTTGACAATAATTGCTCTTCAGTTTCTACATTTTGATCATCAGGAACACAGCAATCAACTGGACAAACAGCTGCACATTGTGGTTCTTCATGAAATCCTTTACATTCTGTACATTTATCAGGAGATATAAAATAAAATTCATCTGAAATCGGTTCTTGTTCTAACTCTGCATTTACACTCTTTCCACTGGGTAGTATCAAATCACCTTCTAAACTTGTGCCATCAGCGTACTTCCATTCATATGCAGCTTCATAAATTGCTGTGTTTGGACATTCTGGTTCACAGGCACCACAATTAATACATTCTTCGGTTATTATTATTGCCATTGTAAAATATTCAATCTTTACTTAGATTTGCGCAAAAATAATACCAATAAAAATCACAAACAAGTTTGACACAAGATTTTAAAGAAAGAATAAAAGCATTTTCTGAATTAGGTACTCTATTTAAAGAGAACATTGATGAAAAAGAAAATAAAAATTTTCCAAAATGGGATTTAATTTTGGAAGACACCCTTTTTGAATCAAAAAGTTACAACTCTTGGTTCACTATTGAAAATCTTAAACTCTCATTAAAAAACTGGTCAAATTCTTTGCAGGAAAATATTATATCCGATTGGTTATCTAAATATAATATTGAAGATAAATCATCAAAAAGAATTGCAATAATAATGGCTGGTAATATCCCGATAGTTGGCTTTCATGATTTATTGTGTTCGTTACTATTAAACTTTGATTGTTTGGTCAAGCTATCTTCTGATGATAAGTTATTAATTCCATTTATAGTAAGGTTTTTAGAGTCAAGAAATAAAAAATTTAAAAACAAAGTTATATTCGAAAGCGAAAAACTTAAAAATTTTGATGGTGTAATTGCAACTGGAAATAATAATTCCCACAGATATTTTGATTATTATTTTAGTAAATATCCCAATCTTCTAAGAAAAACAAGACACTCTATTGCTGTATTGGATGGTAATGAAAATGACAATAATCTTGTAGGCTTATCAAATGATATCTTTAACTATTTTGGTTTAGGCTGCAGAAGCGTATCCAAAGTGTTTTTACCAAGAGGTTATGACCTAGATATACTATTTAATGCGTTTTTTAGTTATAAAGAAATCATAAATCACAATAAATACGTTAATAATTTTGATTACAATAAAGCAGTTTATTTGATGAGTAAAGAAAAGTTTATTGAAAATGGATTTTTAATACTTAAAGAAGAAACAAAACTAGGATCACCAATAGGTTGTTTGTTTTATGAATTTTATGATGATAAAAAAGACATATTAAAACTAATTCAAAATAACTCTGATAGTATCCAATGTGTTGCAAGTAATTTAGATCTTAAAACTAATATTCAATTTGGTCAAACACAGTGTCCTACTATTGGCGATTATGCAGACAATAATGATACTATTAAATTTTTGTTGAAAATATGATGATATCTTAATTTAGGTACCATATTTGATATGAACTAAATGACTAATTTCGATACTTTTAAAATTCATGAAAAAACACAATTTTAGCGCTGGACCAAGTATTTTACCAAGATCTGTTATAGAACAAGCTTCAAACGGAATTTTGAATATTAACAACTCAAATCTATCTCTAATTGAGATATCCCACAGAAGTAAAGATTTTGTTGAAATAATGGACAGAGCTACATCTCTAGCCTTAGAATTACTTGATTTAAACAACAAGGGATATAAAGCAT
>CAJQMK010000061.1 GCA_905479415.1 uncultured Flavobacteriaceae bacterium | reverse complement strand
TAAAAGAAAATAAATATAAGACTGCTATTGTGGGTAAGTGGCATCTTGGTCATAAAAAGAAATATTTGCCTTTAAATCATGGTTTTGATTATTATTACGGTATTCCATATTCCAATGACATGGATAAGATTAATAATAATAATTATTGGTCAGAGTATGAAAGAAATGAGCTTGATTCTAAAAGTTATAATGTACCATTGATTGAGAACTTTGATATAATTGAACGTCCCGTGGATCAGACTACAATTACTGATAGATACACTAAAAAAACTATTGAATTAATTAATAAGTATAAAGACGATAGATTTTTTATTTATTTATCACACAATCTTCCCCATATTCCGCTTTATGCTTCTAAAAAATTCTTTGGAAAAAGTAAAAGAGGATTGTATGGTGATGTTATCGAAGAAATTGACCACGGAGTAGGTTTAATAATTGAAGAATTAAAGAAGCTTAATCTTGAAAAAAATACTTTAGTTGTTTTTACATCTGATAACGGTCCTTGGCTGGTGTACAAAAATCATTCTGGATCAGCTGGTCTATTAAGAAATGGAAAAGGAACAACTTGGGAAGGAGGAGTGAGGGTACCGGCTATTTTTTGGGGTTCTAATATTAAATCAGGTGTTATTAATGATATAGGTTCAACACTAGACATTTATTCTACTTTTCTTAGTGTTTCAGGAATTGAACAACAAAAAAATATGCTTGTAGATGGTCTTGATTTATCTAAAACTTTATTTGAAAGTAAGGAAAGTCCAAGAAAAGATATGTTTTTTTATAATGGTGATGAGTTGTATGCGGCAAGGCTAGGAAATTTTAAATTACATTTAAAAACTAAAGATTGGTTTAAAGAACCACAAACACATCATCAACCTTTGTTATTCAATTTAAATAATGATCCCTCTGAAAAATTTAATATTGCTAAAGAGAATCCTGAAAAAGTTCAAGAAATTCTTAATCTAATTGATTATCATAATTCAAAACTCGTAAAAGGAAAAGATCAGTTAAAAAACAGGTTTTAGCTAATCATATTTTCAATATAATTCCAAAGTTTAATTCTCATTTCTAGAGCTTTTTTTGATGCAATCTCAGCTTCTTTCCATTTCGTTTCATCGTCTCCGCATAATTCTTCGATCATTTTAAGTGCCATTGGACCATGTTCGTCTGCGTCAATCTCAATATGTCTTTCTAGATAATAAACTAAGTTATCTGCTTCGATTTCATCACTATTTGAGAGTTTTTTTACAATTTCAATAAACATGTCTGGAATTAAATCTTCTCTTCCAAACGTAAATACACTTGCTATTACATGATTTTTATTAGTATTAATAATATTAAATGTAAAATCCATAAACTCTTTAACAATAGGATTGATATTGATTTTATCAATTGAATTACTGTAAGATTTTGAATTTTTTATTTTGGATATAAAATCGTTAATAATTTTTGTACTTGCTCCAATTTGGTTCATAGATTCAAGATACAATTCAAAATGACTTTTAGGATCTCCATTTAAATCTACATCACTTTCTTCAGCTAAAACTATTTCATTTACAAGTCTTCCAGCAAGTCGATTTTCATTTGGAACCCAAGGAACATCCACACATGTTAGATTTTTTTGCAGAGCTTTAATTAATGACATAAAATCCCAAACTGCAAAAACATGATTTTCCATAAAATCAATAAGTTTTTGTTTAGAGTCAAGTTTTGAATACAGACTGTGACTTACAAGTGATTTTCTAGTAATTGATAAGTTCTTCTCTAAATTTTGGATATATGACATTTTAATAAATTTTGCACAAAAATAATTTATAAACATTAAATTACAATCCTAAAATCAATAAATTATTTATGGATATTAATGTTTTATTAACTTTTATTTTAACATCGTTACTGTTGACTATTTCACCTGGTCCTGATATTATTTATGTTATTTCTCAAAGCATATCTAAAGGAAAAAAATCGGCCATTATGACTTCGTTAGGTTTGACATCTGGTTTATTAGTTCATACTTTTTTTGTCACAATAGGTCTATCATTAATAATTTCTCAAAATGAATATGTTTTTAATTTTATTAGATTATTAGGCATTCTTTACTTTTCATATTTAATTATTTTAGTTTTTATTAGTAGGAATAAAAAAAAGGAATTAGATATTAAAAGTAAATCAAGTAATGATTTCTTTAAAGGTTTAATAATGAACTTGCTAAATCCCAAGGTTAGTTTGTTTTTTATAGCTTTCTTCCCTGGTTTTTTATTTCATACTGATCTTAGTAATGAAATTCAGTTTTTGATACTTGGAGGTGTTTTTTGGTTACAAGCTACTTTGGTTTTTCTGTTGGTTTCTCTTTTGTCGTATAAATTGAACTCATTCTCAAAAAGACAGAGTTTAATTAGTAACAACATATATTTATTTGAGATTGGAGTATATATATTTATTATATACTGGATAGTTAGTTAATAAAAACTAATTTTATAATATGTCTTCAATTAAAATAGTTGAATGCCCAAGAGATGCAATGCAAGGTATAAAGCAATGGATTCCATCTGAAATTAAACTTGATTATTTACAATCAGTTTTGTCGGTCGGTTTTGATGTGGTTGATTTTGGAAGTTTTGTTTCTAAAAGAGCAATTCCTCAAATGAGTGATTCAGCTTATATAATTGATCAATTAGATTTATCCAATACAACATCTAAATTGTTAGCTATTGTAGCTAACGAAAGAGGAGCTTTTGAGGCTTGCAGTCATTCATCATTAAGTTATCTGGGATTTCCGTTTTCAATTTCAGAAATTTTTCAAATGAGAAATACTAATAAAAGTATAAATGAATCTTTTGAAGAGCTTAAGAGAATCAAAATAATAACAGATAAAAATAATAAGAAGTTGGTTGTTTATTTGTCTATGGGTTTTGGCAATCCATATGGTGAGCCTTGGAATTATGAAATAGTGGAAAAATGGATTGATAAACTAAGTGATTTAAAGATTCAAGTAATATCTCTTTCCGATACTATCGGAACTGCAGTTCCTGACGATATTTTTAATATTTTTTCAAATATAATTCCCAGATATATTCAAGTTGAATTTGGAGCTCATTTTCACACTAGGCCTGATGATTGGTTTAAAAAAATTGATTCAGCCTTTAGAGCTGGATGTAAAAGATTCGATGGTGCAATTCAAGGTTTTGGCGGTTGTCCTATGGCAAAAGATGAATTAACAGGGAACTTACCAACTGAGAAATTGATTTCTTATTTTAATTCAATCAATAAAAAACCAAACATTAATTCACTTAATTTTGAATCCTGTTACAATCATGCTCTCAGGTTATTTAATGATTTTAAATAATTACTGTAAACTTTCACTATTCTTATTTAGATTAATTAAAAATAAGCTTGCTTTATAAGTTTTTAACACTTATGTTTGCACTCTATTTATAATTAATCTAAATAAAAATAACATGAAAAACCAAATATTTATATATATACTTTTAACTTCGTTTTCTGTTTTTTCTCAGAACAGTTCCGAAAAACAAATGTTAAGTCTTCAAACAATGGCTACTGGCCTTAAAATCGGTGGATATGGAGAAATTACTTACAATGATCCCGATTCTGGAGTTTCTGAAATTGATGTTCAAAGACTTGTAATGCTTTTTGCTTATAAATTTGACGATAGAGTTTCTTTTATCACTGAAATTGAATTTGAGCATGTTAAGGAAGTTTACGTTGAACAAGCTTTTTTAAACTATGGAGTTTCTGATAACTTTAATTTAAGAGGAGGGTTAATGCTAGTTCCTATGGGAATCGTTAACGAATATCATGAGCCAACAACATATAATGGTGTAGAAAGACCTAGTCTTAATAATAAATTAGTTCCTACTACGTGGAGAGAAATGGGATTAGGAGTTTATGGTAGAATTAATAGTGCATCATTAAGATACCAAGCTTACGTAATGAATGGATTCATTTCTTATAACGGAGCTTATAAATTAAAAGGAACAAATGGACTTAGATCTGGAAGACAAAAGGGTGCTGAATCTGTAGGAAGCAATGCAAATTTTGCTGCTAGAGTTGACTATTATGGACTGCCTGGTCTTAAATTAGGTTTAAGTTTATACAACGGAAAAACACAAACGACTGATAAAAGTGTTGTAGGTTCTCAGGTTGGATTATCTATGATTGGATTTGACGCTAGATATGTGAAAAATCGTTTTTCTGCAAGATCTGAATACATAAATGCTTCTCTTTCAGATACAGACAAGTACAATCTTGCATCGGGAAAGGATTTGGGTTCAAAAATGAGTGGATATTATATAGAGGGGGCATATAATTTACTTTCATTAACGGCTAGACAAAAACTTGATGTTTTTGTAAGATATGAAGATTTCGATACTCATGCTGAAGTCGCAGGAAATTTAACTAAAAACGAATCTTTTCATAGAAAAGAAACTACTTTTGGATTTTCTTATCATCTTGCTGATGGAGCTGTTTTTAAAATGGATTGGCAATCAAAAGGTACAGCCGTTCCTGATAGCGAATCAAAAGGGCAGTTTAATATGGGTATAGGTGTATTCTTTTAATAATTCAAAAATTAATTAGTAGATGGAACTGCATAGAAAAATAAATTGGAGCTTTGTTTTGTTATATTTTGTAGTAATACTATGCAGTTCTTTTTCTAATTATGAAAATGTTTTATACAAAAACATTTTAAAAAAAGTAAAAAAAGAAATTTCTAAAGTTTTTGTTTTAGAGGATTTTGAATTGAATCCAGTACAAATTCAACCTAACAAAGAACTAACTTCAGATTTTTCTGGAAATAGACTTCTAGAAATTTCCTCAAACAACATTAAGCTTGGTTATGCATATGTCGGAACTGCACCAAGTAAAACTGAAACTTTTGAGTATTTAGTTCTTTTTGATAATCAATTTGTTATTAAAAAAGCAAAAGTTTTGCTGTATAGAGAAAGCTGGGGAGGTGAAATTGGCAGTAAAAGATGGTTGAAGCAGTTTCTTTTAAAGGGAACTAATCATAAATTTATCTACAGACAAAATATTTCAGCAATATCTGGTGCAACGATCTCAGTTAAATCTATGACCAATGCTGTAAATGAATTATTAAGTTCTTTGAATTTTTTAATTCAAAACAAAATAATATAGTATTTTTGCGCGGTGCTCAAAATAAACAGTCTTTCAGAACTTTCAAAAGAATTTAAATATCTAATAGCAACTTTTGTATTAGTAACAAGTATTGGCTTTGTTTCAAGTGTAGTTTTCGTTGATTATTCAAATAGTACAACCCCAAATGGTTTAGTTGAGCAGTATAATGGCAATGAGTTTTCCGAAGATGATATTGACGTTATGAAGTTCAAAAAGAGTGAAAGAGAAATTTTAACTATTATTCATTCTCATATTCTTTCAATGTCTGTTATTTTCTTTTTGATGGGTTTTTTAGTTTGTATGACCAATATTAATTTTAGATTAAAGCTTTTTTTAGCAATAGAACCATTTGTTTCAATACTTTTAACTTTTGGAGGTATTTACTTGCTTTGGCTTGAAATTCTTTGGTTCAAGTATGTGGTAATATTTTCTGGCGTATTAATGACTTTGTCATTTTTATTATCAGCTTTTTTAATATTAAAAGATCTCAAGTTATTTAAGGATTAATAATTTAGTATATTTGCATGCAATTAATTAATAAGTTAATTGCTATGAAACTCCCAGACAAAAAATTTATTGGAACAGGACTTACTTACGATGATGTATTGTTAGTGCCATCATATTCAGAATGTCTTCCAAATCAAGTTGATTTAACAACTAAATTCTCTAGAAATATTAACTTAAATATCCCTGTTGTTTCTGCTGCTATGGACACAGTTACAGAAAGTAAAATGGCTATAGCTATGGCTCAAGAAGGAGGTTTAGGGGTCTTGCATAAAAGTATGACTGTTGAACAGCAAGCTGAAAAAGTTAAACGAGTTAAAAGATCAGAATCAGGAATGATTTTAGATCCTGTAACATTAAATGCAAACTCATTAGTTGCTGAAGCTAAGCATTGTATGAAAGAGTACAGTATTGGAGGTATTCCTGTTGTAGACTCAAACAATATTCTAATTGGTATTGTTACCAACAGAGATTTAAGATTTGAAAATGATAATAATAAGAAATTATCACAGGTTATGACCAAATCTAATTTAATTACGGCTAATGAGGGAGTTACAATGGATGAAGCTGAAGTGATATTACAAAAACATAAAATTGAAAAACTTCCAGTTGTAAACAAACAAAATAAATTATTAGGATTAATAACATTTAGAGATATTCAAAAATTATTTTTAAAACCTAAATCCAATAAAGATTCTTTTGGAAGATTAAAAGTTGCAGCTGCAATTGGAGTTTCAAATGATTCTATAAAAAGATGTGAGGCTTTGTGTAAAGCTGGAGTTGATGCCGTTGTAATTGATACTGCTCACGGCCATTCGAAGGGGGTTTTAAATATTCTAAAGAAAATTAAAGATAAATTTCCAAAAATTGATGTCATAGTTGGAAATATTGCAACTGCAGAAGCAGCTAAATTTTTAGTTGAGGCTGGAGCTGATGGAGTCAAAGTAGGTATTGGACCGGGCTCTATATGTACAACAAGAGTTATAGCTGGTGTTGGGTATCCTCAATTATCTGCTATTTATGAAGTTTCTAATGCAATAAAGGGATCTGGAGTTTCAGTAATCGCTGATGGAGGTATTAAATATACTGGAGATATCACTAAAGCAATTGCAGCAGGAGCCGATTGTGTGATGTTAGGTTCTCTATTGGCTGGAACAAAAGAATCTCCAGGTGAAACTATTATTTACGAAGGAAGAAAGTTTAAGTCATACAGAGGAATGGGGTCGATTGAAGCTATGCAAAAAGGAAGTAAGGACAGATATTTTCAAGATTCAGTTAATGAATCTAATAAATTAGTTCCAGAAGGAGTTGTAGGAAGAGTTCCCTATAAAGGAGATTTAGTTGAAAGTATCCATCAATTTGTTGGTGGAATTAGATCTGGTATGGGCTACTGTGGAAGTAAAAACATTAATGAACTTAAGGATAAAGGAAAGTTTGTTCAAATAACTGGAGCTGGTATAAAAGAGAGTCACCCTCACAATGTTATGATAACAAAAGAATCACCAAATTATTCTAGATAATTTTATTTTGAAAGTATATATATTTTTTTTACTATTTATTGGTTGTGATTTTATAGAAAACAAACCAGATCAAGTTTTAGCTAGGTTGGGAGATGAGTTTTATTATAAATCCGATTTAATAGAGATTTTTCCTACTGGAATTTCTGAAGAAGACAGTGTGATTTTTGTTAAAAATCGTATAAATAATTGGGCCAAAGAAAAATTACTGTTTAAAAAAGCTCTTGTAAACTTAGGAGATAAAAAGCAAGGAGATTTAAATCAATTGATCGAGTCTTATAAAAATGAATTGTTTTCTTATGCTTATCAAGAGAAGATAGTCAAATCTGCAATGGATACTTTTATTTCAGAACAATCTGTAAGAGAATATTATAACATAAATAAATTAAATTTTAAACTTAATCAGGAAATAATTAATGCAAGGTATTTAAAAATAAACAGTGAAAATTATAATTTAAAAGATGTAGTTAAAAGATTCAAAAGATTTAAACAAAGTGATAAAATATTTTTAGACTCAATATCGTTACAATTTTCCTCTTATTATTTTAATGACTCTTTATGGATTAATAAAGATGTTTTTTTTAATAAATTACCTGATATAAATGATAGATTAAAACAAAATATTGTTAAAAATAAGTTATTTTATAGATTAGAAGATTCTTTGGAACTATATTTGATTAATATTAAAAATTATAAGCTTAAAAACGATATTGCTCCATTTGATTTTATCAAATCGACTTTAAAACAAGTACTTTTAAATAAGAAAAAATTGGAGTTTATTAGTAAATTTGAAAACGAAATAATTGAAGATGCCCTCCAACAAAATGAATTTGAATTTTATGAAACCAATTAATAATTACTTTTTAATAATTTTATTTTTTACCTCTTTCGTATTTAGTCAGAATACAGAAAGTACTAATTACCAAACTAAAATAAAGATTGATGGAGTTTCAGCCGTAGTTGGCGATTATGTCATTTTAGAATCAGATGTCGATAAAACTCTTATTGACCTTCAATCTCAAGGTGTGTCAACACAAAATATTACCAGATGTAGTCTTTTAGGAAAGCTGATGGAAGATAAACTTTATGCTCATCATGCCGAGCAAGATAGTTTACAAGTTGATAATAACTCTATTTATTCATATGTAGATAGAACTATCGATTATTTTGTTGATCAAATTGGAAGCATAGAAAAAGTACTTGAGTTTTACAAAAAAAATGATGAACAGGTGTTTAGATCTGAATTGTTTGAAATTAATAAAGTGAGGCAGCTTTCAGAACTAATGCAAAATAAAATAGTTGAAGAAATTGAAATCACACCGGATGAAGTTCGACAATTCTTTTATTCTATCCCTAAATATGAAAGACCAGTTTTTGGAGCTGAACTTGAACTCGCTCAAATCATAATTAACCCCGAAGTATCCAAAGAAGAACAAGATAAAGTCATTAGAAGATTAGAAACTATTAAGAATGATATTGTAGTTAATGGTTCTTCATTTGCAACAAAAGCAATTTTGTATTCGCAAGACCCGGGATCTAGAGCAACTGGAGGTATGTATACATTAAACAGAAATAGACCTACAATGCACAAAGAATTTAGAGACGCTGTTTACAGATTAAGAGAAGGCGAAGTTTCTGATCCTTTTGAAACTGAAAGTGGTTGGCATATTGTAAAAGTTGAAAAAATTAGAGGTCAAGAAGTAGATGCAAGACATATACTTTTAATTCCAGATGTTACAAATGAGGCCATAGTTGAAGCTAAAAGAACTATTGATTTAATTAGAAAAAGAATTATAGATGGTGAATTAACATTTACTGAAGCTGCAAAAGAACTTTCTGATGAAGTCGAAACAAGAAGTAATGGTGGTGTATTAATTAATCCCACAACTGGAGATACTCGTTTTGAATTAACTAAAATGGATCCAGTTCTTTACAGTCAAGCACAAAGGCTAAAAGATAATGAAATTTCAATGCCTTTATTAGATGAAGATCAAAGAGGAGTAAAAAAATATAAAATACTTAAAGTTAGTAATAGATTTGATGAGCATATTGCGGATTATTCTCAGGATTTTATTAAAATTAAAGAATTAGCCCTCAAAGAAAAACAACTTAAAAGAATTCAAAGTTGGATGATCGAAAAAATTGAGGATACATATATTAATATTAATAAAGACAATCAAGACTGTAATTTTACAAATAAATGGGTAAAAAATTAATATCTTTTCTAGTATCAACCCGACTTACTGCTTTTTTATTTATTGTTTATGCATTTGCAATGGCAATAGGAACATTCATTGAAAATGACTACGGAACAGTAACTGCAAAAATTTTAATTTATAATGCTACTTGGTTTGAGCTTATTTTAGTAGTTTTTGTTATAAATTTTTTATTTAACATTAAAAGATATAACCTTTTAAAGTTTAATAAATGGCCAGTTTTAATGCTTCATATTTCATGGATTCTAATAATTGTAGGAGCAGGTGTGACCAGATATATAGGTTATGAAGGTGTTATGCCAATAAGAGAAAACTCAACTTCAAATAGTTTTCTTTCTGAAAAAACTTATTTAACAGCTGTTGTAGATGGAGAAGTAAATGGAGAGGTTAGTAGAAAAATGTTAAAAGATGATTTTTTATTTTCTGAACATACAAATAATGACTTTAGTTGGAATTATGATTTTAAAGGTCAGGATTTTACCATTGAATACATAGATTTTATTGAAAATGCAAAAAAAGAATTAATTGAAAATGAAAATGGAGAAAAATATTTAAAAATTGTTGAGGCTAGTAAAGGAAATCGTCATGAACATTTTTTAAAATTTGGAGAAGTAACTAGCGTTCACAACATATTATTTGCGTTAAACAAACCAACAGAAGGAGCAATAAATATTAGTGATTCCGGCAATGAATTAATTATTAATAGTCCTTTTTCTGGAGATTATATGCGTATGGCAGACCAAATGCAAGGAAATCTCAAACAAAATACTGATCAAGTATTATTATTAAGATCATTGTATAACGTTGCTGGATTACAATTCGTTTTCCCAAATCCTGTAATAAATGGAAGATTTGAAATTATTAAATCTGATGAAGAAACACAACAAGATGGTCTGTTTCTAAAAGTTTCATCAAACGGAGATTATAAAGAAATAGGGTTATTAGGAGCCAAAGGAATAGTTAATGATCCAGAAAAAATTGAAGTAGGTGGTTTAGAATTTTTATTAAAATATGGTTCACTTGAAAACAAGTTGCCTTTCGAAATAAAGTTAAATGATTTTATAGCTGAAAAGTATCCTGGGACCGAAAAAAGTTACAGTAGTTTTATGAGTAAAGTTACAGTAATTGATGGAGAGTCATTTGACTACGATATTTATATGAATCATATTTTGAATCACTCAGGTTATAGATTTTTTCAAGCTAGTTTTGATCCAGATGAAAAAGGTACAGTACTTTCTGTAAATCATGATTATTTTGGAACATTAATTACTTATATAGGTTATTTTTTACTTTACATAGGATTATTAGGAATTATGTTTTTTGGAAAAACACGATTTAAAGATTTAGCTAAGCAATTGGAAAAAGTTAAAATAAAAAAACAAAATTTAACACTGATATTAATTTTATTTTCGGGATTAATTTATTCTCAGGATTCACATGATCATCAACAAAAAATTAATTTAAGTCAGATCGATTCTATTATTATCAACAATCCAGTTGATGAATCGCATGCATCTAAATTTGGTAGTATAGTTATACAAGACTCTGGTGGAAGAATGAAGCCTTTAAATACTTTTGCTTCAGAGGTTTTAAGAAAAGTTAGTAAATCGGATTCTTATAAAAATTTAAATGCTGACCAAGTTCTATTATCCATTACTAAAGACCCTATATTATGGTATAACGTTCCAATTATATATTTAAAAAGAGGAAACGATAGTTTACGAAAAATTATCGGAAGAAATAATAAAGAAAAATACGCAGCTTTTACAGATTTCTTTGATGAGAAAGGAAATTATAAAATCGCCAAGCAGCTTGAAAGATCTTATAAATCTGTTTTGCCTAATGCTTTTGAAAAAGATTTTATCGAAACTGATCGAAAAGTTAATTTATTGTTTTCAGCTTTAGATGGAAAAATTTTAACAATTTTTCCAATTCCAAACGATCCAGGTAATAAATGGGTCTCTTTCAAAGATTTAAATATTGATGATTTTAAAGGAATTGATTCACTGTATGTAAAAAATATTTTACCACTTTATTTAGGATCATTAAAAAATGACATAGAAACTAATGATTACGCAAATTCAACTAAAATTTTAGAAAGTATAAAAGGCTTTCAAAATAAATATGGTTCTTCAGTATTACCTTCAAAGGATCAAATCAACGCAGAGATTCTATATAACAAGTATGATATATTTAGAAGTTTATTTAGTTGGTATATGTACGTTGGGGCTTTAATGTTCGTTTTTTTAATATTTCAAATTTTTAATGATAAAAAGTTTTTAAATTATCTTATTAATTTTTCAAAATTTTCTATTGTGTCCCTATTTGTTTTACATACCCTGGGATTAATAGCTCGTTGGTATATTTCTGGTCATGCCCCCTGGAGTGATGCTTATGAATCAATGATTTATTTAGCCTGGGCAACTGTCGGAATTGGATTAGCTTTTGGTAGAAAATCTGATTTAACCTTAGCTTCAACCTCGTTTGTTGCTGCTATGATATTGATGATTGCTCATTGGAGTTGGATGGATCCTGAAATTGCAAATTTAGTTCCTGTTTTAGATAGTTATTGGTTAATGATTCATGTTTCAGTTATAGTTGGTAGTTATGGTCCATTAACACTAGGAATGATACTTGGAATAGTTTCGTTGTTTCTTATTTTAATTACAAATGAAAAAAATAAGAAAAAAATTGATTTAAATTTAAAAGAGTTAACAATTATTAATGAGTTAACAATTACCGTAGGATTAATAATGCTTACAATTGGTAATTTTCTTGGTGGTCAATGGGCTAATGAAAGTTGGGGAAGATATTGGGGATGGGATCCAAAAGAAACATGGGCATTAATTAGTATTATGATTTATGCTTTTATTTTACACATGCGTTTAATACCTGGTTTGAGAGGGAAATGGATTTTCAATTTAATGTCAATAATTGCTTATGCTAGTATATTAATGACTTATTTTGGTGTTAACTTTTACTTATCAGGATTACATTCTTATGCAAGTGGAGATAAAATAATTACACCTGATTTTGTGTACTATTCAGGCTTATTTGTTTTTGTTCTTGGTTTTGCTTCTTATTTCAAATACAAAAAGTATTTCAAGTAATTTAACTTTATTTTTAGATTAAATTATTTAAAAGGCATCATATTTGCCTATTGTAAATTATGAAATATAATATTTTTTTAAACTTGATTAAATCAATTAGAATCAATGTTTTACTTTTTCTGTTATTTTCTATTGTTGGATTTTCTCAAATTGAAAATTCAAAGAGAAAGATAGAACTTTTGCCACCGGCATCTGCTGCTCTAAAAAAATTAGATATTACTCCAAAGAATCCTAACTACTTTTCTTTAAAGAAAAAGGAAAAATCATCAACAGCAAAAAGGCTAGATAAAA
>CAJQMK010000060.1 GCA_905479415.1 uncultured Flavobacteriaceae bacterium | reverse complement strand
TTTTCCATAGTTTATTTTATAGATACTGAAATGACAGTGTTTCCCCAGCCCATTTTTAGTGTCATGTCTTTTTCAAACATTATAGAAAAAGCTTCAATATTTTCTTCTACTTTAGAGGTTTTACCAGAAACTCTAATAACATCCTGATCCTGCTTATAATAATATGATCCCCAAATATTTCTTGCTCTGTTGATAATTACTGTCCAATCTCCCTCTAAAGAAGGTATTGTGAATAGAGAATAAGTCCCTGCTTTTAATGCTTTTCCTCCGAAAATAACATCTTTATAAAAAGTAATTTCAGCAGCTTCATTTGCTCCTGTTCTCCAAACTTTTTCAGGTGGTGCTAATTTTACTAAATCTCTTCCATTTAATTGTGGACGACTATATATTACCTTTACAATTTTATCTGAGATTTTATAACTATTTGGAAAAGCAGTCGCATCCATTGGGCTTTTATCTAAGCTTTTGAATTTTTGCGCTGTTAATTCTGTTGAGCTAATTAATGTTATTATTAAAATAGCTATGGATAAAATTGAATTTTTCATATGTATATATTTCAGATAAATATATTAAATAAAAGAGATAATTAGTTCATTAATGATATATAAATGTCTAGAGACATTGCAACCATAAGCCAAATGAAATAGGGTAGACCTAACCATGCAATTTTCCAACCATATATTTTACGATTTAAATCAATTATTTTATATATGTAATAAGATAATAACAACAAAACAACTGAACCTGTCCAAACCCATTGTAATCCAAAGAACACAGGATTCCATATAATATTTAATAATAGCGAGGGGATGAATAGTTTTAATGATTTTATATTATTATTTAAATAAGACGAAGTCATTAATAAAGAAAAAGTGATTGCAATTGATGTCCAAGCCAGTCCAAATACCCATCCTGGTGGAGTCCAAGGGGCCTGATTTAGTGATGTATACCATTCTGATGTTACACCATCACCTGTCCAAACTTGGCCAATGGCTAAACCACCAAAGTTAATTATTAGAAAGCCTATCAAGGTTATAATATACTTTTTCATTAAATATTGGTATTTTTAATCTTCTTTTTTGACAACAGTAGCATTGTCCATAATATAAACGCCACTACTTACATCTTCTCTTTTTAATCTTAGAGTTCCTGTAACAATAACAAGTTCGTCCATTAAGAAATCATCATAGCCTGGTTTCAATCTCAATTCTATAGCTGATTCAGGCCCTCCAAAACCACAGAAAAAACAATCAGCATAAGGGTTCTCAGAAAGAACAAACACACCTTCGTCAGGTGATAGAGTAAGCATATAACCAGTAATTACAACCTCTTTATTGTCTAAAGGTTCAACTGCTTCTCCAAAATATGGAATTTGAACATAACCATAAACATCTTCAGCATATTCAGATTTATAATAAACATCTCTTAGTTTAAGCCAGTCAATTTCTACTTGAGAATACAAACTGCTTGAAATAAATAAAATAATTATGAAAGTTAGTTTATGCATCTGCTAATATTTTTGAAATGTTCATTTTATAAACTTGAATAGCTGGAATTAAAGACGATACAACACCAATGAGAACAGATAATCCTAAAAGCCAATATTCTTCATTCAAAATTTTCAATGAATTTAAGTTGTAATTTATACTTTCTTCCATTAGTGAAGATACGAACATCACTCCAAATCTGCTAAACAGTAATCCTAATATAAATCCTGAAATTGTTAGAACTAGGCTTTCAAAAATAATCATTGTTGATAATTGAAATCTTGAAGCTCCCAATGTCCTAATAAGTGCCATTTCATATTTTCTTTCACGCATTGAATTAAATAAGTTAATAAATAAACTGAACCCGGAAACAATTATAATTAAATACGCTAAATAACTTAAAGTTTCAATTCCAAATCCAAAAAGTTTAAATAATCTTGAAATTTCATAAGATGGAACTGCTGCTTGAAGATTAGTATTTTCATTTATTTGCCTAGGAAATTGAATAATATTCATTGGGCTTTTGAATTTTATTAGCATTGCAGTTATTTCTCTATTATCATGTTCATGTTCATGTTCATGTTCATTTTCATGTTCATTTTCATTTTCATGTTCATCGTGATCATGAGTTTCGTGGATATCCCAAACACTTTGAGGAGATGTAATAATTAATTGATCAATTACAGAATTTGAAGGTTTTAATAATCCTACAACCTTAAAAGTTCCTTCATCGTGGGATTGACCTGTTTCTCTTAGTCCATGAGAGCTAATTAGCTCATCACCTAAATTGATTTTTAATTTTTCATATACTTTAGAACCGACTAAAACTTCATACGGGTTATCCCAATCTTTTCCTTCTTTAATCACGCCTTTGTATAGTTCAATAAATTTTTTTTCAGCACCAACAATTCTAAAACCTTTATAATTGTCTCCATAAAGAATTTTAATACTTGAACCTACCATTCTGTTATTACTTATTGTCTCAGCTTCAGCAAGAGAAATATTTCCAGTTGGAGAGTCAATATGATAAACAGATGACAGAATTAGTTGAAGAGGACTTCCTTTTGCTCCGACAACCATATCAATTCCTCTCAAATTATTATCCATTTGATCTTTTATCAATGTATTTAGCTGAAGTAAAAGAGATATTATTCCAACACCAAGAACTAATAGCGCTAAACTTATAGATGAGCTTAGTGGTTTATTAAAAATATTTTTTATGCTTAATTTAAATATATTCACAGTTCAATCGATTTTTTAAAATGTTTTTTCAATCTACTGTCATGAGTTATAACTATTAATTGTGCTCCAAAATCTGTAGCTTGTTTTTTTAGAAGTTTAATAACCTTAGAACAATTATTATCATCTAAACTAGAGGTAGGTTCGTCTGCTAAAATTAACTTAGGAGAATTGACAATTGCCAAAGCAATTGAAACTCTTTGTTTTTCACCTTGACTTAATTGATTTGTTTTTTTGTTAGACTTCTCAAAAATATTTAAGTTTTTGAGTATGCTTTCAATTCTATTATTATCATTTTTATTAGCTATATATTGGGCAAGTTGAAGATTTTCTTTTACAGTAAGAGAGTTAACAAAATGTGGTCTTTGAAATACTATTCCGATATTATTTTTTCTAAAACTATCTAGTTGATAAGACGACATCTGATTAAGTTCTTTATCAAACAATTTAATTGATCCTGAATTTGATTTTAAAAGTCCTGCAAGAAGATGCATTAGTGTAGTTTTTCCAACACCTGATTCACCAATAATTAATAAGTTTTCATTACTATTTAAATCAATGTTCTGAAACTTGAAAAACATTTGATTATCATAATTAAACTCAACCTCTTTGGTTTTTAACATGTTTTAAAGATATGACAATTAAAACATTTGAGAAAAACCAAATCTTATTTTTTCCAAGTGCCTCCATATCTGTAAAACTTATTATCTTTTTTTACAATGCTAAGACAATTTTTACAAGAAAAAACCCATTCTTTAGTTGGTTGAAATTGAATTCTATACATTGTAGAATAATCTATTTTACAGATTTCACAATATTTAGTTCTAAAACTATTCTTGTTCAAAATAGAATAATTTTTCAATTTTAATATTAAGTTTTTCAGCTAATTTCATAGCCAGCTCTAGAGTAGGTTTATATCTGTATCTTTCAATCGAAATAATTGTTTGTCTACTGACTCCAACATTTGCTCCTAGTTCTTCTTGAGTTAAACCCTTGTTTTGTCTAACTTCTTTCAAGTTGTTTTTTAATATCATTTTAAACGGTTCTATATAAGTAAAATTGATATATTGATTTTATAACTGATATAAATGCAAGTAGAACAAGAACAATAAAGATAATTCCAGCATCTGTTAATTGAAAACTACTATATAATTCAATGTTTCCAGTTAAATTTAATAATTCTTTATTTTGAAATTTAGAACATACATATCCAATAAAAATGAATAAGGAAAATTCATATAGTAAATAACCTAATTTATACGATTTTGAATTTATCATATCATCTCTTTCATCTCTAGTTTCCTTTTTTTTAAAAGCAACCTCTAATACAGAATAGGCAATAGCAAAATAGATTACTGTACATATTATAATTTGAATTATTTTTTCAACTAAACCATCCATTAATATTAGATTTTTCTCTTGATTTTCATAAAAATATGGAAGAAATATTAATGCAAATACAATTGAATATACAATCTCAATTAAAATTGATATTTCTTTTTTTGATAATAACATAATTTTATTTTTGAACAATTCGAAGTATAAGTATTGAAAATTTAGAAACGGAATAAGTAAATAGTCCAAATAGAGTTGATAGCAAGGCAACTTTTAAGCCTCCAGCTATTACTGAAGGATTCGCTTCTCCAGTTGCTTCAAGAACATCAAAAGCAGTTATAAGTCCTATAAATGAACCCATAACACCTAAAGCTAGTCCAAGTGAGCCACTATCCTTTATATGCTTAAGCATTTTTCTAGAAATTTCAATATTTGATTTTATATTAAAAATAGATTTTACAGTGAAGTAAAATGATATTATTAAACAAATAAGAACAAAAGACATAAAAAGTGCTCCTCCTTCCATAAATCTATTAAATAAAGTTGTTCCAATTAATCCTGTTATTATTGCCATAATTCTTAGTATTTTAAGTTTCATTTTATATTTATTTGTTAAGTTAACTTTACAAATATATAAAAATAATGTTAAGCTAGCTTAACATGTATATTTTTTTTCATTTTTGTATATTGTTATGATGACATTATTAAGATCATTTTTTGTTTTAACTACCTTTTTATTTCTTTCTTGTAATTCCTCAAATGAAATTAGTAAGCCTAACATAGTTTTGTTTATGGTAGATGATTTAGGATGGCAGGATACTTCCGTTTCATTTTGGAAGAACGAAACTAAATTCAATAGGCTTTACAATACACCTAATATGGAAATATTAGCTAATATGGGCGTGAAATTCACTAATGCTTATGCAACTCCAGTTTGTTCACCATCAAGAATAAGTTTGATGACAGGAATGAATGCTGCAAAGCATAGAGTTACTAATTGGACTCTCAATCCTAATAAAAAAAAACCAGCAGAAATTAATCACAAAATTTTTGAGTTTCCTGATTGGAATTATAATGGACTGTCAACTTTAGATTCGATTTCAAATACAATTTATGCTACTCCACTTCCACAAATTTTAAAAGACAATGGATATTATACTATTCATGCAGGAAAGGCTCATCTTGGTGCAATTGGATATCCATCTTCAAATCCATTAAATATTGGTTTTGACATTAATATAGCAGGTCACGCTGCTGGTGCTCCTCAAAGTTATTTGGGTGTAGATAATTTTGGAAATAATAATTCGAAAAATAAAATATGGGCAGTTCCAGGACTTGAAAAATATCATGGAAAAGACATTTTTCTAACTCAAGCTTTAAGTGAAGAAGTTTTAGAAAAATTACAAAAACCCATTAATTCAAAATCTCCTTTTTTTCTTTATTTTTCTTTATATAATGTTCATGCACCATTAATGGAGGATAATCGTTTTGTTGAAAAATATAAAAATATTGGTTTAAAAAACTCAGAAATTAAATATGCTTCAATGGTAGAAAGTATGGACCATGCATTAGGTGTTGTTTTAAAAGAGCTTGAAAATAAGGATGTTCTAAAAAATACAATTGTTGTATTTATGTCTGATAACGGAGGCTTGAGTGCTGTTGCTAGAGAGGGAGAAAAGCATAATCATAATTATCCTTTAAAAAGTGGAAAAGGATCAATATATGAGGGAGGTATAAGAGTTCCTATGATTGTTTATTCACCATTTCATAAAACTAATATTAGAGAAATTAACCACCCAGTTATAATTGACGATTTCTTTCCATCAATTTTAGAATTTACAAAATGTGAAGAAAGTAGTTTTGTGCAAAATATTGATGGTCAAAGTTTTGTTCCTCTGTTAAACAACGAAACTGTTGAACAAAAGCCATTGTTTTGGCATTATCCTAATTGGTGGGGACCAATTGGACCTGGAATAGGTAGTTACAGTGCGGTCAGACAGGGTAAATGGAAATTTATTTATTTTCATGATACTCAAATCATTGAACTGTATAATTTGGAGAAGGATATTTCTGAAAATAATAATTTAATTTCTGTAAACACTTCAAAATCTCAGTTACTAGCTAATGTTTTAACAAAATATTTAAAATCAGTTAATGCACAAATGCCTTACAACAAAATAACTAATTCAATAGTCCCATGGCCAGATGAACATTCTTTGTTTAATTAATGAAAAAATATAATCTTCCTCAAAAAACTTGTCCTATTTGTAATTTTCCATTTTCATGGAGAAAAAAATGGGAAAAAAACTGGGATAATGTTATTTATTGTAGTCAGAAATGTAGAATGTCAAGTAAGAAAAAAACATGATTAGAAAGTGGTGGAAGGAACAAGTTGTGTATCAGATTTATCCAAGATCTTTTTATGATTCTAATAACGACGGAATAGGGGACATTAAAGGAATAATTTTAAAGTTAGATTATTTAAAATTATTAGGGATTGATATAATATGGATTAGCCCTCATTTTGATTCTCCTAACGAAGATAATGGATACGATATAAGAAATTACAAGAAAGTAATGGAAGAATTCGGAACCATGGAGGATTTTGATCTGTTACTAAATGAAATACATATTAGAAAAATGAAATTAATCATAGATTTAGTTGTAAATCATTCCAGTGATGAGCATAATTGGTTTATTGAAAGTAAATCTTCAAAAGACAATAAGTATAGAGATTATTACATTTGGAAAGCTGGTGATAAAAACTCTCCTCCAAATAACTGGACTTCTTTTTTTGGAGGTTCTGCTTGGGAAAAAGATCCAATTTCTAATGATTATTATCTGCATTATTTTTCAAAAAAACAACCTGATTTAAATTGGGAAAATAATAAAGTTAGAGAAGAGGTTTATGATGTTATGAAGTTTTGGTTAGATAAAGGAATTGATGGTTTTAGAATGGATGTTATCCCTTTTATTTCCAAAGATCAAGATTTTAATAACTTATCAAAAAAAGAACTTTTAAATCCAGAGAAAGTATATTCTTCAGGACCAAGGCTACATGAATTTTTGAAAGAAATGAATTCAAAGGTTCTTTCTAAATATGATATTCTTTCAATTGGTGAAGCATTTGGTATTAGTGAGGATACAATGATCCAATTATCTGATGAAAGAGAAGAGGAACTAGATTTAGTTTTTTTATTTGATATTATTAGAATTGGTCGTGAAAATTGGATTCAAAACAAATGGAATTTAGCTCAATTAAAAAAATTATTTAACACTCAGTCTAGTGTAGATGAGTTTCACTGGCCTACAGTTTTTTTAAATAATCATGACAATCCAAGAAGTGTAAGTAAATATGGAAATGATAAGGACTATAGAATTAAATCTGCAAAATTGCTAGCTATGCTAACTTTAACTCAAAGAGGAACACCTATTCTATACCAAGGTGAAGAAATAGGTATGACAAACTATAATTTTTCCGAGCTAAATCAGTTTGATGATTTAGAAGTTCTAGGAAATCTAAGTAAAGCAATAAGTTCAGGAATAAGTAAAAAAGAATATATATTGCATTTAAATAAAACATCAAGAGATCATTCCAGAACAACAATGCAGTGGAGCAGCGGCACGAAGGGAGGTTTTAGTAATGGAAATAATAATTGGTTTTTATCTAATCCAAATCATGATAGAATCAACGTTGAAAATGACTTGAATAATGAGGATTCGATTTTTCATTTTTACAGAAAACTTTTACAGATTAGAAAACAGTCAAAAGATCTTATTTACGGACATTATTTTGATTTAGACCCTAATCATCAAAACATATTTATTTATCAAAGAGTTGGACTTAAAACAACATATTTAATTATTTTAAACATGTCTGATAGTTTAATAAATTATAATTTTAATAATTTAACAGAATACAGTTTAGAGTTTTCTAATCTAAATACGAAACCAAGAATTTCATCTAATCAAATTGAATTACTTGCTTGGGATGCTTTAATGTTTAAAAAAATAAAATATTATGATAAATGATGTGGAAATTTCTTGGTTTGCTCCCATATGTGATGGAGATGATGACGTTTTAGGATCAAGAAATCCAAAGTATAAAAGCACATGGGAAAATACATCAAGAATTATTAAAACAGCAGATAAGTTAGGTTATACTAATGTATTATGTCCTTCATCTTATCAAGTAGGTCAAGATACTCTGACATATGTTTCTGCAATGGCCACCTTAACTAAACAAATAAATTTTCTTGCAGCAATAAGGTGTGGTGAGGTTCACCCTCCAATGTTAGCCAGAGCTATAGCAACGTTAGACCATATTTTAAAAGGAAGACTTACAATAAATATAATATCCTCTAATTTACCAGGAAGTAATCTTGAATCTTCAAAGCGATACGCAAGATCAAGAGAAGTTATAGAAATATTAAAACAAGCTTGGACAAAGGACGAAATTAACTTTACGGGAGATTTTTATAATATTAATTTACCATCGGCACCAGTTAAGCCTTTTCAAGAAAATGGTGGTCCTTTACTATATTTTGGTGGTTATTCACCAGATGGAGTTGATTTGTGTGCTGAGCATTGTGATGTATATTTAATGTGGCCAGATACCGAGGATAAATTAAAAATTCTGATATCCAATATGAAAACTAAGGCACTTGTTTATAATAGAACAGTTGAGTTTGGACTTAGAGTTCACGTTATTGTAAGAGAGACAGAGAAAGAAGCTAAAGAATATGCTAATAAATTAATCTCAAATTTAGATTTTGAAAAAGGTGAGGATATTAAAAACAGAGCTCAGGATGCAAAATCACTAGGAGTTTCAATGCAATCTTCACTAAGAACAAGGTCTGATAAAGATTATTATGTAGAATCTAACCTTTGGACTGGAATAGGATTAGCTAGATCTGGATGTGGAGCTGCAATTGTTGGAGATCCAGATCAGGTTTACAATAAATTAAAGAGATATGTAGATATGGGTATAAAATCATTTATTCTGTCTGGATATCCCCATCAAGATGAATGTGAATTATTTGCTAAATATGTTTTACCAAAATTCAATAATATTCATTTTTCAAAAAAATTTAACAGAGTACCTAAATCGAATCCAGATAGTCCTTTAGGAAACGGATTAAGAAAATAAATATTTATGATAGATTTTACTATAGTTATATTCTATTTTATTTTAATTTTTTTGGTGGCAATTAAAGGAAAGGTTAATAAAAAAAGTACAGCTGACGAGTATTTTCTTAGCAATAGAAACCTTAAATGGTATTCAGTTGCGTTGTCCACAATTGCTACAAACATTCAAGGTTATCAATTTCTTGGTATGATGGGATCTGCATATTTATATGGACTAGCTCAGGCGAATCTTGAAATTAATGCTGTTCAGGGTATTTTAATTGCCACATTTATTTTTGTTCCCCTTTTTTTAAAAGAAAGAATTACAACAATAACACAATTTATAAAAATAAAGTTAGGAGATAAAATTGCCC
>CAJQMK010000059.1 GCA_905479415.1 uncultured Flavobacteriaceae bacterium | reverse complement strand
CTCTTTTAACTGAAAAGACCTATTGGAGAGGTGCCAGAGTGGTAATGGAGCAGATTGCTAATCTGTCGACGGGTAACTGTCGCCGGGGTTCGAGTCCCCGTCTCTCCGCAAAAACCCTTGTAAGTCATTGATTTACAGGGGTTTATTTTTTTGGTTGCCTTAATCGTTGCCTTTAATGCTTTTAACTATATTAAAATCTAGAATTATAAATTAAAAAATATAAAATAAAATGGGTTTTAACATTGTACTTATTGAACCAGAAATACCTACGAACACTGGAAATATTGGTCGTCTCGCCTTAGCATCAGGATCAACTTTGCATTTAGTAAAGCCATTTGGATTTGAAATAAATGATACTAGATTAAAAAGAGCTGGACTAGATTACTGGAAACACATTTCTGTAAAAATTTATGAAAATATAAATGATTTTTTATCAATAAATAATGATAAAAACATGGTCTATCTATCAAGTTCTGCAGAAAAGAGTTGTTATTCTATTGACTATAAAGATGATATGTTTCTTGTTTTCGGAAAAGAGTCTGTTGGTTTATCAAAAGATATAATAGCTAAAAACTCAGATAAACTTTATAAAATTCCAATATACAGCAATCATGTTAGAAGTTTAAACTTAGCAAATGCTGTAAGTATTGTGGTTTATGAGGGTTTGAGAAATATTAGTTAAAACCCAAAACTAAAGTAATTAAGAACTTTATATTCTAGTTTGATAGGTGTATAATTCGTAATATCTGCCTTTAGAAGTAAGTAATTCTTTATGTTTTCCACGTTCAACAATATCACCATTTTCAATTACTAAAATTTGATCAGCTTTTTGAATTGTGCTAAGTCGGTGAGCGATTACAAAAGTAGTTCTGTCCTTCGTTAATAAACTAATACTTTTTTGAATAAACGCTTCGCTTTGTGTATCTAGATTAGATGTAGCCTCGTCTAAAATAACAATCTTAGGTTTCGCTAATAACGCTCGTGCAATAGATATTCTTTGTTTTTGACCTCCAGATAATTTAACTCCACGTTCTCCAACAAGAGTATCTATGCCTTTTTCAAAACGATCAGTGAATTCATTAACGTATGCTCCTTGTACAGCTTCCTCAAGTTCCTTTAAAGTTGCATCAGGACGCGGAAATAGAATATTTTCTCTTATAGTTCCCTCGTACAAAAAATCATCTTGAAGTACTACACCTAGTTGATTTCTATAGCTTCGAAGATCGACCTTAGATAAATCTAATCCATCAATTAACACTTGTCCTGAATTTGGATTTAAAAATGCTGTAACTAATCCAGCGATAGTTGATTTTCCAGAACCAGACGAACCTACCATAGCAATTACACTTCCTTTAGAAGCTTCAAATGAAATATCATGTAAGACATTTACTTTATCATTATAGGCAAAAGAAACATTTTTAAATGAAAGGTTTCCTTGAATTTTTCCCAATACTATATTACGATTTTTAGGATCATTCTCCTCTGGTAAGTTCATTAGTTCCTGAGTTCTATCTAAACCGGCAAAAGCTTCTGTAAGTTGACTCCCTATGTTACTCATTTGAACAATTGGTGCAATCATAAAACCTAAAAAAAGTGTAAATGAAACAAATTCTCCATACGTCATGGTGTTGTTCATAATAAAATAGCCTCCCATCCCCATGATACCAGCTGAGGCCAGTCCAAGTAAAAAAGTAGAGGAGCTAGTAATAAATGCTGTAGCTGTCAAACTTTTCTTTACATTTTGAAACAACTGATCTACCCCACTTTCAAAAACTTTTTGCTCTTGTATTTCTGCATTAAAACCTTTTATCACACGAATTCCATTTAAAGTTTCAGTTAAACGACCTGTAACTTCAGCGTTAATTTTTCCTCTTACTCTAAAAATAGGACGTATGTATCCAAAAGCTTTTAGGGCAATCAACGCAAAAATTGATACTGGAACAAGAACAAAAAGTGTCATTTTTGCATTTATATTAATTAATATTATTAAAGAAATAAGTGCACTAATACATCCTCCAATTAGTTGAACTAACCCAGTTCCAACTAAATTTCGAACACCTTCAACATCTGTCATCACTCTTGAGACTAAAGCACCTGATTTATTATTATCAAAAAAACTTACTGGAAGAGTAAGTAATTTTTTTTGAACTTTTGCACGTAAAACAGAAATTAAGTGTTGTGCCTCTACACTTAGTATTCGGGTTAGTGAAAAGGAGCTAATAGACTGAAACAATAATGCGGAACATACAATTATCAATAACAAAATAAGAGAATCAACATCTTTTGAAGGAATTACATCATCAATAAGGGATTTGCTAGCATATGGTAATACTAACCCTGATATACTTCTAAAAATTATTAAAACTAATCCAAAAGAAACCACTTTTCTTCTAGGCCAAATAAATTCTTTAAAAGCCCAATTGAAGGAAACTTTTTTATTATTCATACTTTTATTTATTAATTAAATTTAATCCAAAACAGTCACTCGAACTTTTTTCTTTTTTAGTCTTGTGTTGTTTAATTTTTCTGCTAATTGCTTAGCAATTGATTTAGGTACAGCTAAAAAATCTCAATAGTAATTTTTAATTTCAACTCCCCTACTCAAATAATATAAGTTTTCTTTTTAACGGGAAGTGTTCGTATAATTATGTGTAATAGTAAGGTTATGGATATCATGGATATGGATATAAATAAATAAACCTTCGATTTCTCAAAGGTTTATAATTAGTCGTCTATGTAAAATTATTATCGATTATAAGTACCTTCGATTTGACTAGGAATACTACTTACATCAAACCAATCTG
>CAJQMK010000058.1 GCA_905479415.1 uncultured Flavobacteriaceae bacterium | reverse complement strand
TTATTTGTTTTCCAGGGCTAAACGATTCTAAATCAACAAAGTTGAAAAGGTCATCTTCTTGGATTAAATCATAATCAGCCTCATTGCTAAAAGTAATTCCAAGCATACCCTGCTTCTTTAAGTTAGTTTCATGAATTCTGGCAAAAGATTTAACAAGAACAACTTTTACTCCAAGATGTCTAGGTTCCATTGCAGCATGTTCTCTAGATGAACCTTCACCGTAATTATGATCACCTACAACAATAGTGTCTATTCCGTTTTTCTTATAATCTCTTTGGGTGTCAGGAACGCCTTGATATTCACCATTTAAGTGGTTTTTTACAAAATTAGTTTTTTCATTGTAGGCATTAATAGCTCCAATTAGACAGTTATTCGAAATGTTATCTAAATGTCCTCTGTATTTTAGCCAAGGTCCAGCCATAGATATATGATCAGTTGTACATTTTCCAAGTGCCTTTATTAATAACCTAGCATTTGTAATGTTCTTTCCATCCCATGGTTTAAACGGATCTAATAATTGTAATCTTTTAGATTTATCATCTACTACAACATTTATGTCAGATCCATCTTCAACTGGTTCTAAATATCCGGAGTCTTCAACTTCAAAACCTTTTGGTGGTAATTCCCATCCAGTTGGCTCATCCAGCATGACCTTTTCTCCATTAGAATTAATCAATGAGTCAGTTAATGGATTAAAGTCTAATCTACCTGAAATTGCTATTGCTGCTACCATTTCAGGCGATGCAACAAAGGCATGTGTATTTGGATTTCCGTCCGCTCTTTTGGCAAAATTTCTATTAAAAGAGTGAACTATAGTATTTTTTTCTTTTAGATCTGCGCCTTCTCTTGCCCATTGTCCAATACAGGGACCGCAAGCGTTTGTAAATATTTTTGCATTTAAATCTTCAAAAATATTTAAAAACCCATCTCTTTCTGCTGTGAACCTTACTTGTTCTGAACCTGGGTTTATGCCAAATTCGGCTTTAGTAGCAAGGTTTTTATCAATAGCTTGTTGAGCTATAGAAGCTGCTCTAGATAAATCTTCATATGATGAGTTTGTACATGATCCTATTAATCCCCATTCAACTTTTATTGGCCAATCATTTTCTTTAGATTTAGCACTCATTTCATTTATGGGTGTAGCAATATCTGGTGAAAAAGGGCCGTTAACATGTGGCATTAATTCGGAAAGATTAATTTCTATCACCTGATCAAAATATTTTTCAGGATTTTCATAAACTTCTGGATCAGCTGTAAGGTATTCTTTTACTTGATTTGCAGCATCTGCTATATCATTTCTGTCAGTAGATCTTAAGTATCTCTCCATAGATTCATCGTATCCAAATGTAGATGTAGTAGCCCCAACTTCAGCTCCCATATTACATATTGTACCTTTTCCAGTGCAAGACATTGAATTAGCTCCGGGTCCAAAATATTCTATAATAGCACCTGTGCCACCTTTTACAGTTAATATACCGGCTACTTTTAAAATAACATCTTTTGGTGCTGTCCAACCAGATAGTTTTCCAGTTAACTTAATACCTATTAATTTTGGAAATTTCAATTCCCAAGGCATTCCAGCCATCACGTCAACAGCATCTGCTCCTCCAACTCCAATAGCTACCATTCCAAGTCCTCCTGCGTTAACGGTATGTGAATCCGTTCCTATCATCATTCCGCCTGGAAACGCATAGTTTTCCAATACAACTTGATGAATAATTCCGGCTCCTGGTTTCCAAAAACCAATTCCATACTTATTAGAAACTGATTCTAAAAAATTAAAGACTTCATTACTGTTGTTTAATGCTGATTGTAAATCTTTACTAGCTCCAACAGAAGCTTGTATTAAATGATCACAATGAACAGTTGTTGGTACTGCAACTTTATTCTTTCCAGCTTGCATGAATTGTAAAAGAGCCATTTGAGCGGTAGCGTCTTGACAAGCTATTCTATCAGGAGCAAAATCAACATAATCTTCACCTCTTTTAAAAGTAGAATTTAATTTATCGTTCCAAAGATGTGAATAAAGTATTTTTTCTGAAAGCGTTAATGGACTTTGAGTGAGCTCACGTGCTTTATCAACTTTAGTTTTTAACTCATCATAAACCTTTTTGATCATTTCAATATTAAAAGCCATATCGTATATTTTTTTGCAAAATTAATTTATATCAGAAGAAATCAAAGTATTATAATACTAATTTAATTAAACCATCTGTGAATTACAGTATTATTAAGGTAGAACATAAAATCAGCATTATTAAAGCAGGAATTGATTTTACAAATGGATCATTTATTTTAAGATGAGCAAAAAGAGCTCCAACCATTAGGGTGCCTATTAAAAATGCAGAAGGATCTACTAAATAAGGAAACCAATAACCAGCAATTAGTGATGTTGCTAAAGTTAATTTTGAAAATCCTATAATCTTCATAAACCAACTTTTAAACCCATAGGCTTCAAATTCCTCAGACATATTATTTGATTTTCCTCCTCTGTACTTAGATCCTTTAGTGTAGTTTATAATCCAAACATTATATATTCCTAAAGCAAGAATTAATTGGATAATAGGTTTTGCGTATTCCATAATTATTTTTTTAATTAAAGTAATAAAATTAAACTTTATAATTTAATATGATTCAATTTTTTATTTGGCATGAAACTTGTCGATTTAATGAAAAATACTAATTATGTCTAATAAACCAAAATGCGGTTGTGGAAATTCAATAGATCCTAATGGATTTTGTGATGGTTCACACAACAAGAAATAATTTATATTAATATTTCTTCATCTTTTTTAATTGTAACAGAAGATGGATTCATTAATATTTCAGAGTGACTTACGGTTTTAGGTAATTCATAATCAAAGAAATACTTCATTGTTTCTATCTTACTGTTATAAAATATTTCAGAATATTTTTTATCTCCATTAAATAAAGCTTCCTGTGAATCTGTTGCAATTTCAAGCCAGTTCCAAGCAACAATTATTAGACTAAAAAATTCCATAAAAACACTTGCATCTGCTAAGTATTTTTCAAAATCTCCTTTTAACGCATGAGGCATTAATGATGTTAAAACTTTTTCAGAAAGTTTAATTTTTTCAGAAATAGAATCAGCATAGGGTTTTAATTCAGGATGATTATTGGCTTTAGCTACAGTTGTTAATATTTCATTTAACAATAGTTTTAATCCTTCGCCATTATTCATTGTTATTTTTCTTCCCAGTAAATCTTGAGATTGTATTCCGG